>NZ_CP073579.1:338142-676284 GCF_018199995.1 Photobacterium sp. GJ3 | reverse complement strand
CCTGAGCCGCGACAGTAAAACACAGGCAATTCTGCTTTATATCGACTCCATCCGGGATGCCAGACGCTTTATGTCGGCGGCCCGTGCGGCGGCACGCAATCGCCGGATTCTGGTGCTCAAAAGTGGCCGTACCAAAATCGGCAGTGCGGCTGCACATCTGCATACCGGGGGAGAAATTGGGTTAGATGCAGTTTATGACGCAGCGATCCGGCGCTCGGGGATGCTGCGTGTCCATAACACCCATGATTTGTTCGCGGCCGTAGAAACACTGGCGCATGCTGTCCCGCTTCGCGGTGAACGGCTTGCGATTCTGACGAATGGCGGCGGACCGGCAATTATGGCGGTCGATGCCTTAACAGAACGTGGCGGAAAACTGGCGACCTTAAATCAGGAGACAGTCGACAAATTGTCCCGTGTTTTACCGGCCAGCTGGGCACCTTCCAACCCGATTGATATCGTCGGTGATGCGGACATCTCTCGCTATGAAGCTGCCACAAAAATCCTGCTCGACAGTGATGACTTTGATGCCCTGCTGATCATGCATTCTCCTTCCGCTATCGCGCCGAGTAAAGAAACGGCAGAGCACCTGGTGCAGGTTCTGAAACAACACCCGAGAACAATCCACTTCAATATTCTGAGTAACTGGGCGGGCGAGAATCAGGCACAAAAAGCCCGGCAAGTTTTTACACAGGCTGGATTTCCGGCATACCGGACTCCGGAAAGCGCGGTCACTGCATTCATGCATTTGGTGGAATACCGCCGCAACCAGAAACAGCTGATGGAAACGCCCTCTTCTTTCGGTGAAACACAAAGCCATCCGGAGCACGTCCATCAATTACTTGATCAACTGCTGGCACAGCAGATTGATCATCTGGAAACCCATGAAGTGCGTCCGTTACTGGAAAACTATGGTTTTCAGACGCTGCCCACCTGGATCGCTTCCGACCCGGCTGAAGCGGCACATATTGCTGAACAAATCGGCTATCCGGTTGCAGTCAAGCTGCGTTCGCCGGATATTCGCCACAAGTCTGAAGTACATGGGGTGATGCTGCACCTGAGAACGGCGGCGGAAGTTGCCAATGCATCTCAGGCGATTCTGGATCGGGTCTCACTCAATTACCCGAAAGCACGCATCGAAGGACTTCTGGTACAACGCATGGCAAACCGCGCAGGTGCTCAGGAATTACGGATTGCCGTTCATACCGACCCCGTATTTGGGCCTGTGATCCTGATTGGAGACGAAGCCGCGGAATGGGACATTCACCGTGATGCCGCGGTCGCAATCCCGCCGCTGAACATGGCCCTGGCCCGATACCTGGTCATCAATGCTTTGAAAACCGGTAAAATCAAGCAACGAAGTTTGCCGGATCGATTGGACATTCCCGCGTTGTGTAAGCTGCTGGTTAAGCTATCTCAGCTCATCATTGATTGCCCTGAAATCACCGAGCTTGATATTCACCCACTGCTGGCCGCAGGCGAAGAAATGACGGTGATTGATGCGTCAATGGCGATCCGCCCATTTTCCGGAGACACACAACAACGCCTCGCCATTCGCCCTTATCCGAAAGAGCTGGAGTTACTGACCGCCCTCAAAGACCGGACGCCTGTATTACTCCGCCCCATTCGACCGGAGGATGAACCAAAGCACAAAGCCTTTATCGCCCGGGTATCCCACGATGATTTGTACAACCGATTCTTTTCTGAAGTCGGAGAATTCAATCACGAAGCATTAGCCAATCTGACTCAGATCGATTACGACCGGGAAATGGCTTATATCGCGGTACAACTGGACCCGGATACCCATGAAGAAAGCGACATTCTTGGCGTCAGCCGTGCAGTTTCAGACCCGACAAATGAAGAAGCCGAGTTCGCCGTGTTAGTCCGTTCTGATCTAAAGGGGCAAGGCTTGGGAAGTATGCTGCTCAATACCATCATTCAGTATTGCAGGCATCGTGGCATCCAGCGCTTAACCGGAATCACCATGCCCACCAATCAGGGAATGCTGGCACTGGCCAGAAAAAGTGGTTTTCAGGTGGCCATTCATTTTGAAGATCAGACCGCAGAGCTTTTGTTACCACTGCAGACGGAGGCTGAACAAATCTAGCCGATTGGTGTTGAAAATCAGCACGCAGGCTCAGCAAGAACCTGCGTGCTTGGCGAAATCACTGATGAAGGTGCTTTTTCCAAAGCTGCTCCAACTGCTGAATGGCCCAGGATTTAGCTTTACCCATACGGCTTCGGTTCCAGGCCAGCACCAGTTCAAACTCATGAACCGGATCATCTCCAATCATGACCAGTGTCCCCTTTGCCAGATCGTCCTGAATCAGATCACTCGGAATGGTTGCAATGCCCAATCCAGCACGCAACGCAATCAACTTGTCATGCATACTGGAAACCGTTAATAACGGCTGCTCTTCAAGAATATTACGCGTAATCGGAGGTAGATTTCTCGCCGTATCGGCCACCGCGATTCCCCGATATTGCTGGCGAACAGCCGGAGCGAGCGGATCTTTATGGCGGTGAATTGGATGATCCGGATGCGCGACCCAGACAATATCCATTTTACCCAACGGCTGAATTTTCACTTCCGGTGGTGCCACACTGGGTGCCGGAGCGATCAAAATATCCGCCCTGTCCTGTGCCAGTGCTTCCCAGCACCCCGCCAGAATTTCTTCACTGAATTTCAAGCGGGTTTTGCTTTTCTGACCCAGCGCTTCAACAATGGGGAACATCCAATCCAGCCGTACTAAGCCGTCATAGGCGATGGTCAGTTCCAGCTCCCACCCGTGGGCCAGTGCGGTTGCATCCGAAACCATTTCATCCGCAGCAGTTAACAACAGCCGCCCTCGTTCCAGCAGTAACCGGCCTGCTTTGGTAAATACAGCCTTATGTCCGGATCGGTCAAAGATCACCAGATCTAAATCCTGCTCCAGCTTTTGCACCTGATAACTCAGGGAAGAAGGTGCACGCCCTAGCTCCTCAGAGGCAGCAGCAAAACTCCCCCGGCGTTCAATCGCATCCAGGACCATCAGTGCTTCAAAGGATAATAACCGGTTCAAATTTCTTTCCCTGACATTCAGCATAAATGAAGGTGTTGTTTTAACACAGTCCCTGCCTATTGCCTATTCAACTCTGTTATCCATTGCACTGACGGAATGCATTCGCTGCATTGTTTGCTTTCTCAGCATCAGGCCCAGCGCGATACAGAGATAAAGTCCGGCAAGGCCCCAGAGATGTATCCACCAATGACCGACCTGCGCAAAACTTGCGCCCATTTGATTGAGCCTCAGGAAACCATTGATCGCTGGTGTCGAAGGAAACCACTGTGCCAGCCAGTCAACAGGCTCAGGTAACGCAGAAACCGGCCAGACAAATCCGGCAGAAAATACCAAAGGCAAAGAACTCAGCAACACAATCACAGTCACCAGTTCTTTTCGGGGAACCAATTCGCCAAGCACAATCCCCAGCAATGTCACCGACACAAGGAAAGGAAGCGTCATGGCAATCAAATCACCGATCTGTGCCAGACGACTGATGCCATAGGATTCGAAACTCAGACCAAAGTAATATGCTGTCAGGGGGAGGTAGATCAACGTAAACAATGACACCCGGACCATGATCATTTTCCAGGGCGCATAAGCCATGGTGTACGGGATCTCTCCACGCTGGCGTGATTCCTGATGGGCGGCTCCAACCAATGCTGAACCGATCAGCAAAGTCTGATGCAGGATCAGAACAAAGACCGCAGGAACGATGTAATTGATATACCCCATGGTCGGATTGAACACCGGCAACATATTCAGTTTGAGGGGCGCATACTGCTCGCTTGCAAGGGTCAGATTGTTCCCTGCTGCAACCATACGGACAACTTTCGCTTTGGCACTGAGCGTGCCTGTTGCTGTCGCCAGCCCTTCCACAACCGTACCATAGACCAGAAACAAAGCAGCATCTCCGGCAAAAGCCACCGTTGGACTCGTGCCCAGTAACAGATCACGGTAGAAATGCTCCGGAATAACCAGCATCCCCTGCACATCCTGATTGAGCAGCCATTGTTTCGCTTCATCCAGGCTGGATGCCGTTCGCATCACCTGAACCTGAGGGGTTGCATCCACCATCCGCACCAATTCGCGGCTTATGGCGCTGTGATCTAAGTTCACAACAGCAATGTGCTGTTCACGGGGTAACTGATTCGCGTAAGGCAACGGATAAATCAACGAGTAAATCAACACGCCGCCAAAAACCGTAAAGAGAATCGCCGGATTGGTAAAAATCGCTTTGAATTCGTGGAGTACTAATTCACGCCAGCTCATCCCAGAACCTCCTGTTGCTTCCGCCGCCAGGACAGCATCCGCAGAATCCCAAGCGCAAAAGCCACAACAAAACACATTAAGGCAAACATCTGGGGCATGGCCTGTTGCAGATGATTGCCATAATCGACCTGCTGCACCTGAATCTCAATGTAATGCGTCACGGGTAGCAACGCACGCCATACTGCCGCAAGAACCGGCATATCCGTCGCTGGAAATGTAATCCCCATAAAGGCAAATGCAGGTGCCGTAAATCCGGCGACCAGACTCATGGTACGGGTTGCATCCAGTGTCAGGAAAAACAGCATTGTCCCCATGCTGAGGCAGGCAAACACCATCAGGATCTGAGCAAGCAGCAAGATGCCCCAGCTGCCATGCATCGGCCAGCCAAGCAGACCATACAGCCCCCACAAGAACAGGATGCCCTGAATCAGGTAGAGCACGCCATACACCGCCAGTTTGGCGCATAACTGCTGTATGGGTTGTTGATTCAGCCAGACGAGCAACCCCTGCCGGCGCTGTTCAGCCGCCAGTGCTAGAACCGTGGTTGCGATCATAAAAATCTGCCACATCGCCGGGATCGCTGCGGAAACCAGAAACTGACCATAATGAGCGTTACTGTTGAATAATGGCGTAATCTGATTTCGAATCGGCAACGCCTGTCCGAGTGCCTGAATCGGGACAGCGGTGCCGCTGGCCATGTGTTTCAGAGCATCAATACCTGCGGTATAGGTTGTCTGAGCTGAGACAAAAGCACTGTTGACCAGTTTAGCGATCAGGATAAATTGCGTGTTATAAAACACAGCCACGGTTGGCGACTGCCCCCGAAATGTCTCGGCTTCCATGGATTCAGGGATAATGGCCAGCGCATAGATCTCGCCATGACGCAGTAAAGCCGATCCTTCTTCCACACTGTTCAGTTGCCGGGCAACAGACAGGGTCGGACTGGCATCGTAGTACCGGACTAATCCTCTGGATAAGCGGCTTTGATCCAGATCGACCACGCCGACAGGAAGATCCCGGGCGATCCCGTAAGAAAAAATCCACCACATCAGCACAAACAATGCAGCCGGTAAGAAAAACAGCATGGCTTTCAGCCAGGGCTCCTGCCTGATGATGTTGCATTCACGTTTTATTGCGGTCAGCCACATATCACTCCACCAGCACACTCATGCCCACACGTAAGCCATCAATGGGCTGTATTGGCCGGGCTTCCACCTCAAACGTCCGCATATCGAATCCTTGCTGTGCGTCGGTGGTCCGCCAGGTTGCAAAGTCCCCCATCACAGAGAGATGCGTCACCTGAAACTTGTATTGCGTCTCACCCAATGCAGGGATCCTTGCTTCAAACTGGCTGCCTTTGGCGAAATCTTTCAGCCTGTCTTCACGAACATGAAACACCGACCAGGCATCATCCATATCCACAATACTCACCACGGGAAACCCCTGTGGCGCCAGTTCACCATCATGCAGGAGAATCTGACTGACTTCACCGTTATGCCAGCTGGAAATTTTGGTATCCGCAGCATAGGCTTCCACTTCGGCAACCGCACCCGCGGCCATCCGTTCTTTTTCCAGTGCAGCGCGTTTGGTTTCTTCCCGCGCCCCTTCTTTGGCCATTTCATACATCTGGTAAGCGGCCTGTTCTGTATAGCGGGATGCCTGCCATTGTGTGTAGGCTTCATCACGTTTCTGCTCGGCAACCACACCCTCGCGGTAAAGGTTGTTGATACGACGATAAGTTTTTTCGCTCAGGGTCGATGCTGCCTTGGCTTTCTGCCACTGATCCTGCGCGGCGGCTATTTCCTGCGCACGCGCACCATTGGACGCTTCATCCGCCAAAGCACCGGCGGCCTGCTGACTGGCTTTTGCCTGTTCCAGTTTGGCGTCAATTTCCGGGCTGAGGAGCGTGAAGATCAACTGACCTTCACTCACTTTATCGCCTTTGCGAACCAGAACCTGATCAATCCGCCCGGCAACTTTCGACGAGATATTATATTGTTGCGCCTCAATCTGCCCTTGCAAACGTTCAGGCTGAGGCTGATAAGCCGCCCAAAACCGATAACCCAGCCAGCCTGTCAGTGCAATGGCAGGCACAATCACTGCCAGCGTTTTCAACTTACTCATTTCAGTTAACCTTAAGTCCTTTGTAATTTTCATAATTGTCAAAAGCGTTAATGTCGCCACTGACGGCCAGTAACTTGGATAAAGCGATAACATAGTGATAGGACGCAGCCACACGCTGCGTTCTCACACTGGCCAGATAGAGCTCCGCATCCACCACATCCAGAGATGTTGAAAGCCCCTGACTGAATGCTTTTTCACGCAAGGCAACGCTTTCTTCCGCCAGCGTAATACTGGAAGCCAAACCTTCATACTCTTCCAGTGCCTGAGAGGCCTCGCGGTAGGTTTTCTCAACCAATACACTCAGATCCTGTTCAGCCTGAGCCCGCAGATAATTCACCTGAGTCATCGCACTGTGCGCAGCTTTCACTTTGTCGGAACGACCTGAGCTGTCGAATAATGGAATACTGACACCCACACCAACGGCCCAATCCGGCGCGGTTTTGGCCGCCAATGTATCCTGCTCATAAAGGTTGTAATTGCCGTACAGGAAAACTTCCGGGTAGTACTTCCCTTTCTCCGCATCCAACAAGCCGCTTGCCTGCGTTTGTTTGGCATCCAAAATGTGTAAGCCCGGATAATCTGTCAGTGTCTTGTTCAGGAAGCTCGACATCGGAGGCAGGTCTTCATTCACAAACAAGCCCGTGGAAGGCAAAGCAGGGGTTTGTAGTTTCAGCAGCCGGGTCAGTGCGACCTGTGCAATTTCCAGATCCCGCTGTGCTTTCAGACGTTCGACGCGTGCTTTGTCGTAAGAAGACTGGGCCTGAAGCCGCTCAACCTTGGCGATCTGGCCCTGCGCTTCCATCTTGAGCGCATTCTGATAATGCTTTTCCAGCCCTTTCTCGGCGTCCTGTCGGGTTTTCAGGACCTGCTCGGCCAGCACAACACCAAAGTAGTAAGTCGATAAATCTTCAAATTTGGCATGCTCTTTCATTTCGAGCATGTACTTTGCTTCCTGTGTTTTCCCTTTGGCAATATCCTGCGCGGTCATAATCCGTCCGCCCATGAAGATTGGCCAGACGGCCCGAACTGAACTGGTTAAAATATCGCGATCGGTTAATCGGGAGGTGAACATTTTGTCGAGCTGCGCTGGATTCACACCAATCGTCTGAGCCAGACCAGCCAGCTGAGCCGACTGATTTTTTCCGGCCGGTGTGCTGGCAATGATGTCTGATGGCGCGATTTCAATCGGATCGTCCAGATAGGTATAGTTTGCGGAAACTGAAACTCTGGGCAGCGACATGGCGCGCGAAGCCTGCTGAAGATGAGCAGCCCTGTCCAGGTTGCTTTTTTCTGCGGCAAGTTCATCGTTATGATTTCGCACCATCTGCCAGGCATCGTCAAAGCTGACCGTTGCCGCCTGGGCCTGAAAACCAATGGTGCTGATGAAAAATGCCAGAGAGAGCGGTTTAGCCATGGATGGCCTGATGATCATTGTTTTGTCCTTGTGACCTCAAAATCGGCTGCAATCATTTTAGAGTAATTACTCTATACCGCAAGCTTTCTTCGTATTCTTTCTGAAAATATTGATATCAAGCGGTTGTTTTAAAAGCATCACAAAGAAAAAAGCCCTCAGTTCAAGTTGAGGGCTTCGATGTTTTCGTGTTTTTTTTGGAGATTACATCAACCATTTCCACCAGATAAATGCGACAAGAAAGCCATACAAATAAATCAATCCCGCCCATGACAGCCATTTCATGCCACTGGAGAACTGTAGATCGTCCGGCAGTTCAGTCCGCGTAACCAACCGGTAATTCAGATAGGCAAAAATTGGGGTCGTCATGAATGCCAGCACCATGGCAAAATCCATCATCGGCATCAGCGCTGAAGTGAAGAACAGAATAATCCCCATGGCACAAAGACTGACCAGAATCATCCAGCCATTGACATAACTTGTCTGACCCAGTGTTTTTTTCTGAATCAGCAGCTGTGTTTCAGCCAGTGCGCGGGAATAACCGTCGATCACCGTAATCGTACTGCCAAAAATACAGAAAAATGCGATCACTGCGATCAGGTAGCGAGACCACTCCCCGATTGTGGAGGCATACATACTGACCAGTTGATGTGAGAAACCAATTCCAGACGCTTTCAGTTCTGTCCCAGTGCCATACAGCACCAGAGCACCCAGTGACAGGAAGACGACCGCCAGCACCGCAGTACCAATATAACCGACATTAAAATCGAAAATCGCCGAGCGTGTCGTGACTGTCTGCTGTTTCCGCTGACTTTTCAGCCAGAGCGATGTCAGGCAAGAAATTTCAATCGGTGCCGGCATCCAACCCATCATCACCACAATGAAACCAAATGATGCCAGGGTCCAGGCCGACGGACCTTCATAATCCGCCGGGGCGGCACTGCCATTTCCTGCTGCAATCACCACAGCAGAAATTGTGGCTATCACCAGAACCGACATGATGATTTTCGATAGCCCATCCAGCGCTTTGTAATGACCAGCCATCAGAATGATCAGGCACGCTGCCAGCACAATCGCAGACAAGACGGAAAGTGGCAGATTCCCCGGCATGAAGTAACCCAGCAGGCTGGCACTGAACAGCAGCAGTGCCGCTGTATTCACAACCGCTGAAATCATGTTCAATGCGGCAAACACCCAAAGGTAACCGCGGCCCATGTCATCATAGCCTTCGACTAAGCTTTTCCCGGTTCCCATGGTGAACTGGATGCCTGCACGGAAGAATGGATATTTAAAGAGGTTCACCAGCAGGATGATGGCTGCAAGTTGCCATCCGTAAATGGCCCCGGCTTTCGTTGAGGCGACCAGATGCGACCCACCAACCGCGGCAGAAGCCATCATGATGCCAGGCCCCAGAGATTTGATCAGTTGTTTGAAACCACTTTGCTGCTGAGACTGTGGCGAGAGAGATGCTGTATCTGACATTCGAATACGTCCTGTATTGTTTCTTATAGTAATGCGCTTCTTTGTCTCAGGTTTAAATTATTTATGCAATCCCCTCAATATCCGCCATTCAGTCGATTTCACTGCTTCAAATACCGATAAAGCACATTGCACTGCATTCAGTGACAGAGGCATCAATAAATCGTATAGATGTTGCCAAAAAAACGATAAAAAATATTCCCAAGAAGGATGAGCTCTTCAATTCTTCTGCTTTTCAGACGTAAACCGTCATCGCTCACTGTAAAAATAGTGACACCACAGGGCAAATTTCTCTCCTGCACTGACGCTTAAGATTATGCTTATAAAGAAAGTTCCATGCATTCGTTGATCCGTTGGAGTCTATGTCTTCTGACAACCAAGATGATGGCAAGCTGAGCATCACTCGTCGGGCATTACGCCGGTTACGGCGCACCAGCCTGATCAGTCTGGCCGTTCTGGCATGTGGGATGACCTTATCCGCCCTGCTGGTGACCTTGTGGCTTGCCGCTCAGGGGATTCAGTTACATGCTCTTTCCGGCATCAGCCTGACGGAGCAGACGATCCAAATACAACGGCTGACACTGGGTATCAAAGGCACGACTGTTGATCTTCAGGAAGCCCAACTTGCCCGCCAGAAAAATGGCTGGCAAATTGACGCCGAAAAGGTGACATTGTCACTAAGCGTCCCCATCAAGGCACAAATGGCAGAGCTTCAGCTGTCTACAGAACCTGTCATCCTGCAGCAGGCGCAGCTCACGACACAAGGGCCTTAGCCGAAGGTCGCTTTGCCCTGACCGCCGCTCAGGCGACAACACACCTTTCGGAAAGTGGTGAGTCTCTGGCGCCTGAACAGAATATTCGTGACATCACTCTAAAGGTGACAATGTCACCTTCTTTCTCACTTCAAGGCACGGTTGGTCATGGCCGGATTGTACTCCCTGCTCATATAATGCCTTCTGCTGAATCCTATCCAATCCATATTCAACAACTGGCTTTTTCTTACCAGAATGAAACACCCAAGCGACCACTGCACATCACGCTGAAGCAGGTATCGTCAGAGGCGTCAGCAACATTATCTCAACCGACAGACGCCATCGAAAATCTCAGCATCAAACTGGATTTGAGCCAGCCTGGCGATAGCCTCACCCTGATGGCCCATCAACTACACTGGAACCCGGCCCCGCTGATTGGTACATCAAGCGAGCCCGACACATCAAACTGGCCGCGTTTGGGACAGCTCAGCGCATCTCTTTTTCAACTCCCCGTACAGGCAATACACGTGACAGATCTCGTGCTGACAGGCTGGCTTTCTCATGCATCACTCCATTTCAGCAAAGCCCCTGAGCAGACTCAGTTCGAACTGAAAGGAAACCTGTCCCTTGTCTCAGAAGACCCGCTGTCATTTGACGCTCGCCTGAAAACATCGGACGCACAATCAGCTTCCTTTCACCTGATGGCCGCCGACCAACATCAATTACCGCTACTGACTTGTACCGCTGACTGGCAATTCACATCTGAGGTTCCGGAGGAGATCACCTGCAATAGTGACAACGTCACTAAACTTTCCACTCGATTGGGTCTCAAGCCGAAAGCCTGGCCGAGACTCGCATCTCAAGTGGTCCGTATCCGGGCGACACGGCTCGGTACAGACTCGCAAAACCAGCCGTCTGCCTCCAATCCTTTACAACACTGGCAATACCGGATTCAGACACAATTCCCGAAGCACGCCCAAGTTTCAATAACGCTGCCAGACTGGCTGAAATCTGAATCGGACACAGCAGCGCTGGACCTGACACAAGACGGCCACTGGCTGTGGGACTTCTCCCTGAGTCCGCATCGAGCGCAATTCTCTTTACAGCGGCCTGAAGCTGTCCAAGTCAGCCTGACCGCACCACAGACCCGGGGGCAAGTCACGCTGCAACAACTTCAGTGCCAGTTTCCGCTTCATCCGGAAACAGCAGAATCTGAGACTCCCACAGGGTGTCAGGCTGCCGCAGCAATGACATTCAATGCAGAAACACTGGCGACAACAACGCTGCAGGCCAGGCAGATTGATCTGTCGCAGCAGTTCAGCATCCGGCTTGATCCGGCGCAGCTTCAGGTCCGTCTGTCAGAAACGCGACTCAGCGCCGCAGTCCTGCAATTCCCCGACATGGGTGGCCAGACACAACAGGCACTGCGGCAGATTGAGCTGAAAGCACCGCAATTCAGCCTGGAATCCGAACGGAACGCTTCAAAGCCTTTCACGCAATGGCACATCTCGAGCCATCAAACGCCTGCGGTGCTGTTTGAGGCAGATTACAGTGGTATACGCCCGGTCACCGAACAAAATTCACCTCAGCGTCATCCGCAACCCGTTCAGAAGATCAGTGCGGAAACCTCCCTTCGGCTGAATACCGTCACGGGAGATTTTTCTGAAGGCGATTGGCACCTGACAAGCGACTATCAACACAGCCTGCACCTGACCCTGAATGAGCAGCGATTCCCTGCCCTCCATCAGCAGGGCCACATCAATGCCCGCCCTCATCTGATTGGATTGACAGGCTTGGTTCGCACCGCGCAAAGTCCTCCCTGGCTTGAATATGCTGTCAGCACCCAACCGTCCACGGCGTCCACCCGGATTCAGATTCAGCCCCGGCGTCTGGACTTTTCTGGTGATCACAGCCTGAAGAAAATGTATCTGGCACAACTGCCATTCAATATTGACCTCAATAACGGCAGTCTGACCCTTGCCGCTGATTTAAAGTACGACAAAGCGCATTGGTCTGGCGCCTTCGATGTATTTACGGAACATCTGAACGGCAATATCCGCGATATTCACTTTGCCGACGTCAATCTCGCTTTCTCTGGTCAGCTTCAGCAGAACACCCTCCGCAGCAGAACACCCATGAGCATCCATGCCGGTTGGCTGTTCTTCGGCACCCTCTTTCAGGACATCACATTGTCCGGAGAGTTTGACACACAAACCCCGCGCTATGTTTTACACCGTGCGAGTGCGAAAGCGCTGGGCGGTTATCTCAGTACCCGGGAAGTGGTGACCCCCTCTTTGCGAAATATTGACAGGATTCCTTTGCGTATCCAGAGTCTCAATCTTAAGAAACTGATAGATTTATCGAAGCCAAAAGATATCGAATTAACCGGACTGATGGACGGCGTTCTCCCCATCAGCATTCAGGATGGATTTCCAGTGATCAAAAAAGGCGCTTTATTTTCAAGAAGTCCCGGTGGCGTATTGCGATATAAAGAAGGTTCTTCGATTGATGAAAACATCGAATCCGGATCGCAAAATAGTCTTAAAGTGCTCGCGCGGATTCTCAAAAATTATCAATACGACTCACTTGCCGTTGATATAGACTATTCAAAGGATGGTCAATTAAATGCAAGTTCGAGGTTTAAAGGCCGAAACCCTGATTTTCAAAATGGTCGGCCGGTTCACATAAACCTGAACCTAGAAGATGACATCCCGGCTCTGATCAAAACGCTGAACACGATCAATGCGTCTCAGTTTGAGCGCATGTTCCTGAAGCAGCTTGGTCTGGAAAAGTAGATTTTGCGCTGAAATTTGATGCAAATGACTTGAAAAGGTCGAAGCCCATGGATATTCAGTTAAAGTATTACTGCATGACAGGCTGTTTCGCAGCAATACTATTCATCACCGTTTCCGGGTTGACTGGCTGTACACCCACAGTTCAGGTTGCGGCGTCGGATAAACCGATTGAAGTCAATCTGAACGTTAAAATTGAACACGAGATTCGAATTAAAGTTGATAAGGAAATTGATGATCTTTTTAGTGATGACGATGTCTTCTGACCCGGCGGGGAGCCAGTCATGAAACGTTTGCTGACCTACATTGCCATCTTTTTATTCTGTGCAAATGTGCTTGCCATTGATCTTCAGCAAGCCAAAGCGCAGGGGCTCGTTGGCGAGGCCAATAATGGCTATCTCGCGCCAGTCACCTTGTCACCCTCTACCGATGTTCGCCAGTTGATTCAGCAGGTCAACAACGACCGTAAAGAAAGCTATCAGCGTATTGCGGTGTCAAACGGCCTGACCCTTGCGGAAGTGGCTCGCCTGGCGTATCAAAAAGCGGTTGAAAAAACAGAGTCGGGGCATTTCTACCAGAACCCCAGCGGGCTCTGGGTGAAAAAATAACGCACCATCATCCGGCAAACCCGATCCTGCTCAACTTCTGGTATCAGCCCGCTAATTTTTCAGTCAGTGATTTGGACTGAAACAGGTATACTGCTGCCATCATTTTCTGCCTGTTTTCAAAGAATGTCGTTCCAACCTGCTGCCATCAAACATCAGTTGATTCGTTATCCACTATTCTGGCTCTGTGCTGCGGCTTGCCTGTTGCCTGTGGTGAATTCCCCCGTGGCTTTAATTCTGGGCTTTTCACTGGCGACACTCGGGCTGGTGCCAACCGACTTTCCGGTGGCGGCCCTGACGAAAAAACTGCTTTCAACAGCCATTGTCGGGTTAGGATTCGGTATCCAGCTCGATGTCGCCATCGAGGCCAGCCAGTCCGGACTCGGGCTGATTATCGCATCCATTGTCGTCACCTTACTGATGGGCACCTTGCTGACCCGATTGTTCAGTCTGGATCCGAAAACAGGACACCTGATTGCGTCAGGCACAGCCATCTGTGGGGGGAGCGCCATTGCAGCGGTATCCCCGGCCATTCAGGCGAACAGCCATCAAACATCACTGGCTTTAGCGACCGTGTTCATTCTCAATGCGATCGCCCTGTTTCTATTTCCGACCATCGGTCATTTGCTGGACTTATCGCAGCATGAATTCGGTCTGTGGGCGGCGATCGCCATTCATGACACCTCTTCCGTTGTCGGGGCTGCCGGCGCTTATGGTGATGAGGCACTGAAAACAGCAACAACGCTCAAACTGGCACGTGCATTATGGATTATTCCGCTGGCTTTTCTCAGTGCGTTGATCTTCAGTGGAAAAGAGAAAAAAATCACAATCCCGCTATTTATCGTGTTTTACTGTGTCGCGATATTAACCGCCCACTGGCTGCCACAGTTCAATTTGATTTATCAGGAAATCTTTGCATTTTCCAAGCGTGTGCTGGTTGTCTGCCTGTTTTTGATCGGGGCGGGGATTACGGTTCAGAAACTCCGCGCTGCGGGCGCAAAGCCGCTCATTTTAGGGGGGATTCTATGGGCAGTGATCAGTGCCGGATCGCTGCTGGCGATCCTCAGCGGGACGGGTGTTCAGTAATGCGACTGATCTGAAGAGGAAGTCTGCTCCGTCTCGGTTTGTGCGTTTTTGCCCCATGCTTTTCGGGCGATCAATGTAAACAACAGTGAGAATGCCAGCAAGCTCAACCCTGCACTGACAACGCCAGTCGTCAGCAGCGAACTGAGTGTCAATGCCATCACGATTCCCACCCACACAACTTTGTTTTCCATTTCATTTACTTCTCAGTTTTTCTGACACAGTCGTTATTATTGTGATGACGCGGCCAAGTTAAAAATACCCTTTCTCACTAAGAAAGCAGGATTCGTTATAACCAGAAGTAGTTAGTTTTCATTTTTTATGTCTGATGAAAAACAGTCAGTATCCGAAGACAAAACTGTCCGCCAGATTCTCGTCTAGGATTGAATCAATGCAGGATTCAACGGGGAGTGTTCAGCATGCACAACTTCAGGAATATGCTTTATATCAGCGACGGAATTCAGGATGAAACACAAGGACTGCAACAGGCGCTCAGTCTCGCAGACGCTTATCAGAGTCCATTGACCGTTCTGATTGTTTACCCTGCGCTGCCCGAAACGCTTGGGGGGTATCAATCCAGTTGGGAACAGGCGTTAGTTCATAAAATCAATGAAGCGATGACCGAGGCTAAAGCTCTGTTACCCGCCAATACAAACCTTGTGGTTCCGAGCATTCGAACCGCAAGCAGCCCTATGCCATCAACGCTGGTCATACAGCACGTGATTCGTGAAAGCTATGATCTGGTGATCAAGCATGCAGAACTGGCCCAGCCCGGCAGTGGGCTGAAAGCTCTCGATATGGAGCTGCTGCGCCAGTGTCCGTGCCCGGTCTGGTTGTGCCGACCGATGACTCATGCTCAGAATAAGGTGCATGTTGCTGTCGCCATCGATGCTGAAAACGACACCCAATCCGAGACAGATCTGGATATTGAATTACTTCAGACCGCACGCCAGTTATCCAACGCGTGTGATCAAAAGCTGATTGTGATTTCCAGTTGGGATTTCCCTTATGATGAAATCGCCAGCAACCCGTTCATCCATGTCCCTGATGCTGAGCTCGAGGCATCGATTCAAGCAACTGAAGCCCGCCATATCGAGCGGTTCCAGGCACTCGTGGCACAGTCGGGGATTCAGGGTGAGATCAAAGCGTGTCATCCGAAAGGACTGCCAGAGCAATGCATTCCGGCAACGATCGCTCAGGAAGGGGTTGAATTGCTGGTGATGGGCACCGTCGCCCGAACGGGCATCCCCGGTTTTATTATGGGAAACACAGCAGAGGATATTGTTCAGAACACGCAGTGTTCTATTCTGGCCCTCAAACCAAAAGGGTTCGTCAGTGACATCAAACCCTATTGAAGCATGAACCGTGATACCAACCTGAAGAAACGGGCTGTGAAAACAGCCCGTTTTGTCACTTTGACTATTTTTCAGAGTTATTGCGCGTTCATTGCATCCAGCTTCGCGCCAACCGGACCCGAGAAGTTATAGCCGTCATGTTTATCCCAGTTGATGGACCAGGTCATCACACCGCCATAATTCGGATAGTTGAATGCCGGGACGACACTGCCACAGTGAGTTCCCTGAGTCAGACAGTCCAGCGCATCCAGAATATTCTGAGTCGGTGCCTGACCAGAGTTTGCAGAACTCGGGCCCGAAGGTAACCCAATGGCAACCTGATCATCACGCAGTGGTGCAAACTGTTGACCGTTGGCCAACGTAAAGCCTTCAATCAGCATCTTCGATTGAGCCACCATCATGTCGACCGATCCTTCCGGCGCTGCTCCCGTTGTGTACGGGTTTGGCAAACCGCCATTGTTGTACAACTGAACATGCAGCAAATCCAGTGTATCGCGCAGTTGGTCGATCAGTGGAACGTATGCACCCCAGATACCGGAATAAGCCACCATACCGCCCTGAACATAAGGATGTTCCGGTGCCATGGTCAGGTACATATCGCCGCCCATATTGGCTTCAATCTGTTTCAGCGCGCGCGGTAAACGTGCCTGAATCTGGGATCCGTGAACCAGATTCGAGCCACTTTCGAGATCGATATCCAATCCGTCAAACCCCCATTCCTGCACGATGCTGGTCAGACTGCTGACGAAGTTTGCTTCATCTGTATCTGTATTGAGTGTGATGGTTCCTTCAGCACCGCCCAGCGACAGCACAAACTTCTTGCCCTGTGCCTGAAGTGCGGCCATGTCCTGCTTGAACTTTTGCGGGTCCAATGCCGGACAAGAACTGTGAATGTCGCCACTGTAGAGATTGAAATGCACGGTACCATTACTGCTGCGGTCATTTTCAGCAAAAGCAATGTCGATGACATCCCAGGCATCAGACATCTCACTGAGGTTTATCGGACAACCTGCGCCATTCACGAAGTTATGCCAGTAACCGATCAGTTGGTGGCGCTTTACAGATTGTGCCAGCACTTTGACCGTGGCAGCAGAAGAATTCGCACTGAGTCCGGTGGCATCCGTCACTTGTGCAGACACGGTATAATTGCCGACCGCGCCCGGTGTCCAGTCCACACTGTAAGGTGCTGTGGTGTCTGTCGCCATGACCGCCCCATTGACCAGGAACGCCACCTGGCTGACCGTGCTATTCAGCGATGCCGCATCTGCCGAAACAGAAACAGATTTCCCTAAACCGACTGTGGTCCCTGATGTTGGTGACGTCAGCGTCACGACCAGCGGCTGATCACTGACACTCACCAGCACACCGGCCTGCCCTGTGTTACCTTCATTATCTGTCGCAACCGCAGTCAGACTGACATCACCCACACCCGCTGCAGTCCAGCTTGCAGTGTATGGTGCAGCCGTGTCTGTCCCCAGACTCTGGCCCGCCGCAAAGAACTCAACTTGTGTCACGCTGCCATCCGCATCAGTTGCATCAACGGCCAAAGTGACGGTGTCACCGGACAGTACGACAGCATGGTCTGCCGGAGCAGTAAAGTTCACGGTTGGCACAACGGCGCACACGCCCTGATCCGTCCATGCATCCGTCCAGTACAATCCGGTTCCCGGCTCATACGCCCAGGCTGAATCTGACGAACACCAGCCCGCGACATCACACCGATATTTCTGATTTGCGTTCTGAACCTGATCACCCACCTGATATACCGTACCTGCCTGATACACAGGGACGCCAGCGCAACCACCGCCTGCACCGCTCCCGGCAACAGCCAGCGTCAGAGCAGAACTCCAGGTCACTGCCCCCGCATCGTCGATCGCTTTGGATTGAAAGGTATGCGTTCCTGCGGTGGCTGACCACGCCGTATCGAAAGGCGCAGCGTTTGCTGTACCAACCAGCAGATCATCCACGTAGAATTCGACTGAAGTCACCGTACCATCCTGATCCGAGGCATCGGCCATCAGCGTGACAGCGTCACCTTCAGAAAGTTGTGTGCTGGCCGTCGGGTAAGTCAGACTCACGGATGGTGGTTGATTATTGCCGTCAGCGGTCACCGTAATCGAGACCGATTGTGACTGACTAGCCCCCTGATTATCGGTTGCTATCGCAGTCACCGTATGCGCCCCAGCAAGGGTCGTCCAGCTGATTTCATAGGGTGCAGTTTCATCAACACCGACAACACCACCATCGATCTGGAAAGTCACATCCACAATTTGGCCGTCACTGTCGGAAGCATTCGCCGCCAGAGTAATGACTTCATTGGTCCCAAACTGTGACTGATTTAAAGGAGACGTCAGCGACACAGACGGGGGCTGATTTCCACCATGCGAATCGCACGCACCCAGTGAGGACCATTCTTCATAGGGATCAGAATACTGGACCGGGTTTTTCCCCTGATTCCACCAGTTCGATTGATAAGCAATATTGAGATGTTGGATCTGAGTGCCACCTGGATAAGCCGACTCAGTGTTCCAGTTAGGTAGTGTTGTACAATCAACCGCAAATGCAGTCACCGGGCTTCCGAGCCCGAGGACAACCGCGGTATGGATCAGGGTTTTACGCATAGAATTACGTCCTTTTCTCTCAAACGGATTGTTTTCAAAAATGATTCGCAAAAGAGATATTTGCTTTATTCAATTCGCAAATTATCCGTAGACATAATGGACGACTTTATAAATGATGATAATTAAGATGATGAATAAATTGTGTATACCTCAGCGGGCTCTCAATTTGAGGTAATCATGCGCAAAAAATGACAAACAATCAGAAGTAAGATCACTTTTTAATGAAGGGCGTTCTATGCGGGGATTGTACGGGAATGGCCAGTGCAGCCATTCCCATTTTGTCGCTTGAAATAATCAGCCGGTAATCGTGCTGATTAAAAATAAGTTATATGCAGAGATCGCCAGCAGGAGTAATCCACCTTCAAACCGATTGATTCGACCCGGACCTCTGAATCCAAGACACATCACGACGAGTGCGACCGTCAGACCCATCATTACCAGCCAGTCACGGTAAATCACTTCCATCCCGATACTGCTCATCGGTGAAATTGTGCCGGCAATACCAATCACGGCCAGAATATTGAACATATTCGAGCCCACCACGTTACCAATAGCAATATCGTGTTCACCTTTACGTGCCGCCGCAACAGATGCAGCCAGTTCAGGCAATGATGTTCCAAGAGCGACAATGGTCAGACCGATAATCAGGTCGCTGACGCCCAGTGATTGCGCAATGGTAACAGCACCCCAAACCAGAATACGGGAACTGACGACCAGCAGCACCAAGCCAACAATCAACCACATCAATGCGTTTTTCAGCGGCATGTCGTTCGCTTGCAATTCAGACTCTGTTTCAGCTTCCAGGGCATCTCCTTTCCCTTTCAGGCCTGAGTAAATCGACCATCCAATCAACCCGAAAAAGCCTGCCAGCAAGACCAGCGCTTCGATGCGGGTTAATTGCCCATCCCACAATAACAGCCCGGCAAACAGGCTGATGAGGATCAGCAAAGGCAATTCCTTCCGGATGATTTTGGACTGCACTGCAATTGGGGCGATGACCGCCGTGATGCCTAGGATCAGGCCAATATTAACGATGTTTGAACCCAGTGCATTTCCCAACGCCAATTCCGGATTGCCATCCAGAGACGCCATGGCCGAAACGACCATTTCTGGTGCTGAAGTACCAAACCCGACAACCACCATACCGATCAATAAGGGAGGCATCCCAAAATGACCCGCACTGGCTGCTGCGCCGTCGACAAACCGATCCGCACTCCAGACTAAGAGTGCAAACCCAAACAAGATGGCAAGTGATGCAATGAGCATAAGTGTTAGTTCCCAATATTTAACGAAAAAACGTTCTAAAACGGTGTTGTTCAAAAGTGCAGAACGTATGTTAAACAGGGTTCAGAAAAGATCCGGCGCCAAGGATATAGATATTCTTGCATTCATGGTAGCAAAAAAATTCTCTCGTCATGATAAAGAGATCAATACTGGCATGACCTTCACTATAACGAATTCAATCCCCGCGCCAGCCCTTGTAAACCCGCGCAGGAATTCATTCAATCAGAGCATTACAGGTACATAAACAATCGCAACATGGATGAAAATTCATCCTTCTGCCACTGATGATACCCAGCCTCAGTTCTGAGTCCGAACTGTGGACTCAGCGCCCAATGCCAGCTGGCTTTGGCTTCAGTCCGCCAGCGCATTTGATCCCATTGATATAACCCTGCCCGGACAAAGCCAGTTTATGTACATCACTTGCCTGCCAGACCACGCCGGATTCAAGCCCCATCCCCAGATTCAGATTTTCTCCCTGAGCGTCAAAATAATTCAGCTCAGTCGACACCAGGGAATAAGCATGGAGACGGTTGGCATCACCCCAGGATTTACCATAACCGCCCTGCACAAAATACCGACCGTTCAGTTCAGTCCGACCCGGCAGCCTGTCATAACCCGCACGGATATTCCAGGAAAGCGAATCAAAGACACGGTAATCTGGCGCCAGTGACATCGCATCAATGAAATAAAATTGATTCAGATCGACATCTCCCGATTGGTCAATGCCCAACTGCAGATCAAAAAAGCTGATCTGAGCACCCGGAATATAGCCGCCGGCATTGTCGAGTAAATCATGATACGCAATGCGATAGTCAAGCAAGGCCTGATCTTCATCATGATTGCTGTAGCGATATCCCAGACCAAAACGAGACGAGCCATGCCCTTCTTCCGGTGATTTCGACGGTCTCACCGGCTCAGAAAAAGGCGAAGACGTTTTTAACTGACTTCTCGCCAGCAACAGTTGTTGCAGCTTCGGCGCATATTCTTCACGGGGTAAGGCTTGATCGTAGAACTCAAAGTTCATCCATTCATAAGCCATTTCGAGTGTAGCGGCGCGTTCGGCCAGTGTTCCCGTCTCCGGATACTGGCCCGCCATTGCATCACGAGCAGCCTTCAATTGCTGATCATCTAGCTGAGCAGCGTAATGCATCAACCGTGTTCCGAAAGATGCGCGATACTCCGGGGTTTTGATTAACCCTTGTTCTTTCAGAACTTTAACCGTTTCAGAGGGAATCGCCTGCAGATCAAACCCAGAGGTTAAATCCAGCCCTTCCCGACCCGCTTCGAGCAAAGCCAGCAGCTGATAGGAACAGTTTTCATCAATGAAATAGTAATCGAATTCGACCCCATTCATTTCCCACAGATGCCGCAGAACCTGCTGAACTTCATCTTCTTTCAGATCAATCGCATATTCCCAGATATCTCTGGATTCCAGATCGTTATACTCGCGAACTTTCCGATAGTACGGCATCACGGTAAACGTTCCCGGATACTGTCCAAACATGCCTTTCGCAGCATACAAAAAGGCGTTGTCATCCGCCTCTGGTGTCGCGGCAAAATTGATCGCAAAAGCCACCAGCTCGCGATGGCGCGTCTGATCTTTGGCATCGACACGCAGCAATGTATGGCCGAACATCGATGAAGGACTGTTCATAAAGGCAGTCGGAAAAACCAGCGTTAACCCTTTTGGATTGAGTGCCTGTTTCCAAACCGTTTGCTGTGGACAAACCGGCTGAGGCCAGTTTGCTTGTAATTTGTCATTGAGCCAGTGAAAACGGGCCGGATAGCGACAGCTCAGACTGTCATCAGCCGGCTGACCATTCAAAGTTTCAGCTTCTTGTTCAAAGCCTGCCACGGTTGCTGTGAGTTCAGCAAACGGATCATTTTTTCCCTGCTCACTGATAAAGAATGCTTCAGAGTCGACCAGACTCTGATATGAGCCTGTCATGCCTTGCTGGTAATGGCCCAGAGTGTGCCAGTAATCAGATTCGGACAGGTGCTGAATGTCTTGCTGCGAATAAGCGAATGCAGCGTGACTGAAGACAGTGAGAGGAAACAGCGTATACCAGAACTTCATGGAAGATAACGGGACTTCAATTCAATATTTGGAGGCATGTTTACCATGCCCTCTAAACAGATACAGCGCCATCAGGCGCTGTATCCAGGCAAATCACTGTGTTCAAATTACAGTGAGTATGCTGCCAGCTTGTTTTGCTCAGCAACCATAGTGTTCAGGTTCGCCAGAACGTTTGAAGAAGTCACGTTCTCAGAAGCGAAGATTGACGCATAGTTGTCACGAGCCAGTGTGTTGAACTCAGCTTTCGCTTCGTCGCTCATGCCCCAAACGTCAGTCAGAGTTGCCAGCGTTTCACCTTCGCCGCGTGCCATGTCGCGAGCCAGGTTGTCCATGTTGCCGTCGATGAACATGGCCAGTTTCTCTTTAGAAGAGATTTCGCTGTCGCCATCACAACCCAGCGTACCGAAGGTAATACCAAAAGTTTGGTTACCAGAGGTGCCGTTTGTTGTCGCGCCCAGAACTTTAAATACTTTACCTTCCTGGCCCGCAAAAACCATAGAACCCAGACCACAACCGATGTCTTCATCAGCCATCGCTTGGGAGAATGGCATCATACCTGCGAATACTGCTGCTGCGATTACTTTCTTCATTGTTATTCCTTACTCGTTTTTATTTGAATACATAATAGTCTCATCAACTCTATGCGTCGGAAATCATAACAATCTGAAGTCTAATTTCAATCATTCATTTGTAATGAATAACTTAAAAAAGCAGTTCTTCGCTCAATCCCTGATTTTTCTTCATTCAGGCGGAAAAAATTGAATTCCTTTTCACCATATTCAGACTCATGGCATATATCCTGCTTATTTATCGCCGCCATTTGGCTCTTTTGTGAGCGGCGTTGAAATACTTTTAACCTTGTCAATTAAGTCAATTGGCAGCGGAAATACAATCGTGCTGGTTCTGTCATTGGCGATTTCAGTGAGGGTTTGTAAATAACGAAGCTGGACTGCATTCGGGGCTTTGTTCAACACTTCTGCTGCTTCCATCAGCTTTTTCGAGGCTTCCAGCTCACCTGTCGCATGAATCACTTTTGCCCGTCTGGCACGCTCTGCCTCTGCCTGACGGGCCAGCGCACGCACCATACTATCGTCCAGATCCACATGCTTGATCTCGACATTGGCTATTTTTATGCCCCAGTTATCCGTATGCATGTCGAGAATCGACTGCAAGTCTTGATTTAATTCCTCCCGTGCAGAGAGTAACTCATCCAGCTCATGCTGCCCGAGCACTGAGCGCAACGTGGTTTGGGATAGCTGACTGGTTGCTTCAAGATAATTTTCGACATTATTAATCGCCATTTTGGGATCAAGGACCCGAAAATAAACCACAGCATTTACTTTGACAGAAACATTATCCCGGGTGATTAAGTCCTGGGTCGGGACATCCAGAACAATAGTTCGTAAATCAACCCGAACCATTTGCTGAACAATCGGAATAATAATGATCAGGCCCGGTCCTTTGACCTCATAAAAACGCCCCAATAAAAATACCACAGCACGTTCATATTCACGCAACACTCGGAACATGCTGATGATCAGTGCGATCACCAGCACAATAATGGTGGCCAGGGAGTAAGTCAGCATAGGTTATTCCTTCTCTTTGGCTTCAACATATAAACAGAGTCCATCGACCCGCTTGATCACCACCGTCTGACCAATTCCCAACGGTGCATCGCATCTGGCCTGCCAGATTTCCCCTTCGACCAGCACCCGCCCCTCACCGGGAAAGCCACTCACCACGCGTCCTTCATCGTGGGCAAGCATCTCGACGCCTGTCGTCACGGGTTTTCGCCGGGATTTCAACAGCAGACTCAGAATGACAAAAGTGAACAGCGCCGAGGTCACGGTCAGTCCAATAATCAGTGGCAGCGCAATCTGATAACCGGGGACTTCCGTATCCATCAGCATGACAGAACCGATCACGAAAGCCACAATGCCGCCGAAACCCAGGATGCCGAAGCTCGGGCTGAAAGCTTCTGCGACCATCAGGATGATCCCCAAAATAATCAGGCCCAGTCCGGCATAACTGACAGGCAGCAATTGCAGGGAATACATGGCCAGCAACAGACAAATACCGCCCAGCACACCCGGCAGACCGACGCCCGGATTATAAAATTCCAGCAATAGCCCATAGATCCCAATCAGCATCAGAATATAGGCAACGTTGGGGTTAGTGATCACTGCCAATAGCTTGAAACGCCAGTCCTGTTCGCGTTCAACGTAGGCGACATTTTGCAGCGTCAAGGTCTGCTCAAGACCATTGATCAGCACAGTCCTGCCATCGGCTTGCCGGATAAGATCATCAATGTCCGTTGCAAGAAAATCGATCACGTTTTCTGTGCTGGCTTCTTCGGCATCCAGGCTGGCCGCTTCCCGCACGGCACGTTCGGCCCAGACTTCGTTCCGTCCATGCAGCTTTGCCAAACTGACGATATATGCTGCTGCATCGTTAATCACTTTCTTTTCCATCGCTGTTTCTGCTTTCACGGCATCCTGAGCACCTGTATCACGATCTTCATCTTGTGCAGCAGATTCGTCTTTACCCGGTTGTTCCTTTTCCTGCTCAAATGGATTATCCGGCTTGCCACCACCGGAGCCCGTCAACGAGACAGGGGTTGCAGCGCCCAGATTCGTACCGGGTGCCATGGCGGCAATATGGCTGGCATATAGAATATAAGTGCCTGCACTGGCAGCCCGGGATCCCGCAGGACCAACCCAGGTTGCGATGGGAATAGAAGAGGTTGTGATTGCCCGGATGATTTCCCGCATGGAGGTATCCAGCCCTCCCGGTGTGTCCATTTTCAGAACAACCAGTTTTGCCTGTGCTTCCTGAGCACCTTCAATTTCACGGGAAACAAAATCGCTGACCGCAGGACCGATCCCACCCTGAACAGCCACGACCCAGACATCATCAGCATAGGTCTTCAGCGGTACGAGTGACGTCAGCAAAAGGATCAAAAAGGAAAACAGCTTCATTACGCTTGCTCCCCAGAGGCAGAGTTGCCAAAGCCGACAGGAAAATCATCAGCTTCGACTGATTAGAGTTTGTTCTCCTTAAGCATAGCGCACAAAAAATTACTGCTGTATGTGAAGGAGGAACGGCGCAATCATTTGCCCCGTTTCACTCATTCAGGAAGCCCGGCGAGACAATAGCCGTCCCAGTGCAGATGGATGATGCGACCAGCAGGTGTCGAACATATCCATTAAAGCCGGATTCCCGTAGCGGGACAGACAGACGGCATGGAAGCGGTTTTTCTGAGCTTTGAGGGTGGCAATTTTCGCTTGCATCTCTGGGGTCTGTGACGGCGCAATAAAATCGGACAGCACGATCAGATCGGCATTTTTGTATTGTTCACTCCCCATCAGTTCAATAGATTGATCGAGCACCGGTGCTAGATCCGTACCGCCATGGAAAGAGTAAGACAAAAAGTTCAGCACTTCGCTCAAGCCATCCTGTTTGGTCAGCTCGTAGGTGATATGCTGGGTTGAAAACAGCATGACATAACAATCTCTTTCGTCAGCCAGTGCAATCTGCATCAAGCCGTAGGCCAATGCCTTGGCACATTGTTCGGGGTAGCCTGACATTGAACCGGATGCATCAATACAGACAATGAAAGGCCCTTTATCCTGCTCAACCTGCTTACTCTGCGTCTTATAGGCTTTGACCTTCCGGAGCTTACGGCTGGCGCCTTGCATCCGATAATTCATCAATCGCTTGTCAACCAGATGCTTATAAAACACGACTTCGAGTTCCGGGTAGGCCAGAAACATCGCTTCATTCGGAAGCAAACGAGCCAGGTCATCACTTGGGTGGACACCGACGATGTCATCGGTGACACTGTCACTCTTCTCTTCGACCATCTTCAGTTCTTCACTTTCAACCCGGGCCTGATTCGGGTCATCCACTTCATTCGCCATTCGGCCCAAGCGATCCGCGATTTGCTGCAAATCGCTGTTCTTCTGAAGAAACTTTGCGATTGATTTCATCCGCTCAACGTCAGTGCGGGTGAGTTTCGCTTTCGCCATGTCCCAGAGCCTGCCAGCGCGCTTTTCATCCCCGGCCTCATCCACCTTTTCCATGTGCTGCATGGTTTCGATGCGCTGATACAAATCTTTCAGCAATTCTTCTTTATGGTGCTCCAGCTCAGATTTCTGTGCATCTTTCAACGCCCCCTCCAGATGCTCATACCATTGATGACAGAAATAACTGTGAAACATCGGGTTGTGTTTTTTTTGGTCATGATCCAACAGTTTGCGCGCTTTAAAATAAAATCCAGATGTAGATTCAAGCTCTCTGACAACCTGTTCTGCGTTCTCCATAAATTCGTCGGAGGACCATTGGCGAACGGTCTGATACAGCGTCAACTCCTGATTGAATCTGTCGGCAACATCCACTTTAGCAATTCGATGCTGCACGTATCCCCGCCATTTTTGCACCTGATGCTTCATGGAAGATTTGATCCCGGGGCTGGATTCCGCAGCCATCATCAGCTGCGGACGCGTCATGAGTTCATTCACCGCATTCTCAATGATCCCAGATTCTGTGAGCATCAGCGCGAGGTTAATTCCTTCCGTCACTGGCATCGACCTGCCCCCTTACGCAAAGTATTCTGTCAGCCGGGTTAAACGCATGGCACTTTTATCCAGATGCCGTTGAATCGACTGAATTTCTTCACTGGCCGTCGCCAGACTTTGTTCAATCAGAACTGGAAACTCTGGATCGACAAAGTTGTGCGGCAATGCGCCATGAAAGCGGCTTCGGGCGAGTTTCAGCAAATGAGCTGCTTCACTGATGGCATCTGTCGCTTGCTGTACTTTCTGCTGCCAGCCCGCGAGTTGATCCTGACTCACACCATAATCGCCTGCAATGCCGACCAGTACATTCCGGCTGGCAATATCTTTGATGACCAGTCGATCACTGGCATCGATTTCGAAATGTAACCGACACAGATGGGTATTCTTGTTTACAAATCCATAGATATCGCACTGCCCGGTTTTGATTTTTTTCTCAAACTCATCCCCGTCGACATAAACCCAGCGGCTGTCGCCTGTTTCCTGCTCGTTTACCGAAGGGTTGTGTTGCAACATGACCAGCTTGATCATCTTTGGATTGTTATTGACGGTGTAGCGCTTCGCGCCGGTGAAATCATATTTGTATCTTTCTTTCCCCATCAGGGTATCGTGACCAAAGACCATGCTCAGTTTGCTGGCCACTTCCTGGTGTACTTCTTCGATCTGATGTTGTGCTGTATCTGCCTGCTGGGTTGCCGCCTGCTGTCCAAACACGGTATTCGAGGCAAAATCGCGCAGAATCTCACGGATCTCCTGCCGCGATTCCGGACTGTGCCAGAGACATTCCTGTAACAAGAGCAAATCCAATGGGTTAATACTGTCCCGACCATTAAAAAATGCACTGGCTTTCAACAAGCGCAAAGACTTTTTCCAACGGCGGTCCGAGATATACAACTCGTTACTTTTCCCGGATTCAACCTTCTCTTCGATCATGGATTTCAACTGATAAATGGTTTCAAAGGTCGCCTCATCCAACACCACATGATCAATGAACGCCTGCCATTGCTGATACTCATCAGCTTTGATTTTCAGTGCTTCCGGAATTTGCGCCATCTCTGGCCCTTCGCCCATCAGCATCGCTTTAAAGTTCTGCTTTTCCTGAATACGGTTGACAAACACACGCACCAGCATCCGGTCATACAATGCTTCCAGGCCACTGTCTTCATCTGGTAATTCGTTCGATGCCGTAATCAGTAAGCGCATAGGCACATGGAGTGTTTCCTGACCGTTCTTGAAAGTTCGTTCATTCACAACAGTCAGCAATGTATTCAGAATCGCCGGACCTGCTTTCCAGATTTCATCAAGAAAAACAACTTCTGCTGTCGGCAGATAGCCATCAACCAGACGCACGTACTTCCCGTGATCTTTCAGTTCCTGAATCGATAAAGGCCCGAACACTTCTTCCGGGGTCGAAAAGCGTGTCATCAGATAATCAAAGAATCGGCTGCCATCAAAGGCTTCGATCAAACGTTTTGCAATCAAACTCTTGGCAATCCCTGGGGGACCAAGCAAAAACACACTCTCACCTGCCAGCGCAGACAGTAAACATAAGCGCAATGTGTGTTCCCGTTCATACACGCCATTCGAGAGTGCATGAATCAGTTTATTGACCCGCTCAGCAAGCAGCGCTTTATTGGGGGGCGTATTGGCTGCCATGGATAGCATCGTATTCTGTTCCTCAAGGCTGAAAACACTGCAGGAAATGAAGGTGCTCAATTGAGTTGCACCTGCTATAACCTCAGAATAGCCGGAAATAAATAATTGTTACAAGCTTGTTAAATCACATATTTTGTTACAAAACAGGTATATCAGACTATGAACTTGCTCAGTAGCCAGCAAACAATGATTTCATTTCTGGTATCAATCAAGTAAACAGACAGTGTTAAATGTAATCCATTTCAGTGTCAATTTAGTTGCGGGCTCCATCTCACGAAGTGCTGGATAAGAACTATCTCCCTCGGATTCACCGTGTTAACATTTCACTTAATTATGAAAAAAATCTCTCAACTGCCGACCGGATTGACAATATTTGTCTGTTTTGTGGTTCTGGCAACGACCTTTATTCCAATGAAGGGGAATCTGGAAACGATTACCTCCAGCCTGACACTAGCACTCATTTTTTTGCTGGTGCGTGAGGTTGCCGGTAAAGAAATGAAGTTTCTGCTGATCCTGGCCGCTTCAACCTACGGACTGGGTGTGATTGCCGATTTGCTGGATGAAATACCTGAACTGGCCTCTTACTGGCTGCTGGTTCGCGCTGACAACATATTTTCCAATATCGGGGTCTTCCTGCTCTGCTTCTGTTTCATCAAAATTTTAGATCAGCGCCACGAGCTGGTTGAGCGCTTGAAAGTGCAGATAACTAAATCGCGCGAGCTGGAACTGGAACTGAGCCGCCAAGCCCTTCAGGACGATCTCACCGGGCTACAGAATCGTCGTTCTTTGTTCAGACGTTTCGATAATATGGCGATCAACCTGAACCGTGGCATGATGGCTTATATTGATATTGATAATTTTAAACAGGTCAATGATCGCATGGGGCACCATCAGGGTGACCTGGTCCTGATTGAAATGGCAAATATTCTTTTTCGTCATTCGCCAACCGGCAGCCAGATTTACCGCATTGGTGGTGATGAATTCATCGTCCTGCTTCCTAGCGAAGATCAAACACTTTGTCAGGAGTGGCTTGATCAAATTTTTGAGAAAACGCGTGAACTCCGGGAAACCTTCCATCTGGGAATCAGTGTTGGCCTCGTCCCTTTCCATCCGGGAAATCTCAGCGATCCGGACATGCTGCTGGCAAAAGCCGATAACGCCATGTACGAAGAGAAAGAACAAAAATACCGGGTCTGAAGTCAACAGAGCCGATCCGGTCGTCGCACAAAAACCGTTCACATGAATGTCATAACTTCGTCATATCATGTCGCTTTACTTCTCACTTTTGATGGAGCGATGTTCATGCTGTACCGTCTGGCCACCTTAATGGCCATCATCACACTTATTCCCATTCAAGCGCATGCCAAAACGGTCACTGTCTCAGGTTCAACCTCAGTCAGCCATGTTCTGGAAGTCATGGCTGAGACTTATCAGCAAAACCATCCCAGCACTCTGGTTGCCGTTCAGGGCACCGGCTCATCCGCCGGGATTTTAGCGGTAAAACAAAATGCTTCTGAACTGGGCATGAGTTCCCGGTTTCTCAAAGAAGATGAAATCGGCTCAGACATTTCAACCACGATTATTGCGCACGATGGGATTGCACTGGTTGTGAACAAAAACAATCCGGTCCACTCACTCACCAGAGATCAAATCATCGCGATTTATCAGGGCAAGATCAGCAACTGGAAAGAAGTCGGTGGCGCTGATTTACCCATTGCCGTGGTCAGCCGTGAAAATGCATCAGGCTCCAGATTCTCTTTTGAAGAATTTATGGGTTTAACCCGCACCATTGGTGATAAAACAGTTTCCGACATCAATGCGAAGGTGCTGGTCGTCAATACCAATGGGATGGTAAAAAGCCTGGTTGCCCGAAACCAACATGCATTGGGATATCTGTCGCTGGGTTCGCTGGATGAATCAGTCAAAGCGTTAGCGTTTGAAGGTGTGCCGCCAACACTGGAAAATCTGGAATCTGGCGAATATCTGATCTCCCGCCCTTTCATGATGCTGTACAAAACCAAGAAACTGACAGATGAAGGTCGTGATTTTCTGAATTTTGTCATCTCACAGCAGGGACAGACTATAATCCATCAGCGCGGTTATATTCCTGTGGTTCATCAATAACCGTTATCCGGCATCTCATACACGGGTTCAATCATCTTGCCTGAGATACACTCAGGCAAGACATCCGGCGCTTCTCTATCCCGAATCACTGAGCAACTCACGACACCACAGGATATTTCATCCCCGCACCCCACTCCGTCCAGGAGCCATCATAAACTGTCAGCTTTTTCCGTCCGGCAACATCTGCCGCCAATGCCAAAATACAGGCCGTCACGCCAGAACCACAACTAAAGATTAACTGCTGTTCTTCATCTGAAATCGCATCAAAGCGCTGTTTCAGCAATTGTGGCGACAACAACTGATTATTTTTCACCAACTGGCCAAAGGGTAAACTTTTCGCATTCGGCATATGACCACTGCGAATCCCTTCTCGCGGCTCGGGTTGCTGGCCGTAAAAACGAGCAGCCGGGCGCGCATCTAAAACGACGATTTGTGGATCTTCCAAATGCCCCATCAGTGATGATGCATCCGTCACCCACTCCGATTGAAATGTTGCCTGGTACTGACCGGAATCTCTGGATTTTGGCTGGCCTGTATCCAGCGGACCTTCGCTCTGAATCCAGGCAGGTAACCCGCCATCGAGTACCGCCACAGCATCATGCCCCATGGCCTTAAACATCCACCACACTCGCGGCGCTGAAAACAATCCCTGAGAGTCATAAACGACAACATGATGATGATTACTGATCCCCAGCGCTGAAACCTGACGGGAAAACTGTGCCTCATCCGGCAGCATATGGGGTAAATGAGACTGCTTGTCACAGATCTCCTGATCAAAATCGAAGAACACTGCACCCGGAATGCGTTGTTCCTGCCACTCGGCTTTGGGGTCACGTCCGCTGCCCGGCATAAACCAGCTGGCATCAACCGTCACTACATGTTCCGTATTCAAATTTTCCAGCAGCCACTTGACGGTGACGACTGATGACAGAGCCTTGTCATTTGTCATAATTCCCTCACTTCACCAATTGCAATTTTCTGCGAGCCGATTCACGATCCACTTGCTGTAGGAATAGCAAAGATTCGCGAAAGACCGCACACTTTTTTTACGATAACAGTCAGACACATACTGAGGCTTGAATCGCCAGAACCATCAGGGTAATGTCGACAGGCTATTCACTGCAAGGATGCATTCATGGATTACTTTCCTGTTTTTACCCGATTGGCACATAAACCCGTTCTGGTGATCGGCGGCGGCGATGTTGCCTGCCGTAAAGTGGACTTACTGTTGCGCGCCGGCGCAGAAGTCACCCTGGTTTCGCCACGCATTCACCCTGCATTGCAAAAACTGGCGAGCCAGGAACAAATCAACTGGCGTGCTGAGTCCTATCAGCCATCGATTCTGAACGGATTTTACCAAGTCTGGACGACAACCGATGACCGTGAACTGAACACACGAATATTTCACGATGCACAGCAAAAAAAGCTATGGGTGAATGCCGTCGATGATCCGGCACACTGCGACTTTATCACGCCTTCAATCATTGATCGCTCTCCAATCCAGGTTGCGATTTCCAGTGGTGGCGCGTCTCCGGTATTAGTGCGCTACCTTCGGGAAAAACTCGAAACACAACTCGCCCAGAACCTCTCCCTGCTGGCAGACTACGCCGGAAAACAAAGAGAGCGACTGAAATCCTATTATCAAACGGTTGATGAACGACGACATTTCTGGGAACAATTCTTCCGCTTGCCTCAGGTCGAAAATGCCCAGTCAGAAGCCACGCTTGAAGCTGCTTTTACGCAGCTACTCGATCAGAAAGTGCAACATTTCGGCAGTATCTGCGTGATTGAAACCGGCGATGATGTGGAGATGCTGCCCTTAAAAGCGTTGCGCTTGATGCAACAGGCAGAAATGGTGCTGTATACAAACGAACACAGTCAGGCAGTATTCATTGATCTTTGCAGACGGGATGCCGACAGAGCCCATGTCACCACTGAACTGTTAGCAGAAAAGGCCGGACAGCTGTTAGACCAGTCTGTCCGAGTGTGTGTGCTGATTGAAAAAGGGATGGTCCCTGAGTCGCTGATTCAGCTTTGCAGGCAACATGAAGGCGAGCTGGTTCCAGCTTTCTAAAGCGACGTATACCCGAATGCTTTGATTCAGAACCTTTTATGAAGTGGATTTGCCGGAAACAGCAGCGGCTGAGTGTACGACAGATGCTGTTGTTTTCTGGAATTTTGCTTGCAGCCAAAGTCCTGAAGTTTTCATGGCATAGCCAAAACAAACGCCCAAAATCAATGATGGAATCACAAGTTGCCAGTGACCATTTGCTGCGAAAGTGGCGCAACAGCCAATAAAAGTTCCCGGAATAAAGCTCAGCCACTGACGCTTCGCCTGCACACACATCAAAAAAGAAACCAGCGCTGTAATCACATAGCCGAACACTTCAATCCCGATCCATTCAGAACCATGGATGATCATCATCGCCCAGGCCACGCCGCTTAAATTTGTTGCAAGGCTGAGTCCGACCCCTTTCAGGCCGTCTTGCGGCGAAGCAAAGTAGGTCGTACATCCCAGAAACCCAGCCCAACTCAACAGACCCAGTGAGACAGCGATCCACCCCCAAAGCCCTGAAAGAATACCGGTGGTAATGGCAATAGCAATCAATACTGACATGATGCGTCCTCAGTGTTTTTCAGCTCGGGTGCGCTACACCCGCAAAAAAGCAGTGTAAAGATTGTCTCTGAACATTTCACCGACACTGATCACACTTCTAATGCAATAAATGAAACATAGTGTTTTCATGAGTGAACAAGATCACTTCAAATATTGTCATCTTCCTGCGAAGTCTTGCCCAACACGGTTTTGACTGCTGACTTGTTGTGATAATTTATCAGCTTCATCAACGGACTAATCCAGCGGTTGTATTGGAGTGCCAAATGGGCCCATTAATGCTTGATGTATCAGGCTACGAGCTTGATGCAGAAGAACGCGAAATTCTGCAACACCCGACAGTCGGCGGAATCATTTTCTTCGCCCGCAACTATCACGACAAAGAGCAACTCTTCGCCCTGACCCAATCCATTCGTCAGGCAGCAAAACGTCCCATTTTGATTGCAGTTGATCAGGAAGGCGGTCGTGTACAGCGTTTCCGCGACGGATTTACCTTGCTCCCACCAGCGAAAGCATTCGCACAAACCCACAACGGATTGCAGCTTGCCAAAGATGGTGGATGGCTGATGGCCGCAGAATTGCTGTCGATGGATATCGATCTGAGTCTGGCGCCGGTCCTCGACATTGGTTTTGACTGTAAAGCCATTGGCGACCGCGCTTTTTCTGACCAGCCACAGATCATCGCTCAGTATGCGGGCGAGTTTATCCAGGGCATGAAATCTGCGGGCATGGCAGCCACGGGCAAGCATTTTCCGGGCCATGGGGGTGTCATTGCCGATTCGCATCATGAAACGCCGGTCGATGATCGCCAGACAGTCATGTCGCATGATATGACCGTGTTCCAATCCCTGATTGAACAAAATTTGCTGGATGCCATGATGCCTGCCCATGTCATCTATCCTGAATTTGATAACCAGCCAGCCAGTGGTTCCGAATACTGGTTAAAAAACGTGCTTCGCGAGCAGTTAAACTTCAAAGGCGTTGTGTTTTCTGATGACCTGAACATGAAAGGTGCAGATGTACTGGGCAGTTACGGTGAGCGAGCAAAAGCCTCACTTCAGGCTGGTTGCGATATGGTCATGCTGTGTAACAACCGTGCTGGTGCTATTGAAGCGCTGGAGGCGTTGCCACAAACGCAGGTGCCTGTCTTAAATGCACTGCTCAAGTCACCCGCATCACCGGATCAGTCCCTCACGCAGACTTCAGCCTGGAAAGCGTGTTCGGCAGCGATTCGCCAGTTACGCGATGAATGGCAAGAAAAATCACAGGCCTGATTTCAGGTTTCCCAGAGAAGCAATTGCCCGGCATCACCGGGCAATTGATCTGAGCATCGACTTAAGCATCAAACATCAGTGTGTTCAATGCTTTCACCGGAATTGGTTACAATCAACGTCGACAATAAACGGTTGAGTGTTTGAGAAACAATCTCCTGATTGAAGTTTTTATCCCCGCTTACCAACGAAAATTCAAATTCTCTGAACGTGAAAACGACTAAATTCGCATCCACTTCAGGCGAAGGGCTGCCAATCATTTCCGCAGTGGCTTTGATCAGGCTTAACACCTCTGCTTTATAGTCACTAATCCGCTGAATCAAGGCTTCTGACTGACCAAGCGAAAACAAAAAGTGACAGCGGATAATCAGTTGCTTCCGCCGGCTTTCATCTGTTAACTCAGTCAGAATATATTGCGTCAGTAAATCAGTCAGTTGCTGAACGCAGGCCCTCTATCGCTGCCTTCCCCAAGAGTCACGATAGGCTGAAGAATGTCATCGACCTGTTCCCGAATCCATTGAATCTGCTTCAATTCACGACGAGCAAATTCTTCAAAAGCACACAGAATCAAGTGATCCATGCTTTCAAAATAGTAACTGGTCAGTGATAACCGCACCTGGGCAGCATTCGCAATGCTGCGGTGTGACAAACTATTCAATCCAGTGCTCGCAATCAACGCGAGTGTCGCGTCGATGATTTTTTGTCGGGTCAGTTCTCCCTTTGTTGTTTTTCGAGAACTAGCTGCCATCTCGACTTATCCTTTATGTGTATAGAAAGTAAATGTTTGCATTCATGACAATAATATCGAAAACGTCTCGTTACATAAACAACACAAGCCATTTATCATTAAGATTTATATTTGTTCGATATAAATGTCTTACGATTACATCTCTAACACTATAGTTCAGTCGATCAGAACGGAACGCTTAGCAGGATGAGCTATTGAAGCGCTAAAGTCTCGAATAAGAAAGGTGTTGCACTCGGAAGATGTCCACAATACCTGATACCAATCAAAGTAAGCAAGTGATTAGAAATAGCGCAGGAAAAATGTTTGAGAACCAGACCGGTTTTTAGATAATTCGTGATTGTATAATCAAAAAATCTAACGCAGTGATCAAGCATTTGAACAAGCGAGGATGACCAGTGATTGACTGCGATTGGTATGATGATATTTCCGAAAACCATGCAACAAAAAAGGCACCCTCAGGTACCTTTTCTCGTGAAATCTCACACAATCAATCTTGGGCTGTTCGCCAACTCCCGAATGGGGTTTATTCAGCTTACAGTGATTTACTTGAGTAGTTGATATTTTTGCAGGTTTTCTTTTCCTTCAAAACAGTCACAAGCCCGCCGACAATAAATGCCATGACCAATAGTGTCTCAAACATCACTTTTCCCCAATCCGGATTATCATTCAGGCCAACTGGCCGGTTCATTCAGCGTCAGTTACAGCTAAAATCGACAGCAAACAGTGCTGTCCAACCCCCGGTCGGGTGAAGTTCAGTTAAAAACATACTGCGAAAAGGTGCTCAGTATCAGAAAGTTACTCAGTAAAATGCAGGAATCAGGTTTTTAACTCGACTTCTACCAATGATTAACCGTTGGCTTACTTTAGACCTGCGTATTTTGCTCTTTTTTTCAACAAAGTACCAGCACTATTTGCCTTATGATTCTTTGAAAGCAACATAAAAAAAACTAATAAAAAATACGGCCGGAATGGCCGTATTTTCTTCTAGGAACTAAGCCGGATCTGGATTACAACCAGCGTTTTTGACCAGTGAATGTCACTGACAACCAGGTATCCCCCAGCTCTCCCTGGAGTCTATCCCATAAAAGCTGACGGATTTTATCCTGGCGTTTCGTTGTCCAGTACCGGTCATCTTTCACCAGAATATTAACTTCCAGGTCATACTGACGCCCCGTCTTTGCAAAATGATGCGTGTAATCATCAAAACGGTATTGCTTGGATAGTTCTTCGATCACGCTGTCTACGCGTGACTGAACTTTATCCTGCGGTGCAACCAGCAGCACCTCTCGCAAATTACGACGGAGTACCTTAATCGGTAAGACCGACGCTGCAATGGCCATCGCTGAAACCAGAATCGGGTCGACATAAGCATTCCAGTGTGAATAACCGAATGCGTCGAACACCATCACCAGCATAAAGCCAACTAAAATTGCAGCACTCAAGATGCCATCGACCAACCATTCCTGAGAGTCAACCCGAACAAGTTCGGAGTCTTCCTTCCGGGCAATGTGGGTTTCCGTGAAATAGATACCAAAACAGCAAACAGTCGACAAAACTGCATAAACCATCGCATGTTCCAGCACAACTTCATGGCCACCGTTGACAATGGTTTGCACACCACTCGCCAGTGCAAACAAACAGGTTACCAAGATGAGCAAGCCATTGACGACATTGATCAAAGGTTCGATGTGGGCATAACCAAATTGGAATTGGTTATCATCCGGTCTTGAGACCAGGTAGGCGGTATACAGACTTAAGCCTGTCATACCCATACTCAGGAATGAGAACATACCGTCGAGCAGGATCGCGCTCGATCCAACATACAGTCCGTAACCAATACCCAGGGTGGCAAGGACAACTGTACCGGCAAGAGACATTTTCAGTGCCAGACGTTCCTTACTAACTTTACGGCAAGTCGCCATAAATTCCTCCTCATTTTCTTCATTGTGTTGATAGTGATGTCTGCGAATCATGAGTCAATCATGTCAGCATGACGGTTTGATGAATCTGTTCAGCCGCTGCGCTTCTGCGCTTATTCAAGCACTTCTGCCAGCCACTTCAAAAATGCAGGTTTACGTAAAGCTGTATTCAAAGCCGCTTGTTGCCGCCCTTTCCGGAAAATCAGAACGGTTGGCACCCCTCTCACCTGATACCGCTTTGCCAGAGCCGGATGCTGTTTCACATTCACTCTGACAAACCGATATTGCTTCTTTTGTTGGGCGACTTGATCAACCACAGGTTTAAATGCCTGACAGGGCGCACAGTTGTTCCCCCAAAAAATTGCAACAACAGGTTTGGGGCCTTGAATCAGTGCTGCAAAGTTGTGACTGTCACCTTCTACGGGTCTGCCATCTAAAACTGCTTTGGAACAATGCGGGCAAGACACAGTATTTGACAAAGAAGCGGGCTGCAAGGTCACTGCCTCTTGGCAGTGCGGGCAGCTTACAGTAAAACTCGGCATGTTTTTCCTAATTCTAAACCAGCTTTCCGGACTGCAGGAAGGCTTCCCGGAAAATATTTTTTGACCATGATACCACAACTTATGGAAACACAGGTAAAGCCCCTCTGCCGACCCGTGAACCTACTCAGAGTTGTGACAGCGTCACATTAAAAGTCAGTCCGCTGTAATTGCAACCTTTCAATATCGCTGAAAAAGGAAATGATTTTCGCCCGGCTCACACTGTACATAAATTCTGAACCATCACACAGGTGTGCATCTGCACTTTTAATCTCAGGCGACTTTAATTGCATGAACTCACAAGCTGCCTGGCGTTCACAAGCGATGTCCCGCTCTTGATTCAGGGTTTGCCAGTAGTCTGCGAAATGGTTTAAAGCCGTATGTAACTGCTGGTAGTTCTCTGAGGTCAATTCGGGTTTCAGGACGCTCAACTCTTGCTTCCGCTCCGACAAAAACACATCAAAACTATCGGCGTAGTTATCAGCAATCGTGTGATCATAACAACTTTGCTGCACATATCGCTCTTGCTGTGCATACAACCCAGGACTCTGAGAAGAGCAGGCAGCGCCTGCAAAACAGGCAATAAAGACAATCAGTGATAACTTCATTTTCACTCACTTCCAGCTGTAAAACACGGGTCACCCAGCCAGAGGCGAAACTAGGCCTGACTCAGCTTCCCGTACGACTATATGAGTATGAGTGAAATGTTTGGGCAGCTCTGATTCAATGTCTGGAATTTCTTAGCACTGAGACGAGTCGCCAGCGGTTATTCCTGAACGGCATTTCCGGATTCGATACGGACCGTATCCCCCACTTGGATCGTTCCTCCGGACAGAACAGTACAGCAAACGCCTCCCCGCCAGTCGGGTTTGAGTGCCTGCGTCATCCCTTGGAACTGCTCATCCATTCTGGGGCAAGGATCGGTTTCTCGCGTCACCTTTAATCGGAGCTGACCAATCTGAATCACATCCCCCACATTGGCTTGTGAAAAACGCGTTCCTTCAACCAGCAGGTTAGCGCGGCGAATTGTCCAGGGTAAAGATTCACCGACTTCCTGACAGGCATCTGTCCAGGCATCCAGACTCAGCACAGTCACCTGGCGTTTGCCCGGTTTGCCCCGAAAATCACCTTCCACACCTTTTTCTGGCGAAACATTCACAAATTGCAATTCTTCCATAACAGCACGTGACGCTTTTCGTCTTGCTATTCCCATCAGCTTCATCCAAATATCTCCCTTAAGCTATTTAAAAACCAGCATAACTCACTGGTTAATTTGCCACTGTACCGAATTCTTTACTCAGTTCACCGCCTTTCGCCAAAGCAAGTTTTAACACTTTGATTACAATTAGAGGTGTTCACCAAACCAAGAATTTACAAATGCATACTATGCAACGTTGGCATGATGCTATCAACCATTGTTCATTTGCTGCTCAACAATTCAAGCAGCTCAGAAGGAGCTTGATATGAATGTTCAAGCCTTAAGCATGCACCGCTTTCTGGACTATCAGGGACAAGCTGTTGCGTCCCTGCCAGAATGGGCAACCCTGGAAACCCTGCAAGGATTTTACCGGGATATGGTGCTGACAAGGGTTTACGATAACAAAGCGGTCGCACTCCAGCGCACAGGGAAACTGGGGACTTACCCTTCTCATCTGGGGTCAGAAGCCATTGGGATTGCCGTCGGCCGTTCGCTTCGCAAAGACGACGTCTTTATCCCTTACTACCGGGATATGCCAGCGATGTGGGCACGCGGGATCGCGATGGAAAAGAATCTTCAGTACTGGGGAGGTGATGAACGCGGCAGTGATTTTACACTGGATGATCAGCACTGCCACGATCTGCCCTTCTGTGTGCCGATTGCAACCCAATGCACGCATGCTGTCGGTGTCGCCGCTGCACTGAAAATTCAGGGTGGACATCATGCTGCACTGGTGACCTGTGGCGACGGTGCAACCTCGAAAGGTGATTTTCTCGAATCCATTAACTGCGCCGGTGCGTGGAATATTCCGCTGGTCTTTGTTATCAACAATAACCAATGGGCAATCTCTGTTCCCCGGAAATTGCAATGTGGTGCTGAATATTTGTCGGAGAAAGCCAAAGGTGCCGGTATTCCCGGTATTGCTGTGGATGGAAACGACATTATTGCCATGTATGACGTCCTGATGAAAAGTCTGGATCGTGCCCGGAAAGGCAAAGGCGCAACCTTAATTGAAGCCATCAGCTACCGCTTGGGCGATCACACTACAGCGGATGACGCCAGCCGTTACCGGAGCGAAGATGAACTCCAGCAAGCCTGGCAATACGAGCCGGTAAAACGCTTGAAAGCTTATCTGATGTCACAAAATGCCTGGTCAGATGAAGAAGAGAAAGCCTGGCTGGCGCAATGCCGTGAAACGGTCGAACAGGCGGTGAAACGCTATCTGGACATTGCACCACAACCACCGGAAACCGCATTCGACTATCTGTATGAACAACCTACGGAAGAGGTTCGGGCGCAACGGGATGCACTCATTGAAAAAGCAATGCGGATGCAAGGAGGCCACCATGGCTGAGATGACAATGCTGGAAGCCGTAAATCTGGCCCTGCATCATGAAATGGAAAGCGATCCCAATGTGGTCGTTCTGGGCGAAGATGTCGGTGATAATGGCGGGGTTTTCCGGGCAACGGTTGGCCTGAAACAAAAATTTGGGCTGAAACGCGTCATAGATACACCACTGGCAGAAGCGCTCATCGGCGGGGTCACTGTCGGAATGGCCAGCCAGGGATTACGCCCTGTCGCTGAGTTTCAGTTTCAGGGCTTTGTCTTCCCGGCGATGGAACATTTGATCTGCCATGCCGCACGCTGGCGAAACAGAACCCGGGGACGCCTCACCTGCCCTGCTGTGTTTCGTGCGCCTTTTGGTGGTGGAATTCATGCGCCGGAGCACCACTCAGAAAGCATTGAGGCGATGTTTGCCCACACGGCTGGTCTGAAAGTGGTGATCCCGTCTTCTCCCAAACGCGCTTATGGATTATTACTGGCGGCCATCCGCAGTAATGATCCCGTCATGTTCTTCGAGCCAAAGCGTATCTACCGGACCGTAAAATCAGATGTGATTGATAATGGTGAAGCCCTGCCTCTGGATACCTGCTTTACCTTGCGTAAAGGTCGCGATCTGACTTTGGTCACCTGGGGCGCCTGTGTCGTTGAGTCCCTTCAGGCTGTGAATGAACTGTCCAAAATGGGAATCGAAGCCGAAGTGATTGATCTGGCCTCGATCAAGCCAATTGATATGAGCACGATTATTGCCTCACTGGAAAAAACCGGCCGGTTGCTGGTTGTCCATGAAGCCAGTAAAACCTGCGGTGTTGGCGCCGAACTGCTGGCTCAGGTGTCTGAAAAAGCGATGTGTTTACTGAAAGCACCACCAATCCGCGTAACGGGTTACGACACGGTGATGCCTTATTACCGCAATGAAGACTATTTCATGATTCAAAAAGACGACATTGTCATTGCGGCTAAACAACTAGTGGAGGGGTGGAAATGAAACCTTTTACCTTGCCTGATCTCGGCGAAGGACTCGCAGAATCAGAAATTATCGAATGGCACGTTCAGGTGGGTGATACCGTCGAAGTCGATCAGGTTGTGCTGACCGTGGAAACGGCCAAAGCGACTGTGGAAGTACCCGCCCCTATAGCGGTACCATTAAAAGTCGCCATGGTGAAGCGGGTGATGTGATTTCCATCGGCAGTCTGTTACTTGAAATCGATGAAACCAACGCAACAGACGGTCCGGATGAAAACGTCGAAAAAGAGAAAAATAAACAACGTGCCGATGCTGCGACAGTCGTGGGCAATGTTTCTCACGCACAGCAAGTCAGTGCGGATGAATTCTGGATTGGCAGTCAGGTAAAACCGTCCGCTGAACAAATCAGTGCTTTGCCGGCAGCGCGCATGCTGGCCCAAAAGCTGGGGGTCAACCTGAAAAAAATCACAGGCTCTGGTCCGAGCGGCATCATTATCGAAGCAGATGTATATCGCGCCTGCGATCAGCAATTGCCGGGCACGGAAGTGCTGAAAGGTGCCCGTCGCACCATGGTCGGCAGTATGACGGAATCCCATCAGCAGGTGGCTGCTGTCACGATAACCGAAGAAGCATTGCTCGACAAATGGGCAAAAGATGAAGATATCACTTCCCGTCTGATTCAGGCGGTCGTCAGTGCCTGTGAACAAGAGCCAGCCCTGAATGCCTGGTTTGATGCGGAAACCATGACCCGCTGTGTTCACCACAAGGTCAATATCGGTATCGCGGTCGACAGCCCGCATGGTTTATATGTCCCGGTCCTGAGAGATGCTGCAAGTTTAAATCCCAAAGGCATTCGGCGCTGGATCAATGAAACCGCGGAAGGGATTCGGGCCAGAAAAATTGGCCGGGAAGAATTTCAGCATGCAACGATTACGCTTTCGAACTTCGGTGCCATTGCCGGACTTTACGCAACACCGGTCGTGACACCGCCTCAAGTGGCAATTGTCGGTGCAGGTCGTTTGGTCGATAAACTGATTCTGCAACACCACAAACCTGTGATGGTCAAAGCAATGCCACTCTCCGTTACCTTTGACCACAGAGCCTGTACCGGGGGTGAAGCGGCAAGGTTTGTGAAAGCGCTGGTGCAGCATTTATCGAAACCGCACGGCTAAAGTCACGCCCAGAATTTTCGGGGAATCGCAGAATGAAATCAGGCCAGCAAAGTGCTGGCCTGATTTTTTAGATGACTGCTGATGATTTATTCGTCTGAAGAGGATGCGGCAGGTTTTTTCTTCTTTGGGATGAAGACATTGTCTCCCACAGCCATATTTTCATAAAAGCGTTTATCCATTTTCTTCTTCGCTTTTGGCGCCGCTTTTTGCGAATCTTGCTTCGGTTTCACCGTCGCATTTTTCTTTGGCGTGAATTTCTTCTTCGGCGCTGGTTTCAGGCCTTTAAATTTCCCTTCCAGTCCTTCCAGTGCTGTGAAAGTGATTCGTTTTTGCAGGAATGCTTCAACATTTTTAAAGCTTTTCCAGTCTTTCGGACCCACCAGCGACACTGCGTCACCTTTGTTTCCGGCACGACCTGTCCGGCCAATCCGGTGAACATATTCTTCCGCATGCTTTGGCATGTCGAAGTTAATCACGTGGGACACTTTACTGATGTCCAGGCCGCGTGAGGCAACATCTGTTGTCACCAGAATTTTATGAACATTCCGTTCAAACTGGCTCATAATGCTGCTGCGCTGCGGTTGGGTCAGATTTCCGCTCAGTGCAATGGCTTTGAGCTTCCGCTCATTCAGTAAAGCTGTCAGACGGTCAGTATCCTCACGGGTCGCAGTAAAGATAATCACCTGATCGTAATCTTCCTGCGCCAGCAGACGATCCAAAATTGCCTGTTTATGGTCCAGATGATCACAAAGCACAAAGCGCTGCTCAATATCACCATGATCCTGTGCCGCATGTCCCACCGCAATCCGCTTTGGATCAATCAGCATTTCCGAAGCAATATCCAGCACTTCGGCATCATCCAGTGTGGCTGAGAACATCAGCGTCTGGCGACGACGGTGATCGGCGGCCTGATGAATTTTACGCAGCTGTGGTGCAAAGCCCAAATCCAGCATGCGGTCAGCTTCATCCAGAATCAGCATTTCAAGGCCATTGAGATGCGTACTGCGGTGCTCCAGATGATCCGCCAGACGGCCCGGCGTCGCCACTACAAACATCGGGTCTTTACGGAATGCTTTCACCTGATCGTTGAAGTTTTCTCCCCCGACAATCAAGGCGCTGTCATAGGGTGTACCTGCATTGAGCATCCGCAGATGTGCATAAACTTGTTTTGCCAGTTCGCGGGTTGGCGTCAGGATGACCACGCGTGGATCACGCTTTGTAAATGGCTTACCGCGATACATGCGTTGCATGGCAGGCAGCAGAAACGCCAGTGTTTTACCGGAACCGGTTTTCGAGGATGCCAGCAAATCCTTTCCAGCAATCGCCACAGGGATCGCTTGCTGCTGGATCTCTGTCGCCTGCTCAAAGGCCATGTGATTCAATTTTTTCAACAGTCGCTGGTCAAGACCAAGATCTTTAAAGTGCAAAGTATTGCTCCGGTAAAACGCTCTAACACAAAGAAAATCCCCGCTGCATACCTGTGATATGGCTCACAACGGGGATGAAATTTAGCGGCGGATTATACCATACTTCTCAGGCTTGACCACGACTTGATTTCAAGGGATTACACCCGGCCAAAGGCCTCAGAAAGCAATATCCAGCCCCAGCCAGTAACGACGTCCGTCTTCAATGTATTCGTGGTCCTCATAGGCCACTTCTTTGTCGAGAACGTTGTAGACCGCAGCCTTGAGTTTGGCCTGATCTGTGAGTTGATAACCGATTCCGAGATCCACAAAGGTATAGGCGGGTTCAACAATGGTTGAGCTGGACGGTGTGGTCACCGGATCATTTTCTTTGCCACGGTACGTCACTTTCAACCATTGATTCAGCTTTTCGGTCGCCTGCCAGTCTGTGCCCAGTGTCGCAACATGCACCGGCAACTGGTTCAGCGGACGCCCCTGATACTCACCGGATTTCTGCTCTGAGTCGGTGTAGGTATAGCTTGCATTGGCCTGCAGACTTTCGGTCAGATAAGTCGCATAACTCAGCTCTACACCCTGGGTTGTTGCTTCATTGATATTGACCTGATAGGTCGGATCCGCACCAAACTGGTTCGGCCCGTCCGTACAAATTGATGCAGGACAAGTCACCCGGGTAATTTTGTCTTCAAACTGGTTGTAGAACACCGTCAGACTGAACACCGTGTTCTCCAGAGATGAATAAATCATCGCAAGTTCGGTATTCACGGACGTTTCCGGCTTCAGATCCGGGTTACCGTAAATGTTTCCGCCCCGGCTGACCCGGCCCCAGTCCGGGGTAATATCACGCAGTGTCGGAGAACGATAGCCCGTAGATACACCGCCTTTAAAGGTCCAGTCGTCGGTTGCACGCCAGACACCATAGGCTCTCGGGCTGAAATGACTCCCGAAGTTTTCATCATCGTCAATCCGTCCGCCCAGAGTCAGCGAGAAGCTGTCGGTCAAGCGCCATTCATCTTCCAGGAACACTGCCCATTGCTGATTATTAATGTGAGTCCGGTCAGACACCTGGTTGGTGGTTTGATCATCCAGCTCTGCATAGTTGAATTCTGCCCCGGTCACCAGCAGGTGATTGCTGACCGGCACAACCCAGCTGGTTTTCGCCAGCGTATTCACTTCCTCAATCTGGCGGCTGTAGTTTTTATTGACCTCCCGCTGGATGTCCGTCGTGGATGTCGCAAACCCCCAGTTGCCCTGATGCGTCAGCGCTGCATATGTCCGGCGGTATTCATCTTCCGAATCTTCACAACCGCCACGGCAACCTTCAGTCGGCACTGATTTGCCCACGGTACCGATACGGTTTTGCTCAGAAGCACCCAGTTCCAGCGTCAGATCATGATTATCCGTCAGGCTGTACAGCAGTTTAGACGTCACACTGCGCAGATCTTTATCTTCGAATCCGTGAGGGATCTCATCTTCATCACGCTGCGTGACCTGACCATACAATTGCATCCCCAGCTTGTCGCTGCCCAGCGGACCATTCAAAAAGAAGTTGGCACTGTTCTGGTCGCCGGACTTGCGGTTTTCCTGATAGATTGTGTCGAGCTGAACATTACCAGACCAGGTTTGATCGAATTTTCGGGTAATGATGTTGATCACACCACCGATGGCATCTGAGCCATAAAGCGTTGACATCGGACCACGAATCACCTCAATCCGCTCAATCGCCTGCAATGGCGGCACCCAACCCTGTTCAATGCCGGAACTATCACTGTTCGGGCGCGTTTGGCGAGATGTCTGACGCTTACCGTCGACCAGAATCAGCGTATAGTTCGCACCCATGCCACGAATACTGATATCCGTTTTATCGCCCCCACCCGTGACAACAACCCCTGGTACATCACGCAGTGCATCGGTCAGATCCCGGTAATAGCGCTTTTCGAGATCGTCACGGGTAATCACACTGATACTGGCTGGCGCATCGGTTTGAACCTGCTCAAAACCCGACGCGGTGACCACCATGGTTTCTGTGTACTGATTCTGCGCTTGGGCCTGCGCTGAAGCACTGATTGCTGCCGCAACAGCCAGACTAACAGGCAGAAACACAGGGATACGGCTGGACATCAACATTCTCCTAAATGATAATAAATCTCAAAATCATCTGCATTCTATTGATTAGGGTGGAGAATATAAGCACCAAAGAGTGAATCATTCGTTCCATTTCCTGAACGAATGAGCCAGAGGAATCAGAAGCCATGCAAGATTTGGCCACCATTAAAGCGTTTCATGCCTTGTGCCAGCACCGAAGCCTGACGGCTGCCGCAGAAGCACTGAATCAACCTAAATCCACCTTCAGCCGTCGCATCAGCCAGTTGGAAGCTGAGCTCGGACAAACGCTAATTGCGCGTCAGGGCAATCGTTTACAACCCACCGCTGCCGGAAAAATCTTTTTTGATTTCAGTGAACGAATGCTGGCACTGGCCACACAAAGCAAAGAAGCATTACAGGCATTCAATGAGAATATTCACGGACGACTCAACATTGCCGTTCATACCAGCCTGGTTCGTGGATGGATGAGTGAAGTCCTGGATGATTTTCTCCATTGCTACCCCGATATTCATATCCGGTTACATGATCAATATTTGCCTGATCTGGAAAATCAGGTCGATCTGATCGTTTGGGTCGGAAAGCCGCCAAAAAATAACTTCCGACGCGAAGTGCTCGGATACTGGCAATATGGACTGTTTGCATCACCGGCTTATCTTGAGCTTGCCGGACAGCCTGAACACCCCAATGATCTGTTATCCCATGAGTGGGTGAATCTGAATCTGGTACATGAAGGCGGCCTGTCCCTGACCAACGGGAATCAGGTCGTGACTTTACCCGCGGCATCGTCCCGGCTCATCAGTGACAGTGTCGTGTTGCAGTCTGATACCATCGTAAAGGGGCATGGCATTGGTTTGCTGCCTACCTGGTTTGTGTCTCGCTACAATCAAGCCCATCCGGGAAATCTGGTGCCCTGCTTGCCACAATGGCGGGCAGAACCCGCCTGTGTGGCTTGTTATTATCCCTCCGGCAGGCCACCAGCCAAGCTTCAGGCATTGCTTGAAAAACTCAGGGCACATCGCCCGCCCCAATGGCAGACAACCGCTGATTGATAAGGCGCGAGTGAATTCGCTTCATATAAAAACCCCTTGGCTGACCAAGGGGTTTTACAGAAAAGACGGAAGAATGTCGTTTAGACATCAAGCGCCGATGACGCCACCATCTTCACGGGTAATCATCATGATCGTAGAACGGGGTTTGGTTGTGCCACCATATGGGAAGTGTGACGGTGCGCCTTCTTCACCCGGATGCTGAACACCAACAAACATGGTTTTATGATCAGGTGAAAACGCAAGTCCGGTAATTTCACACGCCACCGGGCCTGTCAGGAAACGGCGAATCTCGCCTGTCATCGGATCGCCACACAGCATCTGATTATTCCCTTGTCCGGCAAAATCCCCCTGATTCGAGTAGTTGCCGTCTGTCTGAATCCACAAACGTCCTGCGGTATCGAACCCGATCCCGTCCGGGCTGTTAAACATATTCTGAGCGTTGATGTTGTCACTGCCTGCATACAAATCGCCCTGATGCACCGTCGGGTTGCCCGCAACCAGATACAGATCCCAGACAAAGCTTGTGCTGGTGTGGTCACCATTCAGCGGCATCCAACGCAGAATCTGGCCGTAATGGTTTTTCTGACGCGGGTTCGGACCACCAACCGGCTGGCCTTCTTTGCCTCGGTTTTTGTTGTTGGTCAGCGTACAGAATACATGTTTGTTATCCGGATGCACCGCAACCCACTCCGGGCGATCCATGGTTGTTGCCCCCACCTGAGTTGCTGCACGACGGGCAAAGATGACCACTTCTGCCTGATCGTTGAAGCCATTGTCCGGCGTCAGGCCATTTTTCCCGAATGTCAGTTCAAGCCACTGACCCCGCCCTTTCAGGTCGCCCGTCATGTCGAACTTTGCAACATACAGCGTGCCTTCTTCCAGCAGTTTCCGGTTAGAGGCGTCGTTGCCTTTTTCATACCGATGTTTGGAAACGAACTTATACAAGTGCTCTCCCCGCTCATCGTCACCCAGATACACCACGGCATGACCATCACCGTTCAGTGTCAGTGCCGCATTCTCGTGCTTGAACCGGCCTAAAGCGGTTCGCTTCATCGGTGTAGACGACGGATCGTGCGGGTCGATCTCCACGATCCAGCCAAAGCGGTTGGCTTCATTGGGGTTTTTCAGAACATCAAAACGATCATCGTGCTGATGCCACTTGTAATCACTCGGTGAAGCAGAAATGCCATAACGTGCCTGATCAGCCGTGACGTCGCCCTTCTGGTTGCTGCCGAAGAAATCATCAAAGTTTTCTTCGCAGGTCAGATAGGTTCCCCACGGCGTCTGGCCGTTGGCGCAGTTGTTAAAGGTTCCTAACGGCTTGATCCCGGCAGGATCCGCTTTTGTTTTCATCAGATCATGACCGGCAGCAGGCCCGGTCAGCATCATTGGCGTATTGGCCGTAATACGGCGGTTCCGTTGTCCACTGCGATCAATCGCCCACTGCCCGTTTTTGCGAACCACTTCAACAATGGTGATCCCCACAGCAGCCTGCGCTTTACGTACATCGTCCGCAGTCATCTTCTCGCCCTGATGATCAAACAGATACTCGTAATTGGTGTACTCATTATTGATGGCCAGAACACCGCGATCTTCGCTGATCGGGAAGAAACTCATGCCATCTGTGTTATCTCCAAACTGGCGTTCCTGCGCTTTAGAGTCTTGCTTGCCACGCTGATCAAATTCGGGAGCACCTGTAAAAATCGGGTCGCCCCAGGACATCAGTGGCGTTGCTTTATAGCCTTTCGGAACCGTCACTGTGTCGGCGGTGGAAGCCGGCACGGCTTCAAAATTCAGCAAAGACGACGTTGGGGTTGCTGCGACTGCTTTTGCAACCGGATTGACCGCAAGAAATGCACCGGCACCAGCGGCAGCCGTTCCGGTCAGAAAACAACGGCGCGACAGTTTCCCCTCAATCATTTGAGTCAGTTGCGAATCCTGCTCATCACGCTTCCACATTGTATGCTCCTTTCTTATTGTTCATTGCTGTCTGTGTATTGACAGATGGATTGAATGAGGCGGGAGCATAATTTCATCCGGTGACACTTTGATGAAGCTAATATGTATGAACGATGAAAATCGTATAAAAAGCAGTGATTTAGTCTGATTGCACAAAAAAACCGCCCGAAAATCTCCGAGCGGTTTCTGTGATGGCCTGAAAAATGGTCAGAATCGCTGAGGCAATCAGACCAAAGCGGCCAATGCTTTGCTCACTTTCTCAATCCCTTCTTCCAGAATACTGTCTTCAATGGTCAGTGCAGGCAGAAAACGAATCACATTCCCTTTGACACCACAAGACAGCAGGATTACGCCTTCTTCACGGGCCTGAGCAACCAGAGATTTGGTCAAATCAGCCAGTGGCGCACCAGTTTGCGGATCCACGAACTCGACAGCAATCATTGCGCCCAGATTCCGGACATCACCAATCACTGGAAAGTCAGACTGAAGTGCCCGGAAATGTCGGGTCATCACTTCACCAATCTTTTGTGCTTTCTCACACAGTTGCTCTTCGTCGATAATGCTCAGCACTTCCAGACCAGCCACACAGCCCAAAGGCGAACCGGCATAGGTTCCGCCCAGGCCACCCGGACCCGCAGCATCCATGATGTCCGCCTTACCAACGACAGCGGAAATCGGGAACCCGCCAGCAATCCCTTTGGCCATGGTCATCAGATCCGGCTCAATGCCCAGATGCTCAGTCGCAAAGAGTTTACCTGTCCGTGCAAAACCAGTTTGAATTTCATCCGCAATCAGCAAAATGCCGTGTTGATCACACAGGGCACGTAATGCCTGCGCAAAAGCTGGTGGCGCCTGGTAAAAGCCTCCCTCTCCCTGTACGGGCTCAAAGATGATTGCGGCAACACGGGAAGGCTCGATATCACAGGCAAACAAGTCTTCAATGGCCTGCAGGCTGTCTTCAATACTGATCCCGTGGAATGCATTCGGATAAGGCGCGTGGTAAATCTCCCCCGGGAAAGGACCGAACCCGGCTTTATAAGGCGCGACCTTCCCGGTTAACCCCATGGTCAGATTTGTCCGGCCATGGAAGCCGCCTTTGAACGCAATCACACCGGTACGTTTGGTGTGGGCACGCGCAACTTTCATCGCGTTTTCAACCGCTTCAGCACCAGTGGTCAGAAAGACCGCTTTTTTCGCGCTTGGGCCCGGCGCACGTTCGGTCAGTTGCTCTGCCAGTTCAACAAACGAGGTATAAGGCGTGACCATCGCACACGTATGGGAAAAATTCTCCAGTTGCGATTTGACCGCTTCAACAATCCGCGGGTGCGAGTGACCGGTATTGTTCACCGCAATCCCCGAGCCAAAATCGATATACCGATTGCCTTCGATGTCCCAGATTTCAGCGTTCTTTGCTTTTTCAACATAGACAGGACTCAGATTCCCCATGCCTTGTGCAATCACCTGCTGTTTACGCGTTTGCCATGTTTGATTACTCATCATTCACCTTCCTTATGCCTGAATGCCGCCGAAGCAGAGATATTTAATGTCCATGTATTCATCGATGCCTTGCTTGGCACCTTCACGTCCGATCCCGGATTGTTTCACGCCGCCAAACGGCGCAACTTCCGTTGAAATCATGCCTTCGTTGATTCCAACCATGCCGTATTCCAGTGCTTCCGCAACTTTCCAGATCCGGTTGATGTTCTGGCTGTAGAAGTAAGACGCAAGACCGTAGATGGTATCGTTCGCCATCTGAATCAGTTCGTCGTCACTGCTGAAGCGAATCACAGGCGCGATCGGACCGAAAATTTCTTCCTGTACGATATCCATGTCATGGGTAACATTGGCTAAAATGGTCGGCTGAACGAACAGCCCCGCGAGCGGGTTGCCGCCCGTCACCAGAGTTGCGCCCTGCGCCACGGTATGATCCGCCAGATGCATGATTTTCTCTTTGGCGGATTCATCAATCACCGGGCCAATGGTGACCCCGTCTTCCAGTCCATCTCCCACTTTGAGCGCTTCAACAGCCGCTTTAAATTTCTCGATGAACAGGTCATACACGCCATCATGAACGTAGAAACGATTTGCACAGACACAGGTCTGGCCCGCATTCCGGAATTTCGATGCCACGGCACCTTTCACGGCCAGCTCGATATCCGCATCATCAAACACAATAAATGGCGCATTGCCGCCAAGTTCCATTGAGGTCCGTTTGATACTGTCCGCACACTGTTTCATCAGCAGGCTGCCGACCCGGGTTGAGCCGGTAAAAGATAGCTTGCGAATCACCGGACTATCGGTAAACACCTTGCCTACCAAGCTTGATGATTCATTCACAACGACCTGCAGCAAATCGCGTGGTACGCCAGCCTCGTAAGCCAGCTCGGCAACTGCATACGCACAAAGTGGTGTCTGATTTGCGGGTTTACAGATAAAACTACAGCCAGCGGCCAGTGCCGGGGCCGCTTTCCGGGTGATCATGGCAATCGGGAAGTTCCATGGCGTAATTGCACAGGTCACACCAATAGGCTGCTTCACCGTCACGATCCGTTTATCCGCTGTTGGTCCCGGAATACTGTCGCCATAAGTGCGTTTGGCTTCTTCCGCAAACCAGTCAATAAAACTGGCCCCGTAAGCCACTTCACCTTTGGCTTCTGCCAGCGGCTTGCCCTGCTCCAGCGTCATCAGTCGGCCAAGATCGTCCTGATTCTCCATCACCAGCGCATACCAGCGACGAAGAATCGCCGCGCGTGCTTTCGCACTGGCTTTTGCCCAGGATTTCTGCGCGATATTGGCGCGCTCAATGGCCGCAACAATCTCAGCCTCATTCTGGGTTGGAATATGGCACAGCACAGCACCGGTCGCAGGGTTGGTCACGGCCAGCGAAGTGTCAGACGGCTCGCATATAAAAGTGAGCAATTTTGGATTTTGAATTTGCTGCATAAGTAAACCTTGTGTTTTCTCTGGTTTGTCAGCATGTCTTGCTGGCAAGTGCTTGAGGGATTTGTTGTGTAATACAGTGAATATTGCCACCACCCAGCAGAATTTCTCTGGCGGGAATACCAATAATCTCGTAGTCCGGTAACGCCGCTTTCAGGATATCAATGGCCTGCTGGTCACGCGCTGAATCAAGTAAAGGCAGAAACACTTTTTGATTACACATCAGGAAGTTGGCATACGAGCCCCCTAAACGTTCCCCGGCTTCTCGCTTCATCCCTTCGGAAGCATCAATGCCTGCCGCTTCAGACTCACTCAGAAATAAGGGTCCGGGGATCAGAATTTTGTGTACTTTGATCACTCGTCCTTGAGCATCGGTTGAATTTTCGAGTACCGCCAGTGCCCGTCGTGAAATCTCGTATTGCGGATCATCCGGATCGTCACACCAGCTCAGCACCACTTCGGCCGGGGCAATCACGTGTAACAGATTATCGACATGGCCGTTTGTTTCATCATTAAACAATCCATCCGGCAACCAGATGATCTTTTGAACCGAGAGATATTCCGCCAGATAAGCTTCGATCTGAGCCTGGGTCAGATGCGGATTTCGTCCGGCAGATAACAGGCATTCTTTTGTGGTATACAGGGTGCCCTCCCCGTCGGTATGAATCGCGCCCCCTTCCAGCACAAAAGGTGCCCGGTAATGATCCAACGTCAATAGCTCACAGACCTGTGCAGCGACCCGGTCGTCGTCATCCCATGGCGCATAGAGTCCATCAACATCGCCCCCCCAGGCATTAAACTGCCAGCTGATCCCACGGCGCTCACCCGCATCATTGATCACAATCGTCGGACCAATGTCCCGCATCCAGGCATCGTTCAGAGGCATCTCAACAACGTTGATGTGCTCAGGCAACATCAGAGTCGCATTGAGAAACTGATTCGGACTTGCGGCAACGGACACAAGGGTATGTTGGCTGATGGCCTTCGCGACTTCAACAAAAGCGAGCTGCGCTGGCTTCGCATTCTCTCGCCAGTTATCGGGTCGATCCGGCCATGCCAGCCAAACCTGTTCCTGCGGGGCGAACTCCGCAGGGAAATAAAAACCGTGTTGTGATGGGGTGCCCTGTAATTCCATGGCCAACTTCCTTTCCTGTGCTTGTCAGAATTACTGACCGGTCAGTGAGTTGATTCGGCCATAAAGATCCGGACGACGATCCCGGAACAACCCCCAGCTGTAACGTGCTTTTGCAGTCGCTGCCAGATCAATGGTGGCGTAAATAATCGTTTCTTCATGACGATCCGCTTCCGCCAGCTTCTTCCCGGTGTGATCCGTGATGAATGACGAACCATAGAACGTCGTTTCAATGCCGTCGTCGGTTTCAACACCCGTCCTGTTGGCGGCAATCACGGGGACCAGATTCGCTGCGGAATGCCCCTGCATCGTCCGCTGCCAGTGATCCCGTGAATCCAGCGTCGGATCCTGTGGTTCCGAGCCAATCGCTGTCGGATAGAAAATCGCTTCCGCACCGGCCAGTGCCAGACAACGAGCCAGCTCAGGAAACCATTGATCCCAGCAGATCCCGACACCAAACGTCCCAAATTGGGTTTCCCACACCTTGAAGCCAGTATCACCAGGGCTGAAGTAAAACTTCTCGCTGTAACCCGGGCCATCCGGGATATGAGATTTACGGTAATTATCCAGAACCGTGCCATCGGCATCGATCATCACCAGCGAATTAAAAAAGCTGTTCCCGGCTTTTTCAAAATAACTGACAGGAATGACAACGTTATACTCGCGAGCCAGCTGACTCATCTGGCGAATCAGCGGGCTGCTGTCGGTTGCTTCCGCCAGATCAAAATACTGAGCGACCTGCTTTTTACAGAAATAAGGGGCGGCAAACAGTTCCTGCAAAACCACCACGTTAGCGCCATTTGATGCCGCTTCTTTCACGGCATCACCAATTTTCTTCAGGTTGTTTTCGATATCCCATGACATCGCAAGCTGCACAGACGCAAAAGTCACTGTCTTCGACATGGTTCTTTTCCTCTTCCGTTCCTTAGATCGCGAGCTTATCGCGGAGGTTATAGTAAGCGGCTCCAAGCGCGGTAAACGGCACCTGGAAATGGCGTCCGCCCGGGAAAGCGTAATGACGTAGAGACGCAAATGCATCAAAACGCTCTGCATGGCCGGTCAGTGCTTCTGCCAGCAATTTGCCGGCAAGATGTGTACAGGTCACACCATGGCCGCTGTATCCTTGCAGGTAATAAATATTGTCGGCAAAACTGCCAAACTGTGGCATGCGGGAGTAAGTCAGCAGGAAATTACCCGTCCAGGCATAATCCAGCTTCACGCCTTTCAACTGCGGGAAGACTTTCTCCATCTTCGGTCGAATCAGCTTTTCGACGTCTTCCGGATCACGGGCGCCATACACAACCCCACCGCCAAAGAGCATGCGGTTGTCTGCTGTGATGCGGAAATAATCCAACAGGTAATTGCAATCTTCCACACAGTAACGCTGAGGCAGGAGCTCATCACACATGGCGTCAGACAGCTGTTCTGTGGTCACCACCTGAGTACCACAAGGAATGGCTTTATTGCTGATGTTCGGTGCCAGTCCCCCCAGATAAGCATTGCCCGCCAGCACCAGATATTGCGCTTTCACTGAGCCCTGTGCCGTATGCGCGACAGGCTTCGCACCTTTCTCAATCCGGGTCACTGCAGACTGCTCAAAGATTTGTCCGCCCAGACCCAGAATGACTTCAGCTTCACCCAGAGCCAGTTTCAGCGGATGAATATGGCCGCCACGCATGTCCAGCAAACCACCTTCATAGACATCAGTACCGACCATGGTTTGCAGCTCGGTTTTGTCGAGCATGCGCAGGTCTTCATTGCCGTATCGTTCCCAGTTGGTTTTATGGTGTTTCAGGCCATCAAGTTGTTTCTGGTTCAGCGCGGTAAACAATCCGCCCTGCTTGTAATCACAGTCGATATTGTGGTCCTGAATCAGGCCACGGATAATATCGCCGCCTTCAAAAATCATGTTACACAGCGCATCCGCTGTTTTTTTGTCGTAGCGCTTTTCAATCACATCCACGTCTCGGCTGTAACTGTTCACAATCTGGCCGCCATTTCGGCCCGTTGCGCCAAATCCGACTTTTGCACTTTCCAGTACAACCACTTTGAAGCCCTTCTGAGCCAGATGCAGCGCGGATGACAGTCCGCTGAATCCCGCCCCGACAATACAGATGTCACACTCAATGTTGTCTGTCAGCGTTGGAAATTCGCGGGTAAAGTTCGCCGTTGAGGCGTAGTAAGAACCGGTATGATCAATCACAGTAAAACTCCTTTTAATACGAACCAAGACGAAGCCAGGTTGTTTTCACTTCCGTGAACTTCTCTAAGGCATGCAGTGATTTATCCCGACCATTACCGCTTTGCTTGAAGCCGCCAAACGGTACTGTCATATCACCTTCGTTGTAGTTGTTGATCCAGACGGATCCCGCCTGAAGCTGTCTGGCAACCCGGTGTGCGCGGTCCAGATCCGATGTCCAGAGGGCCGCGCCCAGGCCGTAAGGGGAATCATTGGCAATGGCAATGGCCTCTTCTTCCGTTTCGAATGGAATCACACAGAGAACAGGGCCAAAGATTTCTTCCCGGGCGACCGACATCTCATTCGTCACATTTCCCAGAACCACCGGGGAAACAAACGCCCCCTGACCGGCAACATCACCGCCGCACAGCACGCTGGCTCCTGCCGCTTCCCCCTGAGCAACATAATCGAGTACTTTGGCTTTATGCGCCTGATCAATCAGCGCACCCATAGATGAAGCCGGATCCAGCGGATCTTTGGGCGTAAACGCTGCTGACGCTGCGATCACTTTCTCGACAAAGGCGTCATGAATGCTCGCGTGAACCAACAGACGGGTTGCAGCGACGCAGACTTCCCCCTGATTGTAAAAACATCCTGCAGCGGTTTCGGCTGCCGCCTTGTCCAGATTTTTGTAATCCGCGAACACGATGTTGGCATTTTTGCCGCCCGCTTCAGCCCAGACACGCTTCATGTTCGATTCACCAGCGCAAATCATCAGCTGACGGGCAACACGGGTTGATCCGGTAAAAGTAATACAGTCGACATCAGGATGACGGGCCAGCGCATCCCCCACTTCATGCCCGAAGCCGGGTAACACCTGAAAAACACCGTCAGGAATCCCGGCCTGCTGCGCCAGCTTGCCCAGATGAATCGCGGTCAGCGGAGATTTTTCAGAAGGTTTCAGAATGACACTGTTCCCGGCCGCAAGCGCCGGGCCTAATTTCCAGCAGGCCAGCCAGAGCGGAAAATTCCAGGGAACAATTGCGGCGACAACGCCAATCGGCTGATGCGTGATATAGGCATGGACATTCACTTCCGTGGTTGCTACTTCGCCGTAGGTTTTATCAATGGCTTCAGCGTACCAGCGGATGGCAGCGGCCGCGCCGGGAATGTCCGTGCTGTAACTGTGGCTGATCGGTTTCCCGGTATCCAGTGTTTCCAGTAAAGCCAGTGTTTCACGTTCCTGATCAATCCGATCGGCGAATGCCATCAGGACTGCTTTGCGCTGTGCCGGGCTTTGATGCTGCCAGTCACCCCGTTCAAATGCACTTCGGGCCATTTCAACGGCAGCAGCGGCATCTTTTGCATCGCACCGGGCAACACTTGTAATGTGTTCATCGGTGGCCGGGTTGATGACCGGAAAAGTTTGGTCACTCAGGGCATTTTGGTACTGACCATTGATGAATGCCCTGCTTTCGATGTTGAGTTGTTCTTTCCGTGCTGTCCATTGCTGTTGAGTATACATACGCTGTCCTTTTGAGGTTCAGACGCGATCCCCGTCAGGACAGAAGCGCAAGGCTATTCCCTGTTGGTGATCAGAAACTCGCCGGTGTATGTGCGCTGATGATCCGGCAAATTTTGTCTGTTTTATTGGTAAACTTATGCGGGATACTGGTATCGAACAGGTAACTTTCACTTTCGCGGATAACATAAGTTTTATCACCCAGCGTCAGTTCAATTTCACCTTCAATAACGGTACCGCTCTCCTCACCTTCGTGTTTAATACTAATCAGACCGGTACTGGAATGAGGCTGATACAGCTCAATCAGAAATCCCATCTGTCTGTCTTTTCGGCCATCGCAGACCAGCTTCATCGAAACCTGCTCATTCCCCATTTCAATCAGTTGCTCAGGCCTGATCACCACGGGGCGACCGTCGGGTGTCTGGTCCTGTGTGAAAAATTCCGACAGGGACATGCCAAACACTTTCACAATTTTGTGCAGCGAGCTGACCGACGGGCTGACTTTGCTGTTTTCAATCGATGAAATTGCGCTGTGCGTGATATCTGCTCTTTCCGCCAGTTCACGCTGCGACAGTTTGTGCTCTTTTCTCAGCTGTGCGATTTTTTTACCAATTAACTCTGTTTCCATCTTTAAGGCTCCTTCGGTCAGAAGCCGATATCATAAACTGATCAAACAAAATCCGTGAAAAATGGTTCTTATCGGCTTGCCATTCTGGGTGCCACTGCACACCGATAAAGAATGGGTGGGCCTGTAAACTAAAGGCTTCAACCAATCCATCGGGGGCAACCGCTTCAATCGTCAGACTGGGCGCAAGTTGATTCACGCCCTGTCCGTGCAATGAATTCACCTGAATGTTATCCAGCGGTGCCAACCACTGTGCAAAGGTGCCGTTGTCCGAAATATTTACCGAATGGGCCGGCGCATACTTCAATGCCATATCATTCAGCGGGCTTTCGCGGTGATCCTGAAAGCCTTCGACTTCATGAACTTTCGGATGCAGGCTTCCGCCAAGCGCCACATTCATTTCCTGAAAACCACGGCAGATCCCCAGAATGGGTACTTCTAGCCGGATACAGAAATCAATCAGCGCAAAAGACAGTGCATCGCGTCCTTCATCTTTCTTCGCTTCTTCGTGCGTTGCGCCATAGCGATGCGGTGCAACATTAGAATGGCTGCCCGTCAGCAGCACGCCATCCACCAGGCTCAGTAACTGCTTCAGTTCAGCTTCTGTTGAACCGCCCGGCAGCAATACAGGGTTTGCACCAAACTGTTTGACTGCATTGAGATAGAACTCATTCACACTTTGAATGGCATACCCATCCAGTGATTTCTGACAACATACAACGCCAATCACGGGACCAGTCTGTGTTGCATTCATTCGCATATCTCCTGCAGTACGTGTTCGATTTATTGAACAAACCTAGCTTAGAGTACGAAGGAAAATCAACACACAATTTACATTATTGTTACTAAAATTTGATCAACGTTCGATATTTCGAACATTTTGCGCACAATTATTGCCATTTATCGTTTAACTGTTAAATATAAGTTACAGGATGTATCCACACGAGGTGTTTCGTGAATGAACGGATTTAAAACAGAAGTTAAAAATTTTAAACAAAAATGGCCCAAAGCGAAGTTTGTCGATCTGATTTTTACAGACATCAATGCAACGCCAAGAGGCAAACGTATTCCGATTGAAAGCATTGAAAAAGTAGAAAAAGGGGTTTACCTCCCGCTTTCTACGATTTCTCTGAGCATTGAAGGCAATGTGGTCGAAGAAGCAGGATTAGGGGAAGCCTTGGGCGAACCGGATCATATCTGCTACCCGATTCCGGGGACACTAACCCCCACCTTTAATCCCGAAGTCGCTCAAATCATGCTGACCATGATGGACGCAAAAAGTGAGCAGCCCATCGAGCTGTCGCCCAGAACCATGCTTGAAAATCTGATGAACCAGATTCGCAGCAAAGGCTGGTATCCCGTGATGGCGATTGAGCTAGAGTTTTACCTGCTTGATAAACAGCGTGATACTGAAGGCGGAATCCAGCCTCCGCTGAACCCGGTGCATCATGACCGTGAATATCGTTCAGATGTTTACAATGTCGAGAATCTGGATGACTACTCCGAATTCCTTCATGACTTGAACGATGCTGCAGTCAAACAAGGCTTAAATACTTCGGGGGCATTATCTGAATCTGCGCCCGGTCAGTTCGAAATCAACTTCAATCATCAGCAGGATGTCCTGAACGCCTGTGATCAGGTGATTCTGGCGAAACGACTGATTCGTCAGGTCGCACAGGCCCATGATTTTGATGTGACTTTCATGGCGAAACCATTTGCTGATGAGGCAGGGAACGGGAAACACATGCACCTGAGTGTGGTTGATCAGGCAGGCAGCAACCTTTTCACCGATGCTCAGGGTGAAGCCAGCTCTTTTTATTATCAGACACTGGCTGCCATGCTGGCGATGATGCCGGATTCCATGGCTTTACTCTGCCCGAACGTGAATGCCTATCGTCGCTTTTCCGCCTCCATGTATACACCGACTCATGCGAACTGGGGAGAAAACCATCGTGGTGTAGCCCTTCGGATTCCCATGAGTGACGCTCACAACCGACGAATCGAACATCGTATAGCCGGCGCGGATGTGAATCCGTACATCCTTGCGTCCGTCATTTTAGCGGGTGTACTTGCCAGCGAACATTTTTCTGAACAGCAATGCCCACCACAACTGGCCGACAATGCGGTAGAGTTACCTTTACGCATGCCGGACGCACTTATAAAGCTTGCATCAAGCGAGCTCATGTCGATGTACCTACCGCAAACATTTATCTCGCTTTATCTAGCATGCAAGCAGCGCGAACTGGCCGATTTTGAAAAGGCTGTCACCCCGCTGGAAATCGATTGGATGCTTCATTCAGCGTAACTGAAAGATAAGAAAGGAATTCTTGTATGACAGTGAAAACACCTTTATTAGATGCACCGCAAAAGCCAAATATGAAGAGTCTGTCGGCGATTCTGGCGATTGCAGGCATCATCGGCACCTTTGCCTTGATCGGCAATACCCATGAAGCCGGAACCTCATACGGCTGGTTCAGTTTGTTACCGACACTTTTTGTGCTGGCCGTAGCACTGCTGACACACCGAACGGTGGAGGCGCTGTTCAGCGGCGCACTTGCCGGATTGATCATGATTGATCCGCAAGCGATCGTCGGAAATGTCGTCGATATGTCCATGACGGTCATGATGGATGAAACCATCGCCTGGCTGATTCTGGTTTGTGGTCTGATGGGCGGGATGATTACCATCCTGGAAAAAGGCGGCAGTATTCTGAGCTTCAGTGAAGCGCTGGTCACGAAGGTGAAGAGTAAGCGCCAGTCCATGGTGCTAACTTTCGTGCTGGGGATTTTGGTCTTCATTGACGACTATCTGAATGCGATTGCGATTTCATCGTCCATGAAGCGGATTACCGACAGCTACAATATCTCCCGCGAGAAACTGGCCTATCTGGTTGACTCAACGGCGGCACCTGTCTGTATTTTGCTTCCCATTTCAACCTGGGCAATCTTCTTCAGTTCTTTACTGGAAGACAACGATATTGCCGCGTCCGGTAAAGGCATCACCGCCTATATCGAAGCTATCCCGTACATGGCTTACGGCTGGGTAACCCTGCTGGTGGTCTTCCTGGTTGCCATGGGCAAAATCCCGGATCTAGGCGCAATGAAAGCCGCTGAAAAACGCGCACAAAATGGCCAGGTTCAGCCTGAGGGCGGCGTTGATATCGCCATGGGTGAAGATGTGAAACCGCATCCGAATTCCACCATGGGTGTCCTGAACTTCGCACTGCCCATGATCGTGCTGGTTGCCGCGAGCTGGTATTTCGATATCGATCTGCTGGCCGGTGTTTTCGTCGCGATGATCTTTACCATGTTCCTGTATGGTCTGCAGCGCCTGATGCCAGTCAACACCATGTTTGAAGCCGTGTATGACGGGATCAAAATCATGATGCTGCCTCTGGCGACTGTGATTGCCGGTTTTATGCTGAAAAATGTCAATGACCAGCTGGGCCTGACTCAATACGTTATCGAAACCGTCGCCCCTTGGCTGTCTGCGGAGATGTTCCCTGCAATCATCTTTCTGGTGATGGCAGCACTGGTGTTCGCAACGGCTTCGTCCTGGGGTTTGTTTGCCGTCGCAATGCCAATCGTCTTCCCGCTTGGGGCACATCTGGGCGTCCCGGTGTCCATTACGATTGGCGCCCTGCTTTCTGCTTCTGCTGCAGGCAGCCACTCCTGTTTCTTCAGTGACTCCACTGTGCTTTCTGCACAAGGCAGCGGCTGTACCGCCATGCAACACGCCCTGACGCAGATCCCTTATGCACTGATCGGGATTGTCGCGACCGCTATCTTCTTTGTCGTGATTGCCTGATCACGATCTTGAAGCACCCAACAAAACGCCACCGTGTCGGTGGCGTTTTTTCATTGAGCACATCATTGATCCAACTTAACCCACTCTTTCGAGCGCTTTCTGTTCGCGTTCATTCAATTGTTCTGCTTCATCATCAATCAGGTGCGGTGCCTGCCGTTGTCTGGCTTTCGCATCTTTACGTAACTGACGACGAATCCCCAAGGCCAGCATACAGGGCGTGATCACCAGCGTCAGAACCGTTGCGAATGCAAGGCCGCCTGCAACAGCAGTCGCCAGCTGTGCCCACATTTGCGTGGACGGTGCGCCGAATTCAACTTTCCGCTGAATCAGATCCACGTTCACCATCATCACCATTGGCATCAGGCCCAGAATGGTCGTCACCGTGGTCATGAGTACGGGACGCAAACGTTGTGCCCCGGTTCTCAGAATCGCTTCAATTGGCTCCATGCCCTGATGACGCAACACATTGTAAGTATCAATCAGGACAATATTGTTGTTCACCACAATCCCCGCCAGCGAGATGATCCCGATCCCGGACATCACAATCCCAAACGGCTGATTGAAGACCAGTAGCCCCAACAAAACGCCCACGGTTGAGAACAGTACTGCCGTTAAAATCAGGAACGCCTGATAAAGCGAATTGAACTGAGTCACCAGAATAATCGCCATCACTGCCATTGCAACCATGAACGCCTTGCTCAGAAATGCAGAGGCTTTTTCCTGCTCCTCATTTTCACCCCGTAAGGTGATCTGAGCGCGAGGATCCAGTCCCAGCTCCGGCAATCGTGCCATGACCTGAGGCAACACAATACTCAGGTTGTAGCCCGGTGCCATATCAGCCGTCACTGACAAGGCCTGACGACCATCGACTTTCTCGATGGTGTCGAGCTTATTGGCCGCTTGAAGCGTGCTGAAATTACTTAAAGGCACCTGTCCCTGCGCGGTTTTCAGTCGCAGCTCTTCGAGACGAGTGATATGACGATACTGCTCCGGAAAACGCACCCGGATATCCATTTCGTCGTCCACATCATCAGCACGGTACTCACCCAGAGTTAAGCCTGTTGTGACAAACTGAACATTATTCCCGACCAGAGTTGCATCCGCACCGAAGCGCGCAGCATCGTCTCTTCTGACTTTGATCTGCCATTCAATCCCAGGTTTCGGGCTGGTGTCGTCAATGTTGGTAAATGCCGGGTTCGACTCCAGCTCTTTGCGGATTTTCCCAACCGTGTCTTTCAGTACTTCCGGAAAACGGGAACTGATTTCCAGATTGACATCTTTATCACCGGTCGGCGGGCCGGACTCATCCTTTTTAACTTCGATCCGAACACCGGCTAATCCGGCGGTTCGCTCCCGAATTGCTTCAATGGTTTCTTCCGCAGGACGACGTTCCTGCCAGTCGATCAGATTCACACGAATGGTGCCGATACGGTCATCTCCACCTGTTCGTGCATACAAAGTTTCCACCTCGGGTAAGCCCAGCAACTGATGTTCAACTTCCTGCACCAGCACATCTTTTTCTTCAATCGACAGATCCCCCTGAGACCGGACCACAATATTGAATCCTTCAGGCTCAACCTCAGGAAAAAACTCTGTGCCATTTCCGGCCTGACCGTACAAAACGATCACAGCCGCAGAAAAGACCAGCGCCCCCATCAGCACTTTCCATGGCCGCTTCAGTGCGCCTTTGAGCACACGCACATAAGTCCCCGTCGCGCCCGGCAGATGTTCAATGTCGCCTTCTTCCGCTTCAATAAAGCGCTGACGTTTTTCAGCCGAGATATTTCTTGGCCGACCGATCAATCCGCCCAGTGTGGGAACAAAGATGAGTGCCATCAGCAAAGAAGCGACCAGTGTCATGATCAGAGTCAGCGGCAGGAACTTCATGAACTCGCCCATGATCCCCGGCCAGAACAACAAGGGACCAAAAGCAGCCAATGTGGTTGCCGTTGAAGCAATGATGGGCCATGCCATCCGCTTCGACGCTTTCTTGTAAGCTTCATATCGGGGAGTGCCTTCGCTCATTTCCCGATCCGCATACTCAGTGACCACAATCGCACCATCCACCAGCATCCCGACCGCCATAATCAGCGCGAACAGCACGACCATATTCACCGTATAACCCAGCACAGACAGCGCCAGTATCCCGGTTAAAAAAGAACCGGGAATGGCAATCCCGACCAACAGTGCTGTTCGCCCGCCCAAAATCGCGATGATCACAATCACAACCAGCAGAATGGCAGACAGCACGTTGTTCTGGAGATCGTTCAACATGGTTTTCACATGCTTGGACTGATCGCCGGTATAGTCGACATGAATGTTCGGTGGCCAGAATTCTTGCTCCTGACTGATCAAGGCTTTGACCTGACCCACCGTTTCAATAATGTTTTCACCCGGACGTTTTTTCACCTCCAGCGAAACCGCTGGCTGCCCGTTCACCCGTGCGTAGGATTCAGCATCCTGAAAGGTGCGCCGCACCGTGGCGACATCACCAAAGGTCACCACTTTATCACCGGACACTTTGACCGGCATTTCCATGACATCTTTAATATTGTCGAACACCGCAGGCAGTTTGATCGGAAATCGGCCTTCCCCGCTGTCCAGTGTACCGGCGGCCACCAGGCGGTTATTCCGGGAAATCAGATTGTAGATATCCCCCTGATCCAGATCGTAACTTTCCATCAACAGTGGATCGACCAGGATTTCAATCATATCTTCCCGGTCACCACCAATGTCTACTTCCAGAACTTCCCGCATGCCTTCAAGCTTGTCTTTCAGATCCCGGGCAATGGTAATTAGTGCACGTTCTGGGGCTGAACCGGACAACATCACCGTGATGGCAGGATTCTCTGTCGCCATGGTGACTTCATTCACCGTGGGTTCATCGGTTTCATCGGGCAGTTTGGCTTTTGCCAGACTGACTTTTTCCCGAACATCCGCCAGTGATTCTTTGGGATCCGCACCGGCATCAAATTCGAGCAAAACTGAAGCGTGCCCTTCACTGGCAGTGGACGTCATTTCCTTTACGCCATCAATGCCCCTCAGTTCCTGCTCCATGGGTCTGAGCAACAAACGTTCGGCATCTTCCGGGGAAATCCCGCTATGAGAAATCGACACATAAATAAAAGGAATGGTGATGTCAGGTTCAGCTTCTTTCGGAATGCTGACATAACTCATGTAGCCGCTGACCAGAAGCAAGATCAAAATCAGTACAACGGTGCGGGTGCGATGCAAAGCAGCATCAATAATCCCAAGCATCCTCAGTTCTCCAATTTAATCGCTTCAACCCGATCGCCGGGCCGGACAAACCCCTGGCCGACAGTAATCACATCAACCTGACCGGAAAAACCACCCAGCCAGGTGCCATCACCGTCACTTTTCACCACATTCACTGGGGTAAAGACAACGGCATCTCCTTCAACCGTTTTCACGCCGAGGTTACCCACATCATCTAAAGCCAGTACCGCAGGGGTGACTTTGATGGCTTCTGTTTCTTCCAGTGGCACCTGCAACTCAGCGCTGGTTCCTGCCAGAAGCTGCAAATCAGGATTGTCAAAAGAGACTTCAATACGGAATGTGTTTGTCGCTTCATTCGCAACTTTTGAGATGTAGCGCACTTTGCCTGAAACCGGAATACCGCCCACTAAACGTGCATTCGCATCCTGATGGAGCCGGATTTTCAGAATGTCTGATTCCGTAACATCTGCCCGTACAATCAGCGGATTGATATCAGCAATCGTGCCGATCGGGTCGCCGACCTGAGCGTAATCCCCGACTTCAACCAAACGATCATTCAAAATACCGCTGAGCGGGGCACGAATCGTGGTTTTCTCAAGTGCCAGTGTCAGTGATGCAACATTGGCCTGAGCGTCAACCAAAGCCGCTTCTGCTTCAGCCAGTCGCGCTCTGCCCTGAAATCCTTTCGCGTTCAACTGCTTGACACCATCATATTCAATCTGACGCTGTTTCAGTTGTGCTTTGGCCCGGCGAAGCTGTTCCGGACGGTCATCTTTGGCCAGCAATGCAATAATTTGACCTTCTTGAACAAAGCTTCCCCGCTGCGCGACCACTTCAATCACTCTGCCAGTCACCTCGGCTTTCACCGTGGCCTGACGGCTGGGTTCCGTTTTACCGTACAGCGTCAGACTGCGGTAAACCTGCTCAGCCTGAAATGTGGTTATTCTGACTTTAGGGATTGGCGCCTGAGCTGCAGTTTCAGTGGCAGCCGCCCCCGACGCCCCGGCAACTTGCGCTGTATGATCTTCTGTCTTACTTTGACCCGACAGCATCCACACAATAATTGCTATCGTAATGCCGATAGCATAAAAATAGGGTCTGGCAGACAGCCACCTCGACAAGGCCCGAAGTCCTCTCATCATCATCTCCTTTTATGACGAAACGTCACGATCACCATGACTCAAGTCTAACGCAATTTTTCCCGACTCATTTTGAAATGATGATGAAACGCTGTGACACCATCATCAGCTTTTACTGATAAATACGCTCAATAAAACCTATGGGATTCTACTTGCCAGACGAATAGATAAAAAGAACCATTTCCTTGTTTTAACTGTATTCAGTTGAATATGTTAACTCACATAAAAAAATACATTTTGATTGTATATTTATTTTATTTTCATTGAGATGACAGTCGTGGAAATTACATGGCATGAGTGAGTTCACGGCATACCAGAACAGCATTGCAATTCCTTCGATACTCATTCAGCCAGATGCCACGCTGAAATGTTCACAACCTCCGCTATCTTAAAAGTCGCATCAAAACATGTCGCTGTTTCTGACAGAAAAAAACTCTGATAGACTCCGCCAAAACAAGGGATTGGCTTTTAGGATGAAAGCAATGATTGAATGGCATCGAAATCGCATCTGGTATTTTGACATGCCCTGGAAACGTTTTGGCGTTCCTGTCGGCAGCCGGATGACCGTGATCCGATTAGACGACAATCAATTACTGATTCACTCGCCGATTCAGCTCACCACAAAAATCCAGTTGGCTTTATCAAAGCTTGGACGTGTACAGGCCATCGTGACCCCAAACCTGAACCACCATCTGTTTTTGTCTGAATGGTGGCTTGCCTACCCGCAGGCAACTTTTTATGCATCCCCCGGCCTGGCATTAAAACGTACTGATCTCGTTTTCGATCAGACACTCAGCAGCCAGTGTCCGCCGCAATGGCGCGGACAGCTGCTGCAAACCGTCTTACGCGGTTGCGATGTCTCGGAAGAAGTTGTGTTCTGCGACCCAGACTCACAAACCCTGATTCTGGGGACACCATGGCCTGGATGAAAAATCAGTATCATCCGGCAACCGTAGCGCTGGCGATCGCCAACGGCTGTTATTTTCGTCCGGCAATGCCCCTGTATTTTCGCAAAACCTTCCACGATAAAACCCGGCTCAGACAATCTCTGCAGGAAATTCTGACCTGGCCGTTTGACCGGATTCTGTTCGCACACGGGCATGTCATCCACGAAGACGGTAAGCACCTCTTTTCTGAAGCATTTCGCTGGGCACTCGCTTCAGTGGATTCCTGAACACTTCGGATAAATCGGGACTAAGCTCAACAAGACAATCACTTTGTAGAACTGCTGCAATCTGACTGTCAGCATTTTCGTGCACACTGATGACACGGACTTTCAGAGCCCCCTTTTTTCAGAAGAATGATGAGGTAGGAGTGAATATAGCTGAACGTTTGCCCGAACTTGCCCAGCTTGAGACTTTAATTCAAACCCATGCGGGTCATCGTCCCGATGAAATGCGGGCAGAGAAGTTACTGGACATTCATTACCAGTCTCAGAATTTTCCGATTTATGAATGCCGCTTGGGGAATCCTGCCCCAGGCCTTCCCTGCCTGTTTCTGGTGGGCGGTGTTCATGGACTGGAGCGAATCGGGACCCAAGTACTCCTGTCGCTTCTCTCCAGTTTATGTGCGCGGCAAAAGTGGGACATCAGCCTGCAACGCTCACTGCAACAGATGCAGATCATCGCAATTCCTTTGCTTAACCCGGTTGGCATGGCGATGCAATGGCGCTCCAACGCACAGCATGTTGATCTGATGCGCAATGCACCGGTTGACAGTGTTGAAAAAACGGCCTGGCTCGTTGGCGGCCATCGCTTCAGCCGTAAAATCCCCTGGTATCGTGGCAAAGCCAATGCCCCCATGGAAGCAGAAGCACAACTGCTGGTGGATCGTGTGATCACACAAAGCAAACACAGTCGCTTCATGATTGCGCTGGATTGCCATTCCGGTTTCGGCGTGAAAGACCGAATCTGGTTTCCCTATGCCAAAAGTAAACAAACCCCGGTGTCACACCTGGGCAGTATTTTTCAGCTCAGAAACATGTTCTTTCAGGCCTATCCCCATCAGAATTACGTATTCGAACCCCAAACCAAACACTATACCTGCCACGGTGATCTCTGGGACTATCTGTATGATCAAATCACCGCCCATGGCCGGACTTTATTACCGCTGACACTGGAGATGGGCTCCTGGCTGTGGGTGAGGAAAAATCCGCTTCAGCTCTGGCATCCGCTTGGCTTGTTCCATCCGCTGAAAAAACACCGTGTGGAGCGCACGCTGCGTAAACATCTTGTTCTGTTAGACTTTCTGATCAATGCGACCGAAGCTTATACCAACTGGTTCAGCCATGATCCTCAGGGAGAGCATTGGCAACAGGCACATTCACTCTGGTACCGCGACAATTTTCAGGAATCCTAAGTATGAACCAAAGCCATCGACCGATTATTCTGCTCCGGGGGTTATTGCGCGAACAGCGTCACTGGGGCGATTTTGTGCGTCAGTTGAAGCTGAAGTTCCCTTTTCGTACAGTCATCGCATTAGATCTGGCTGGTAATGGGCAGCGATTTCTGGAATCTTCCCCCGCGACCGTGAGTGCGATGGTGGATGACCTGCACCAGCAACTGCATTTCCTGCATGCTCGTCAATTAGAGATACCGGGGGCGCCGGATGCAGGCACTTATGATCTGCTGGCCATTTCCATGGGTGGGATGATCGCACTGGAATGGGCACGGCTCTACCCGGAAGAAGTCAAATCCCTTGTGTTGTTAAACACGAGTGACGGCAAGCAATCTCCTTTCTACAAACGCCTGCGCTGGCAGCAATATCCGAAGATTCTCCGGCTGATGTTCAGTCAGCCCTCTGTACAGGAAGCTGAGATCCTGAAAATGACCTCGAATATGTTTCCAGATGATCCTGACATCTTAAGATCATGGCTGAAATGGCGTAAAGAATGCCCGACCGAACGGAAGAATCTGCTGAGACAACTCAATGCTGCTGCGACCTTCCGGTATAAAGATGTCCCGGACAAACCTGTGCTGCTGCTCGCCTCTCAGCATGATGAACTGGTCGACATATCCTGCAGCCAACTGCTGGCTGAACACTGGCGGTGCCCGTTGCATGTTCACCCCAGCGCGGGGCACGACTTGCCGCTGGATGATCCGGAGTGGGTCTGCCGCTTGGCACTGAACTTCTGGCAGGACATCAACTAATTCCTGCACGCTTCCTTAGAACAGACTTGAGTTTCTGAATGACTCAGATTCGACTCGTCTCATGCTTGATACGCCTGAACCGGAACTTTGTCGGTATTCTCAAGAGTGATAAGCCTGATGCACGATGGCGAAATTCATTGATGTGTATCGCAAAGGAGAATCCATGATGTATCGACACAGTATCCTGTTCGTTCTCATCACTCTGGGTCTGTTGGGTCTTCAAGGCTGCAGTTCAGGTGAAAACGACGAAAAAGCAGCTGCAGAGGCGGCCACTTCGCCGTTTGATAAAACCCAGACGATCTATCTGCCTGTCCGGACAGACAAAACACCCGGCACGAAAAACATTGCTTTTCAGTTCACCAACCTCGCCTATTTTCGCGAGGGTCTTCAATATGATAATCCGGCACAATTTACAATTTTCGACGACGGTAGCTGGGAATACTATGCAGAAAATATCGTGAACAGAAAGATCACCGGTGATGAAACAGGTTCAGGCGGCGCCTGGACGCAGACCTTTTATGTCAAGTATTACAGTGACTGGGATCAGTACAAACGGCAATGTGCCGGCACCATCATCCATTCTCAGAACTACGATCTGGTCACCGCAAAATATAATGTCGAACTGAAGAATTACAGCAAAAAAGGAATCGATGACAGTTTCAAACAAAAACTACCCGGCATTCGCTGTATTGATGCCTACCAGCAATGGCACAAATAAAACAGCCCCTGATTGATTTATCCGTTCAATCAGGGGCTTTATCAAATCCCTTGGTTTGTTCGGTGTTCATGACATGCATAGCAATGCCATGAAAAAACTGAAAACCAAAGCATTGTTTTATTTCAGATTATTTCGGTGCAGCAAACACCTGAGTCCAGTAAATGCCGTACTGGCTGCCAGAGTTGGTCACAGAAGAAGCGCCCATCTGTGTGAAGCTGCCATTCATGATGTTTTTACAGTGGCCAGGGCTGTCCAGCCAACCTTGCATCACAGCTGAAACACTTTTCTGACCGGCTGCAATGTTTTCACCCACGGTTTTCCAGTTATAGCCTTGAGCAGTGACGCGAGAGCTTGGTGTAGAGCCGTCAATCCCGGTATGGCTGAAGAAATCATAGTTCGCCATATTGCTTGAGTGAACGAACGCTGCTTCTTCAAGAGCATAATCCCAGGTCAGCGCACCAACGGCCGGATACCAGGTCCCACCACAGTCTTGACCTTGCGCTCGAGCCTGATTCACAGCAGCCAGCATTTCGTCTGCCATTGATTGATCCGATCCACCGGTATTCGAGCCGGTATCTGAACCACTGTTACTGCCAGATCCCGCAGAGCCAGAATCTGAACCATTTGAGCCTGTATTGCTTGAACCGCCGGTATTCTGATTCCATTCTCCTGAATCAGGTCTGTCTGAAGTGCCACCATTGGTTGTGGTGCTGTTACCGGATGGCGATGAAGATGAACTGCCTGAATCACTGCCTGAACCGCCACAGCCAACCAGTGCAACCATTGAAAGAATCAAAACTGTAAGAATTCGCATGGGTACTTCCACTTAGTAATAATAAGATCCTGATTGATAAGGCAGAGGCATCAAAAAAGATGCTTCAGAAACATGTCTCTGCAATAGGCAACCTTTACAGGTGCAACTATCAAATCAGCCAACAACGGTGGAAGAATATACTGACTGAAGGCTTAGGCTAGCAATAGTCGGTGATTAAAAAACACACTTTCTGACAATCATTTGACACAAATATTTGTCATTTTTCGCGCAGAAAATTGCTTTTAATAGCGGTGAAACAGTTGGTTAAATCGCTTGTACATTGTTCAAAAGTTAACCTGGATAGATTGGCTACTTTTTAACCAATTTGTTCTTTTTTGGACCCAAATAGTGTTTTTAGTGCTCGCAAAAATATCGTTTAGATCACTTAGAGCACCAAAGAAAAAACGGACTCAAGCAAGATCTTGCTGGCTCAGGCTGACCCCTTTGATCTGTGCATACAGTGAGTCACCGACATGCAAGTTGAGTTCATCCAACGCCCAAGTGGTTATATTAGCCATCAATACAGAGCTGCCGACCCGTAAACGGATCACAGCAACATCCGCCTGATACCGATGCTGTTCAATGCCTTCGACCCGAGCAGGCATCACATTACGGATACTGGTTTGTTCAGGCTTGATTCGAGTGATTGAAACATCATTGGCGTGTATACGGACACGCACCGACTCCCCTGCCTGCCGACGCACCCGGCTGACCCATAAAGGAATCTCGGAGCAAATTTCAAGCTCGGTTAACGGGTAATCCGGGTGATGCCGTTTGACACTCAATTGTAATATCGAGCTCTGCTCTTTGGTACTCAGCCAGGGTTGCATCACAGATGACCCCCACACATCGGTCAATGGTCCATTCGCAACCACTTTTCCCTGATCCAGTACCACCATATGATCGGCAAGCCGTAAAATCTCGTCCAGACTGTGGCTCACATAAAGCATCGGAATCTTGACGCTTTTTGCCAGCGACTCCAGATAAGGCATCAGTTCCTGCTTTCTGGGTAAATCAAGTGAAGCCAAAGGCTCATCCATCAATAACATGTCCGGGCGGCTCAAGAGCGCTCTGCCAATCGCAACCCGCTGTTTTTCTCCGCCAGACAAACCCGAAGGATAACGATTGAGCAAATGAGCAATATCGAGCAGGTGAATCACTTCATCAAAAAAAGTTGGATCGTGCTTTCCCCGCCAGCCATACAGCAAATTTCCACGAACTTTATAATGCGGGAATAATCTGGCGTCCTGAAAAACGTAACCGATACGACGCTTTTCCGGCGGTAAATCAATGCCCTGAAACGTATCACACAAGACATGCTCCCCCAGAACAACTCTTCCTTCATCCGGCTGAGTCAGGCCACTGACAAGATGAATCAGTGAGGTTTTTCCTGCGCCTGAACGCCCAAAAATCGCGGTAATCCCGGAATCAGGCAATCTGAGATCGACATTCAGCCTGAACTGCCCGACCTGTTTTATTGCTGTCAGTTCGAACATTAACCCTCCAAACGGCGCCGCGCGACTCGGGCGAGCCACTCTGAGAGCACAAGCGACAATAAAGCAATGGCAACTGCAATCGCGCATAAGCGGGCCGCTTCTGTTTCTGCGCCCGGCGTTTCGATAAAAGAAAACATCGCCAGCGGGATCGTCTGTGTTTCTCCGGGAATATTCGAAACGAAAGTAATCGTGGCACCAAACTCACCCAACGCGCGGGCAAAAGCCAGAACGGTACCGGTCAGAATACCTGGCAGCATCAGTGGAAGTGTGATGGTCAGAAAGACCTGTACGGGATTTGCCCCTAAAGTCCGGGCAGCCTGCTCCAGCTTGGGATCGACATTTTCCAATGCCAGCCGAATTGATCGGACCATCAGCGGGAAGGCGACAACAGCAACAGCCAGCACCGCTCCCCGCCAGCTGAAACCAAAAGTAAGGCCAAACCAATCATACAGATACGCGCCGATCAGCCCTTGCCGGCCCATCAGCACCAGCAGCAGATAACCCACAACAACGGGGGGTAACACCAAAGGCAGGTGAACCAGCCCATCCAGCAGTGACTTTCCCCAAAAGCGCCCTCTTGCCAGTGCCCAGGCACAGGCAATGCCAGCGGGCAGACTGATCAATACAGCCGTGAGCGCAACTTTCAGACTGAGCTGAAGTGCTGTGATTTCGTAATCGCTTAAAGTCAAAACATCCATGGTTCAGTCTTCTTGATTTTTCAGGTTAATCCATGGAAAAACCATATTTTTTAAATACGTCTGCCGCATGATCTGATTCAAGAAAACGATAAAATGCCAGTGCCATACCAGAAGGTTGTTTTTGCGTTAAGACCATTGGGTAAGTAATTGGATCATGGCTGCCTTGCGGGAACGGTGCAATCACACGAACATTTGCTGCAATCTGAGCATCTGTCTGATAAACAATCCCGAGCGCTGCTTCCTGTCGTTCAACATACAACAAAGCGGCACGAACATTGTTTGCCCTCGCCAACCGAGGTTCAGCCTGCTGCCACAGTCCTAAGGAAGTCAGCGCCTGTTTCGCATAAATACCGGCTGGCACATGGTTCGGATCCCCAACAGCAATCCGGCTGCCATTCAGCAGCGCAGCCAGATCCAGTTCATTGCCCAGCGTTATCAGCCCAAGTGTTGATGACGCATGGCCGATCAAAACCAGGCGATTGTGAAGCAAATCTTTTCGCGTATCCGCATTCACCACCTGCTGAGCCTCGACATAGTCCATCCATTTGGTGTTTGCAGAAAGATAAATATCAGCCGGTGCCCCTTGTGCCAGTTGACGGGCAAGTGCAGAGGAGGAAGCAAAGGACAGAACAATCTGATCTCCCGTTTGGGTTTCAAATTGCTCAGCCAGTTCAGTCAAGGCATTCGTTAAGGAAGAGGCTGCAAAAACCAATACTTTTTCTTCTGCGTGGGCTGTCTGGACATTGAGGAAAAATAACAGCGAGAACAGGTGTAGCCAGTTTCGTTTCACGATTAGACTCCTTTCAAATCAAATACTCAGGCAGAGAAGAAAACCACTATACCCGACCTTATGAATCCTGACCACAAAGTCAGAATATTACTCATATCAAAAAAGAGTCCTGGGCAATCACAACTCAGTTAAGCGGCGATTGGCCAGGACTCTCGTCCGCCGTGTTTTGCCTTCCGTTGAAAGCTTCCTTTGCCTTTTTTGGATTTTTCAACGCGGCTGCGAAAAATCTTACTCGTGACGATAGCTTTCAGGGCATTATCCTGAATCGCACCCCGCCCATGTTCAGTCAGGCTTTCAGACGGTTCTGACACCGCTGCTTGCTGCTGGGAATGTTTGTGTTTCTTTGCCATCGTTCGCTCCTTTGTCGTTCATCTAAAAGGCAAATTTCAAGCGAAGTGTACGCCTGACAGACCAAATATCAAGGGGTCCACAAAAATTTTTTAATCCGCTGTTGCTACTTCCCGTTCAGAGGATGCTGGGTCAATATATCGTTGATACAGGCTCAAAAATTCAAGTACAATTTCTCGGGCGTAGTCTGTTTCACAATTGGTCAGAAACACCATGCCTGTTTGTGTTGCAGGATGAAATAACATTTCTGTTCTGATCCCGCGCACCCAACCGCCATGGTGTACAAACCCGGTAATCCCTTGATAATCAAAGGTTCGCCACCCCAGACCGTAATACACATTATCCAGTTTTGCACGGTACCGGTATTGGTTCGCCCGAATGGCAGGCTGATGAAGTAATGCCAGATTCTCATCACTGACCACTTCAGGGTACTGACCAAACTGTGCCAGCATCCATTGTGCTAAATCTTGTGAACTTGCATTCACACCGGCAGCCGCAGGCACCTGATAATAGTAAGGCGCTGGTTTAACAGAAGCATATCCTTTTTTGACTCGGACATGTGGCTCTACCCGATTCTCTGAATTCAGGAAAGCTTTCAGACCAAAACTGGCATGTTGCATGTGCAATGGAATAAAAATTTGCTCGCTGACGAACTGTGCGTAATCCATGCCTGCAGCCAGTGTGATCATATCGGCACTCAGGTTATAGACGATATTTTGATATCCATAACATTCCCCGGGATCACAAACGAACTTCACCCGATCCAGAATCGAAAGGATACGTCGATAACTCACATCGTTTTCAAGTAAATCTGAATAGGCTTGCGGAACCAATCCAGTGGTATGTGAAAGCACATTTCTTAAGGTGACCGATTTTCCCAGAGCCGGGTCGCTGAACTGTATTTTGTCAAGATATGGAACGACATGGGTGTCCCATTCAAGTAACCCCCGATCCACAAGCATCGCTGTTGCCGCAGAGGCAAACGTTTTAGAAATGGAAGCCAGCGGAAAGATGGTGGCAGAGTCAATTTTCTTTGCCCCACCCACCTTTGTGACACCGTAACCTCTCAATAGCCGAATCTGACCATTCACGATCACCGCCAGAGACGCACCAGGAATCGACTGCTCAACAGCCTGGTTCACTGATTTATCCAGCGCAAAAACAATTTCATCGCCAGGTGCAGCACTTACCCTGTAAGACACCCATAGAATCAGACAACACCACAACCAGGTTCGACAACACACAACCCCACCTGACAACGTTTCTCCCTGCAGAACAGGTATAACCTAGGTATAACGCATGTCGTTCAAAAAGGAACCAACCGCACAATTTTCGCTTCTTTTTCCTGCGACAATCTATACTCCAAAGTATCAACAGTCATATTCACCCGAATGTTTATGATATAAATCTCATTTAAATATAAAAATCCTTGACTGTATGTAATGTGAACTCTGACCTTGAGTGACACCCCAAAAAGTGTGATGAGGATCACAATAAGCATCTGAAACATGATTTGACGCACAGTTTACAGTGACTAAAAGACTTTGATTTATAATAATGGCAACTCATCCGATGAGTTTATTGAGATCAAGGGCACATTTTGATCCTGACGCTGATCAGCCAAGATTCAATATGCCGCCTCAATCATACGAAGAAAAATCGATAAAGGTTGGTACGCATGAAAGTGGTCGACTTTCTCAAACAAAAAAGTGAAATTCTGGCCAAGCATCCATTCGAGCTAAAAGATTGGTTGTCGCCATCAATCCGTGATTACTGGATTGAGTTTTTAAATAAAGCGCATGTCAATGGCTGGACAAAAACTGAAAGCATTGCTTCGAATGGCACTGTAAATCAGAATGTTGCCCCTGCACCTGTTGAATTGCACCCGGAAGCAGCCAAGCTCATGGAAACATTAAATGGTTCGCTCGGTGAAGAAATTCACGTGGGTGAATGGTTGACGATTGATCAGGACCGAATCAATCGTTTTGCTGACGTGACAGAAGATCATCAGTGGATTCACACTGATCCCGAGCGCGCAGAACAAGAATCACCGTTTAAAACCACGATTGCGCATGGTTTTCTGACGCTGTCTTTACTTTCTGTTCTGACCGATAGCGTTGACCCGGATAATATGAAGTTTCCGACGGCGAAGATGACGGTGAATTACGGACTGAATCAGGTGCGCTTCCCGTACCCGGTCAAATCCGGAAATCGTGTTCGTGCACGCACCAAAATTCAGTCAGTCACGCCAATTAAACGGGGACTAGAAATTGTTCAGGAAATTTCAGTCGAAATTGAAGGCTGCCGCCGCCCTGGCTGTGTCGCAGAATCTGTTGTCAGACTGTACTTCTAAAAAATCCCGCTTTATATCTCTGTTATAAAGCGGGATTTTTCTTTAAGAACATCAAGCAGCAATCGTCACTTTTCCCCTAAAACTCAATTCTTTGCCTGAGATCCCAACATCTCACACCCAGAGTTCCAATTCCGCCGAAAATCCAGTTTGATAGCCGACGGTTTCGCCACATTTTTTGTGGCCGCCCTATCAAGCTGTTTTTTGGGAGAGAAGACATGATAAAGACCAATCCATTTTCGGAACAAGATACCCATCGCGCCGAGATCTGGGACATGCTGGTTACACGTGATATTCAGGCCTATTGTGATGCTGACTGGACACAGGTTGCTGAAGATTTTATTGAACAGGAATTCTACGCCGTCAATGCCAACCACAGTCAGGACCCTGCGCAATGGACGTTTGCCTTTTCTACATTGGCCGACTATCGGGAGGAATGGCTTAAGCAAGCCTTGGTGGCTCAAAATACGGCCTATGCTGAACCGTTGAAAACGGCAGTGCATCGCGCCACAACGCTCAATGAAATCACCATTGAAAACGTGCGGGCCATTGCCCGGAAACAGTTCCGCGGCACCATCCAGCGGGCGGACGGTCAAGCAGATGAATTACTCTGGCAGTCCATTTATTATCTGAAACACACAACCAGCGGCTGGAAAATCTGTGGATTCACAGGATACCTGCCGTACACAGCCTGACCGAATCTTGCATCGTCACGCTACACCTCTGGTGTAGTGTGTCTTACAATACCGAGTACATCACGCAAACAATCAAGGGCAGCAGACCAGAAATAAATAGCTGCAGCCCAAAATGATAATTCGCTGCGAACGCTTTCTTTTTATCAGCCTGAACCTGTGCAGATGACAACATCTTATTGGTGGTTCGCGCAGCAGGATCCTGATCATACTTCACACTGCTACGCCCACCATTCCAAACCAGCGCAGCCATGCCCCATTGCAAAGCAAACATGTAAAAAAGCGCATCCTGTCCGAGCATGTATGGCACATCAAAAAAACGATAACCCACCCAAACTGCCCCACCAGCAAGCAAGTTCTGCAGCAAAATTATTTTGATTAGAAACAACATCTTCTCTTTTCCGTGACAGTTCAGACAACCCTGCCAAAGCACGCCATCATACTCAACACAATGCATTCATACTCACAACTGGTGATGGAGAATAGCATTATTTTTCAATCAGATAAAATACGAAGCTTATTTCCGACCAGAAGTGACAACACAAAAAGCGGCACACAAGGCCGCTTTCGTTTGTCATTTCCCAAAAATATTGCAGATTTGATCAGGAGTTCATATTTCGAATCTGATTCAAGTACTTAATCCAGCTTTGAGAAGATTTGGACGACTCAATTTGATCGGCTTTTTTGGCATGAACAATTGCCTGTTCGTACTGCTCTAATTTGTAAAATACACGAACTTTGGCCAGCTCAACATCAGCTTTGCGCTTTGAATCTTGTATCTGATTCAGTTCATTTAAGGCCAATTGATATTGCCCTTCCTGAATCAGCAACTGCGCTAATTGCCAGCGATATTTGCTGTTCAGTTGAACGGCTTTCTGCCAACTCGAAATCGATTTATCCCACTCTTTCGCCATTTGCCAGTAGGTGGCGAGTGACACCAGTAAGGTTTCATCCGAGTCGCTATTTTCTAACGACGCAAAAATGCGTGCCGCTTTTTCAGGAATGCCCTGCTGAGCATACAGTTGTCCCAGCGTTTTCAGATCCTGCTGAGATAAATCAACGCCCTGCCGCTGTGCCAATGCCAGTGTTTCCATGGCATGCCGGTGACGATCCAGCTGCATTTGAATGCCCGCCATTTGTTGCCACCACACCTTTTTCTCTGGCTGCAGCACAATTAAGCGATTCAGCGTGGGCAGTGCTGACTGAAGTTGCTTCAACTGTAACTGGGCCCCTAATTTCATCGTGAGCGGTTGGACTTCGTCTTTCCGATGCATGCGCTCATAATGTTGCAAAGCCGAAAGAACCGGCCGCCACTCTTCAATCTGATAATGTGCCTGCGCAATTCTCAGCCAGAGCTCATCTGCTTTTGCTTTTTCTGACGCAGGAATCGACTGGCTGAGCTGGTAATAATGCTTCAGAGCCGTTTTATATTGCGCCTGAGATAACAGAATATCGGCCAGCATACGTTGCGTCGAACGCGCCTGCTCATCTTCCAGCAGACCACTACTCACAGACTGGCTCAAATGGCGAATCGAATCTGCAGGCTTTTCTGCCTGCCAGTAATACACGCCAAGGACACGATCAATGAAGGCACGGTCATAAGCACGAGAGATATCCATGCCTTTGAGGACCGAAATCGCTTCATTCAGTTTGTTTTCCTGCTGTAATTTTTGCGCTTGCTGAACTTTTCCCGCTGAATACTGTGATAACTGAGCAGACAAAGCGACAGGCGTAAAAAGCAGTGCGAAGATTAATGCATACTTTTTCATGATTTGTTCAGTTTAAACTCCAGTTTCACCGATTGGCCTGGCTGAGCTAACGCTTGCCCGCCTTCCAGTTTTGGCTGATACTTCCAGCTTCGAAGGGCTCGAATCGCTTCACGATCAAACATTCGTTTTGGCTCAGCATCAACGACCTGGATATCGGTCGGACGTCCTTGTGGGTCAATGGTGAAAGACAGCACCACGTACCCTTGAATGCCCCGTTTCAATGCCCGCGGCGGATATTTGGGTTCAATCCGGTACAACGGCATCGCCTGCTGGTCTTTGCCAATGTCAGAAAATGTCGGGATATTCACCGCCATCCCTGTCACGGAAGCATTCAGTGCGACAGAAGGCATGGTTGGCGATGCCAAAGGTGTAACCGCACTTGCTTTCGATTGCTTCGGCATGGCTTCTGGGGGCGGTTCAGGTGTTTCTGGCTTCTCCGGGACAGCGCGCTGACGTCGCTGCGCCTCCCGTTCCTGCTCCACCATCACCATGTTGAATGCCAGTGTTTCTGTTTTCTCTGGTGGCTGACGATGGCCGTCATCCACCATCCAGGCCATAAAGCTAAATAAGCCCCACGTCATCACAAAGGCAATTGGCGCAGCAATCAACAGCCTGAACATCAGCGTTTCTCCGCAGCCAGAGCAATATTCTGAACCCCTGCCCCTTTTGCAGCATCCATCACTTTCACGACCGTGCCGCTATAAGCATGTTCGTCAGCCTGAATCACCAGCGAAGCATCCGGCTGTTCAAGCAGCATGGTTTCTAACGTTGCCTGAACACGCTCGACATCAACGACACGCTTATCGATGTACACATCGTTGGCAGACGTAATGGCAACGAAAATACCGGCATCTTTCTGACTGACGACGTTGCTGGCCTGAGGCCGATTGACTTCAACACCGGATTCACGCACGAATGAACTCGTCACGATGAAGAAAATCAGCATGATGAACACAATATCCAGCATCGACGTCAGATCGACTTGTGCTTCTTCCCGAGCGGCAGATGGACGACTTAATCTCATCATTGACTCCTTAATAATTTTTCTAATTTTTGCTCACGCATCCGGCACGCTTTTGCCAGTCGGGCATGAACAAACAGACCTGCAAGTGCCGCAACCATCCCGGCCATCGTCGGTAACGTTGCCAGAGAAATCCCCGAAGCCATGAGTTTAGGTTGGCTGCTGCCCTGATTGGCCATGACATCAAACACAGAAATCATACCGGTCACTGTGCCCAGCAACCCCAACATCGGACAAATCGCCACCAGTACCTTGATCACATTCAGATTCTGACTGAGTGCCAGATGTGCTTCATTTAACCAACCGGAACGAATGGCATGGGCATACCAGGACGTTTGATCGCTGCGGGCCTGCCATTGAGTCAGCCACTGCTGTTTTTGTTTCGGGTAAGTAAAAGCCAGATACAGCAAACGCTCCGTCACCAAAAGCCAACTGAACAAAACGACCGCTGCCAGCCACCAGAGCACCTGTCCTCCCTGCTGCATAAAATGCTGCAGGGAAAACCACCAGTTTTCAGCAAATGCTGCACTGAACAATGAAACATTCATTACGCTGGGCTTCCTGTTTTTTCAGCCTCAGCAGCAACCAGGCTAATCCCTTGTTTTTCCAGAATATTACGAATAACATCAGCCTGCGTACTGAGCAGATTATGCGCCAGCAATAATGGCATCGCAGACACCAGACCCAGAACCGTTGTGACCAGTGCCATTGAAATCCCACCAGCCATCACTTTCGGATCGCCATTACCAAACTGTGTAATCACCTGGAAGGTTTCGATCATCCCGGTCACCGTCCCCAGCAAGCCCAGCATCGGCGCCAGTGCAGCCAGGAGTTTCAGCATGGACAGGCCACGTTCCAAACCTTGCTGTTCATCCACAATGGTTTCCAGCAAACGTAATTCAAGGGCTTCAACAGTTCGGTTCTGTTCTTTGTCGTAAACACTCAGGACTCGGCCGAGTGGATTATTACCCGGCTGCTGCGGGTTTTTCAGCTGGGATTTAATTTGCTGACGGATGACCAGTAATTTTCCGCCACGATACAATGCAATCACACCACCAATCGCAAGCAGACCCAGAATAATCTGACCAACAACACCCCCTTGTGCCAGACGATCCATTAACGATGGCGTATGCGCTAATTGCGCCAGCATCTTGCCCCGAGACGGGTCAACGACAGCCATTTGGACGCCCGTCTCTGACAACGCAGCAATCTGGCTGGAAACAGGGGCATGCTCTGGCTGTTTCAGATAGGGGGTCGCCACGTGACGGTCAGCATGCCAGGCCAGATAACCTTGCTCACCAATCAGGCCAATGCTCCCCAAACGGTAAGCTTCAACTTCAGACTCATAGCCTTCTCCGTTCACGAGCGGCACCGATACTTTACGCAGTTCAGCACTGGCATGAATTTGTTCAAGCATGCCTTGCCACAGGCCGTTCAGTTGCTTCAGAGATGGCAAAGCTTTCGCATCCACAATCTTTTTCACAACGTCCGTATGTTGATTCCGGTCTGCTGTTGTCACCGATGTGTCCAGCTCTGCATCCAGATCTTTTGCAGTCTGGCGAACCACACCAAACAGCTCTCCAAGACTTCCGGATTCCAGGCGGAGCTCTTCTTCTAACTGAGCCAGCGACTGTTCATTTTTACCAAAAATATCGCTCAGGCGATCCGTTTCTTCGTTCAGCTTTTTCCGCTCAGCCAGAAGTGCATCCCGTTCAGCACGAATTTGCGCTTCCGTTTGTTTGAAACCGGACTCCCGGACCTGCTGGTGAGCTTTCTCAGATTTTTGGTCCTGACGTGATTGCTGAACTAACCCGTCCACCGCCAATGCATTTGCAGACATTGCCAGCAGAGACAATGCTAAGGTCAAAGTTTTCAATTGCATCTTACTGGCCCTCCACATTGACAGACACGGGCAGTGAAATCAGACCCGGTGCAATTTGCTTCGAAGCCATCGCATAGGCTTTATCCAAATCTGTGCCAACATTGGCTTCAAGTGCCTGCCATTGTGACGTACTGTCATTCCAGGCCCAGTAACGCTGACCATCCAGGCTTCGGGCAACAAAGGCCACCCGGCCTAAATACAGCAAGTCTGCCTGAATACTTTCCGAAGGTGACAGCGCAACTTTTCCCTGATATAGACCCAGCTTTGTACCGTAATCCATTTCGATCTGGTACGCCTCAAGAATACGACGGTATTTTTCAGCATCACTGATGTCCGCTTGCGCCATCATAAATTCCAGCTTAGCAATACGAGCCAGACGCTGATCACGTTTGATGGGTTTGTCTGTTTCAATCAGCGTTTTCAGGCCATCAATCATCTGATACATCAAAGGCACAACCCCCTGCCGTGTTTCCTGAATACCCGCAATTTGCTCTTTCAGGCTGGATTTTTCACCTTCCTGACTGTCCACAAGACGGGCTAAGTGATCACGGTAAACGGTCAGGTTCTTGACCTCTTCCCGAAGGGCTTCAATTTCCGCCCTCATACTTAAAGAAGCTTCAGCGCTTTGATCAATGCGCCCCTGGCTTTGCGCGGCGGACTGATTGATTTGACTTTCAATGGCTCGTGCAGAATCGAGCGTACTGGCTGCTGTATTTACGCTCAGGCCGATAGCAACAAAGGCAAGACTGGATTTCATGATATTCATTTTGGAACGGTTACCTTAAGCATCCGATTCAGAAAGCGTATCGCGGCACACTTTCTGTAACTGTTCTGATACTCAGTTATCTGAGTCACTGGTCACACATCTTAGTTGAAAACAAATCTCATTTAAACTATCAATCCGGAAATTTTGTTTCCTCTTCCGGGGACGTTGAAAAGCAGAGCATTTTCCTGAAATCAAACTGCTTCAGTTCAAAGCAGAAAGTGACCAATGCGAGAAGGAAAGCTATAATGCGCGAAAAATCAGTCTATCGGAAAGTAAAGTGACAGAGCTTCCTAACGAATCCATTCAAAAACAACTCAGAGATCTAGGGTATCGTCCTGAAAACATGCGTATTGTAACGGTTTCAGCGATGACGCAAGAACAGCTGGATGCCTGCACAACGCAAGAGAATGAATGTTTTTATAACAGTTATATGAATGTCATTTATGGCAAAGGGGATCGCTACGTACTTGGCTTCCGCTGTGAAGATCCCGTGATCGATCATGCTTTGATCCGTCTCGGGGACCAGTATTTTGACCCAACCCTGCAAGCGGCGGGTAAATTCATCCCTTACACCTTCGCGATTCTGACTGAATTTACAGTGTTCGATATGATGCGGCATGCCAAGTCGAACAAAGACTTTCCGCCAGATGTTGATTACATCCAGAGCAAAAAAAGTAAATTCAAAAACGTGATTACGTCCTGAGTCAACTTTGACTGGCAACACGATTTGCCAGTCAAATCATCCTTCTGCGTGCATGCTATTTCCTTGAAAAACTTGAGCTAATGCTCAAACTTCCCTTTAATGCAGTATTTTTTTCATCAATCCAGTGAGATTTTGTGAGTTATATGGCATAAATGTGCTTTGTAATACAACACTCATATGGGATTGGTTGATCGGTGTGATCATCCGGCCTTTGATACAATCGTTCAACAACCATAGGATGGGTAAGGCATGAAGCCTTTGGTTTACAGTCTGTTAGGTTTGTTTCTGACTGGATGTAGTAACGGCATCGTCGTCTCAGTTCCTGAAAATTACCATGTCTCCAATTCAAGTGAGCAGGGTTATCTGGTTGGCAGCCTCGGCGCATCAACAATCTGGCCATCGACCGGAGAAAATCTTCAGTCAACATTGTATTTTCGTCGCCAGGGCAGCGACACCGATCTCGCGATTTCCAATAACAATAACGACAGTAATTTCAAAACGTCTCATTTCACCAGTTCTCTGTTTACTGTTCCCCTACCCGCCGGAAATTACCAGCTACACAGCATTACCTTTAAAGGCACCGATGGCAGAAAAACCGTCTTTTCTCAAACTGAAAAACCACTCAACGTCCACTTCAGTATTTCAGCCGGTGAAGTCACCTACCTTGGCCAATTCATTGCCAGCAGTATGGTTTCGAAGAGTCAGCTCTGGAATACCGAATACCCGAATGGCCGGGGTTATCTGACGCATAGTGATGCTGAACAAAGAGACCGGGCTTTTCTCTACCAACAACACCCGGAACTATCTGCGCTTTTTTTCAAAAAAGCTGCCTTAGAAAAGAGCCCGTCACCACTTCTGAAAGTCGAAAATCAGGCCACTCAATCGATTAACACGCTGTAAAATATTTTTTTGAATAAAATACAGTCACTTAAGTGGTATTTTGCTCAGTTTCACAAAGCAAAAAAATACAATAAAAATCTGCTAGCCGAGTGCTTGACTTTGGCAAAGGCGTCACGGCTTCTGGCTTAGCAGCATTTCCCACAGAGTTATGCACAACTTTTGTGGATAACCAAAGCATGGTCTCAAAGTCGTCACACCGAGAAGTCAATCGATTAACCCGCTGTTCTGTCATCAAAAAAGCCGGGCTGACAGCCCGGCTCTTCGACTTCAAAGACATCGATTGAAATTTTATTCAATGCTTGAGCATTCTGCGTCTTGAATCGTCAGGTTCGAATTGAATTTATATTCAATCAAGTATTGTGCTGCTGTTGGATAAAAACCTGCATCAATCGCCGCTTTCAGATTGTCCAGATCAATCTTATACGTTTTCAGGCCAACTTCGTTCAATTCGTTTGGAAGGCAACTGCTGTTATCGGCTTCATCAAAACACATACCGGCTGTGCTCGGAATCTTGGCACAACCTGTATCTTCAACAGAACCGGCAACATTCACCAGATCTGCACGTGTGGCCACAGGTACATTTGCAGGCAGACCAATGTTATAAGTTTGATCTAAATTTTGTAGCTCTACCCATGTATAGTAACCATCTTGCACACCCGTCACGCCTTGAATATCAGCGCTATGGATGGTGAACACTTCAACTTTTCCCTCAAGTAAATTTTCGACTGTCTCTTCATCACAACCGGCCAGAGCCAGTAATGAACACAGAACGATTGCTGCTCTTGTCATATGTCTATCCTTTATCGTTATTTGGGTGTTGCAGAGCGAGTATCTTCTACAGATAAGCGGAAATCCACTTCCAATCCCGAAACTGATAGCTGGCTGCCATTTTTAACACATTTATCATTAACGGCATGAATATGATTACTTTTCGACCAGAACCTGTCGCATTTATCTTTGCTGCATGACCCACTGCCCCGCATACGAAGAGCTCTATTTTGTACAATTGACACGAAACGATATCTTCAAACATCATTTTCACTGATTGACACTTGTACAACGCTTGGTTGAATCAACCTCTCCCAAAATAATCGGCATGATTTTTTGAGGAGGGATAACACAATGATTCGCATATAGAATTATCGTACTTATGCCATCTGTCAGGTAAATGTATTGACAGTGAGTATAAAATTTACAATCCCTATCACGAATACAGAATGAAAAAATCCTTAGGTTGTATTCTTTTCTTGGGACCCCCGACAATTCCGAAAAACAGCCTTGCAACTTCATCTATTGATATTTTTATTAATCAACTCTGCTCGTTAGGCTGAAAACTGATTTTTTACTCATCGAAAAAAGGAACCAAAGATGATGAAAACGTCAGTACTGGCATTTGCCTTATCGGCTGCACTTGCTGCTCCTGCGTTCGCCATCCCAGCCACAACACTTGATCAACTGGGTCAGGGGCTGGATGTTCAATACACTGTTATTGATAACACTCAGGAGGACTGGGTCTCTTTCCGAGCCAAGCTCGATTTCACGAATCAAAGCGCTCAAACACTGCCCGCCTCTGGCTGGGCTATATATTTCAGCCACATACGGATGGTGAAAAATGTTCTGACCGATCAGGTGAAGATTTCTCACGTCAATGGCGATATGTTTAAGCTGGAGCCTACAGCAAGCTTCGTTCCACTGGCACCTGGCCAGTCCCTGACCATTGAATTCGATGCGTCTGACTGGCAAGTGGCAAAAACGGACATCATGCCGAACTGGTATCTGGTCTCACAAGAAAACGGAGAAACGTTCACTTCGCTGATTGCCAGCACGAGTAATCGTGTCAATGGATGGGTCCCGACCAAACCATCAGAAGAGCTCGCTTTCGTTTCTGATTTCTCAACACCTCAACAATGGAAACGATACGGCAGTGCCGCGATTACCGACTATTACGATCCTTTTACAGCACAAGACCGATATCAGCGAAATGCAGATCTCAGCGTCCTGAGTCAAGCGACAGGCGTGATTCCGACCCCCGCTCAAATCGCCATGGGTTCAGGTCAGGTCGCACTGGATTCCAACTGGGTCATTGTTTACGACAATGGCTATGAAGATCAGGCCATGTTCCTGGCAGACCAATTGGGTCTGACCGCGGTGCCCTGGTCGCCTGCAACTCAAAAACGTATCCAGATTGGCTGGAGCCAGGTACAGGTCAATGGCGTTCAGAAATGGGACGAGGCTTATAACCTCCATGTAGATCCGGCAAAAGACATCATTTCAATTGGCGCAGCAGACGGCGCAGGTGCGTTATATGCTTCACAATCTTTACTGCAGCTGATTGATGGAAATCAGGTTCCAGCTGTTCAAATCTCAGATGCACCACGTTTTGCATACCGGGGTTTGTCCGTCGACTCCGTGCGGAACTTCCGGACCAAAGATTCCATCCTTCAACTACTTGATCAAATGGCAGCCTTTAAACTGAACAAACTGCATCTGCGCCTTGCTGATGATGAAGGCTGGCGTGTTGAGATTGACGGTTTGCCTGAGTTAACCGAAGTCGGTTCAAAACGCTGTCACGATCCTGAAGAAAAAACCTGCTTGCTGCCTTTCCTCGGCGCAGGCCCGGACGGCACACCTGAGTCCAATGGCTATTACACCGCGCAAGAGTATCGTGAGATCCTGACACACGCGGCTGCACTGAATATTGAAGTGGTGCCAGAAATTGATATTCCGGGACATGCGCATGCTGCAATCAAAGCCATGGAAGCGCGTTACGATCACTATGCGGCACAGGGGAATCTTGAAAAAGCGAACCAATATCTGCTGACTGATTTTGATGACACCACGCAATATCTGTCTGTTCAGATGTTTACCGACAATGCGATCAACGTCTGCATGGATTCAACCTACAACTTTGTGGATGCCGTGGTAAAAGGCCTGGTCGACCTGCATCAGGGGATTCAGCCTCTCAAAACCTTCCATTTCGGTGGTGACGAAATTGCCGGTGCCTGGGTGAACTCTCCGGTTTGTCAGGCATTTATTGCCAATAACACCGATGGTGTGAACAGTGTCTCGGATCTGAGCCGTTATTTCGTGGAGCGAATTTCCGTTATCACCGCGAACTATGGCTTGGATATGGCGGGCTGGGAAGACGGTCTGATGCATGATGGTCAGGTCTATCCTCGTTCTGAAATGGCCAACACCACGCTGTGGGGGAACGCATGGCAAAACATCTGGGAATGGGGTGTTGCGGATCGCGCTTATAATCTGGCCAACAACGATTATAAAGTCGTCTATAACCATGCAACTCACCTGTACTTCGACCACCCGTACGAGCCCGATCCAAACGAGCGCGGCTACTACTGGGCACCGCGGTTCACCGATACCCGGAAAACCTTTGGCTATATGCCGGATGATGTCTTTGCCAATGCAGATTTCACCCGCGCCGGTGCACCGATTACAAAAGAAGACGTTGTGGCTTCCGCTGGTGTGAAAAAACTGCTGAAGCCTGAAAATGTACTCGGTCTTCAGGGCTCTCTGTGGGCAGAAACGGTGCGTACGGAAGATCAGTTTGAAGGCATGACCTTCCCGCGTGTACTGGGTCTGGCTGAGCGTGCCTGGCATACAGCGAGTTGGGAAGCCAACGACAATGCTGGTATTCCGGCCGATGAAGCCGCACGGAACAGCGACTACAATCACTTCGCCAACCTGCTGGGCCAGAAAGTTCTGCCGAAACTGGAACAGGCCGGTATTGCTTTCAACCTGCCAGTGCCCGGTGGTGTGATTGAAAATGGCGTGCTCAAAGCAAATACCACATTCCCTGGACTGACCATTGAGTTCTCGGCCGATCAAGGCGCAAGCTGGCAAACCTTTGATGCCCTGAACCCACCCGCAGCTTCGGCCGGTGTTCAGATCAGAACGGTTTCCGGCCAGCGGACCAGCCGTGTTGCAACTGTAAATTAATCTGGCAATCCATGAATCAAAGAGCTCCGTGCAGGAGCTCTTTTCTTTTCATGAAGTATCATTTATCGGGGTTCTGCCCACACTGCAAATTCATTCCCGCTGGGCTCGGTGAAATGGAAGCGCCGTCCGCCGGGAAAATCAAAAATGGGCCGGATAATCTGACCTCCAGCTGCAATGACTTGCTGCTCAGTCGCCTCCAGATCATCACTGAACAACACAATGAGTGCCGCCCCTTGCGAGGCGTCCGATTTCATAGGCGCAGCATAAAATCCGCCATCCAGCCCCTGATCAGAAAAAGCGGTATATTCGTCACCGTAGTCTGTAAACGACCAACCAAAAACCGACTGAAAAAAATCTTTTGTTTTCTGAATATCGCGGGCAGGAAACTCTACATAGTTAATTTTATGATGAATATTCACAAGCTTGCTCCGGTTCAATGAGGTTACCGATATCATAGGCTGAAATCGCCAGGAATAAATCACTCAGACAAATTTCGCGTAATTCTTTTGCTTTCACAGAAAAAACAAGGTTAGAATGACCGCGCGATAACAAGCTTGAGAGATTATTCTTCAGCGTCACAACCGTTATCAAAGAATCAAAGTAACGTTAGTCGGGGAGCCGGAAGGCTGAGACCACATCGTGGGACCCGTTGAACCTGATCCAGTTAGCACTGGCGGAGGGAACTAGCAGATAGCCTGCCACCGAAACTGCCAATAACATGGCCCTTTCGATTCGGCCCACTGGCGACTGTACGTCTTCCCTGCCCATCAAACTGGTATTGATGCAAAGGGAAGCAGATGAACAAGCCAGCACAAACCCAACACGCTTCAAACCGCAACACAACGCCTATCGTTCTGACGATCGCCGGATCCGACAGTGGTGGCGGCGCTGGTATTCAGGCCGATATCAAAGCGATTTCCGCGACGGGTGGATATGCATGCTCTGTCATCACAGCCCTGACCGCCCAAAATACTCTGGGCGTTACCGACATCTTTCCTGTCTCTCCTGATTTTGTTGAAGCGCAATTAGATGCCGTTTTCAGTGATCTGAATGTCAAAGCAGTCAAAATTGGGATGCTTAGTGACGCTGGCGTCATTGAGGCTGTGGCCCGAAAACTACGCCAATATCGGCCTGAGCATATCGTCCTTGATCCAGTGATGGTGGCCACCAGCGGTGACCTGCTGCTGGAAACCAAAGCCATCACAACGCTGAAAGCTGAACTTCTGCCTTTAGCAACCCTCATCACCCCCAATTTACCGGAGGCGATTGCGCTCACCCGGTCAGACAATCATGCGGCGCCAGTTCCCTCTGTTGACTCGAGTGACAAAGAAACAATCATCGCACAATTACAATCACTCGATACTGAAGCCGTGCTACTCAAGGGCGGTCACTGGGAAACCGAAAGCCAGAGTACGGATTACCTACTCACCAAAGGTGACATTGTCACCTTCAGTACCCAACGCATTCAGACAAAAAACACCCATGGCACTGGCTGCACATTATCTGCAGCGATTGCCTCCTATCTTGCTCAGGGATACACACGCACTGGCGCCGTCGCAGAAGCGAAAAACTACCTGACTTTAGCGCTGAAATTTGCCGATCAGTTAAAGATTGGTCAGGGTCATGGCCCGGTCCATCATTTTCATGCATTTCAGACGCAGTCCGGGGATCTTGCATGAGCACGCAGGCAAGCCAAATGAACCGTGTAATACAGGGACCTGGCGTGCATTTGTCGGATATCTATCTTCATTTCCCGAGTGCTTCAACCCCCTTATTCGAACATTTGTCTTTGACACTGTTTCCCGGCCAGTGGCATTGCATTCTTGGTCAGAGTGGTTGCGGAAAAACGACTTTACTGAGGCTTCTGGCCAATCTGTTGCCAGAAGATGTTCAGTACCGCGGACAGGTCACAACGTTTGACGGTCACCCGGTCAGCCCGCAGATCGCTTACATGGCACAGCAAGATCTACTGCTGCCCTGGCTGAATGTGATGGATAACGTCTGTTTCAGCTATCGACTCCGGCAACGAAAAGTGAATTCCCAAACTCAGACACGTGCCATGCACTTGCTGGCGCAGGTTGGATTGGCAGATTATGCTCAAGCCAGTCCATCCGAGCTCTCCGGTGGAATGCGCCAACGCGTCGCTTTAGTCCGCACACTGATGCAGGAAAAACCCATTGTCATCATGGATGAGCCTTTTTCTGCGCTGGATGCCGTCACGCGCTACAAACTTCAGGATCTGGCCGCAGAACTGCTGCAGGACCGGACCGTGCTCCTGATTACGCATGACCCGCAAGAAGCACTCCGGCTGGGTCATCATCTGTTTTTGATGCAAGGGAAACCAGCCCGTCTTACCGCCTTCGGGGCACCTGAGGGAGAAATCCCCAGACCCATCAACGCAGCCATGGCAGATGCACAACACCAATTGATGACGACGCTGGCCATGATGGGAAATGAAGATGACTAAATTGATCACGCAAGCTCCCATCGAGCAACCCCGTCCATTTGTCAAAACCACTGGCGGGCTGTTGCAGCATCCGGCGTTCCGGGTTGTCATCACGCTGCTGATGCTCGGATTAGCTTGGCAGGCGGTTGTGATGGTGTTTCAACTGCCTGGATTTATCCTGCCCGAGCCTCTGGCAGTCTTCAATAAACTGATTCAACAGCACGATGTCCTGTTCCGGCATGCTTGGGTGACGGCCACGGAGATTTTTCTGGGGTTGCTCACCGGGCTCACTTTCGGCCTGTTTTGTGCCCTGCTGATGTTGCTGTTTACGCCGGTACGGCGCTGGTTGCTGCCCGTATTAATTGCCAGCCAGGCCATTCCTGTTTTTGCGCTGGCACCCATTCTGATGCTCTGGCTGGGCTACGGCATTGCATCCAAAGTGGTTATGGCTGCCATCATCATCTTTTTCCCGGTCACCACTTGCTGTTTTGACGGATTACGCCATACCCCGCAGGGGTATCTGGACTTAGCCAAAACCATGAATGCCACCCGCTGGCAAATCCTCTGGCATATCCGATTACCTGCAGCCCTGCCCGCACTGGCATCTGGGATTCGCGTCGCGGTTGTTGTTGCACCCATCGGCGCCGTGGTTGGCGAATGGGTGGGTGCCAGTGAAGGGTTGGGTTACCTGATGCTGCAAGCAAATGCCCGGATGATGATTGACGAAATGTTTGCCGCCTTGCTGGTCTTAGCCGGGTTATCCGTCGCACTGTACTTCATCACAGATGCACTCTTAAAACACGCCATCCCCTGGCTGTCTGAAAACAGCCAGTCTGACTCTTAATTGATTCACAAAGGAAGTTCACATGACTTATTTTCCGGCGCGTACTGCGCTCGCGATTGCCGTATCTGCAACCAGCATTCAGCTTCAGGCTAAAGAACTGACGCTGATGCTGGACTGGTTTGTCAACCCAAACCATGGCCCAATCATTATTGCGAAAGAAAACGGTTTATTTAAAGAACAAGGCCTGGACATCAAGATTCAGGAACCTGCCGATCCATCCATGCCCGCAAAACTGGTTGCTGCCGGAAAAACCGATCTGGCAATTTCCTATCAAACCAGTCTGACCATTGATGTTGCCGCTGGCTTGCCGCTTATTCGCGCCTCCACCTTAATTGCAACTCCGCTGAATACGCTGATGGTGCTGGAAAATAAAGGCATTCACTCGCTGGCTGATCTGAAAGGCAAAACCATTGGCATCGCTATCGCCGGAAACGAAGAGGCAACCATTGGCACCATGCTCAAGACAGCCGGTGTGAGCTTTACGGATGTAAAAATCGTCAATGTCGGTTGGGCGCTGTCTTCTTCACTGGCATCAGGCAAAGTCGATGCAATCTGGGGCGGGTTACGAAACTTTGAATCAAATCAGCTGGCACTGGAAGGTTATCAGTCCAAAGCCTTTTTCCCGGAAGAGCATGGTGTACCGCCATATGATGAACTGGTTGTCGTGGCCAATAAAAACACCTACAACGCTGAGGATATTCAGAAATTCAATCTGGCATTAGAAAAAGCCACCCAATTCATCATTAATCACCCGGATCAAGCCTGGAAGACTTTCATTGCTTACTCACCAGACACCCTGAACAATGAGCTGAATCAGCTGGCATGGCGCGATACACTCCCCCGCTTTGCGCTGCGCCCGGCAGCGGTAGATCAAGCGCGTTACGATCAATTTGCGACCTTCATGTACCAGCACAAAATCATCAGCCATGCACCGAAAGCAAAAGACTTTGTACCGGCCTTTTAATGCACCTTTTTGCGGATTTCTACCTCACTGATTTTTGGAGCCTTCGATGAACCATCTGGATTTAATCCAAGCTTGCGACAAAGACTGGTACGCGTACACTCACCATACGTTTGTCACTCAGCTCGCCAAGGGTGATTTAAGCCAACAGGCTTATTTACACTATCTCAAACAGGATTTTCTCTTTCTTAAACACTATGCCAGAGCCTATGCACTGGCCATTTTCAAAGCGAAAACGCTCGAAGAAATGCGCCGACCGTTACCGAGTCTGGAAGCCCTGATCGGCAGTGAGATGCATCATCACATCAGCTATTGCCAGCAATGGGGACTGACTGAATCAGACATGGAAGCCGAAGCTGAAGATGTTGGTACTGTCGCCTACACACGTTATGTTCTGGATACGGGTATGGCAGGCGATTTAGCGGATCTCTTCACGGCACTCGCCCCGTGCGCCATTGGCTATGCCATGATTGGAGAGCGCTTGATTCACGCACCGGATACCCTTGAGACAGGGAACCCCTACTACAGTTGGATCGCCATGTACGGCGGAGAAGAATTTCAGCAGAGTGTGCAGCAAAGCATTCTATTTCTGAATCAATTGCTGGCAGATATTCCGATCGCAAGTTCACGGGGTCAGCAACTCATTCATATTTTCCGCACCGCGACGCGAATGGAAGTGGCCTTCTGGCAACAGGGATTGAATGCGGCAATGACTCGCTAATCATCATTGTTGATCATTTCTCTTTCAGTGATGCTCCATCAACCATAAAGGCCAGCGCAATGCTGGCCTGATACTGAAACCCGGATCACTGACCATCCAATGTGACAGCCATTTACTTCGCTATTTTGCCGCACGACCTGCCTGATGAATCTGCTCAATCATGCCAAACAATATCTTCACGCCATGATCCATCATGTCGTATTGACGAGCTTTGCCAAGCACCCGAATGCCCTGCATTTGCATCACAAGAAAATGGCTCATCTGGACCGGATCAGCAGACGGATCCCAGTCACCGGCAACCTGAGCATTCTGCACCACCCGCTGAAATCGCTCCGCAAGCGCTTCAAACAGCAATGCGCCGGAATCCAGAACACTGGCATCGCAATGCGCACGTTCAAGCAAGGCATTTTGGATAAAACACCCACATGTCTGATCACGCTGCAGGTTCACAAATCGAGTTAAGTAAGCCAGGATATCCGCATAACCGGCTTCATCATGCAGAATCTTCTGCAATGGCGGGAATGCGATCTGCTGCAGGTAATAATCCAGTGCCTCACTAAACAGAGTCGATTTATCTGTATAAGTGTTGTAAAGACTGAACCGATTAATCCCCAGATGATCGACTAAATCAGCAACGGAAGTATCGGCGTAGCCTTTCTGCCAGAACAGCTCCATCGCCTGGATTAGCTTTTCTTCTCTATCAAAATTTTTAGTCCTAGCCATACTTTCTCTCTCAGGCTTTATTTTTCAGTATACAGACTTGACGCAAAGCCATTTATGGCTATAGATTCTATTCTAAACGATCATTCTGATAAAGAGGAAACCATGAAAATCTATGAACTTGCTCCATCCCCGAGTGCACGTCGTGTCAGCATTTTTCTCGCTGAAATGAACCTTGATATCGAACGCGTTTCCGTTGACATTCGTGGCGGTGAAAATCTGTCTGCATCGTTTCAGGAAAAAAGCGCAAATGGTCTGATCCCGGTTCTGGAATTAGAGGATGGCACAACAATCTGTGAATCTCTTGCGATTTGCCGTTATTTTGATGAAATGTATCCTTCTGAGCATTCACTGTTTGGCCGGACCGCCCTCGAAAAAGCTCACATTGAGATGTGGCAGCGAATCGTTGAATTCAAAGGCTTATTTGTTGCAATGCAATCATTCAGAAATTTAACAGGCATCTATCAGGACAGAGAAACCTGCGTGGAAAGCTGGGGACAAGTTTCCAAAGAACGACTGCTGGCTTTTCTGCCAGAATTAGACCAACGTCTATCTCAGTCGGCGTATATCGCGGGCGATCAATTTTCTGTCGCCGACATTACTGCATTCGTGATGTGTAATTTCATGAAGAATCTAGACATCACGGTCAATCCATCACTGCCATCGTTGCATGCATGGTTTACGAAAGTCAGCCAGCGCCCCTCTGTGAACCAGTAAACACAGGCGTTACATCATCTGGGGTGATTTACGACACAGTACGTTCAACCCGCAAACGAAAATCATCCGGCAAAAAAAGAGTGGCGTGAGACCACTCTTCTGTTTTTACTTTTCAAGTTATGATGCAGAACGCTGCCACCACTGTGGCAAAATCGTACAGTTCGCCGAAGTAGATGATAACCAGGCATGCTCACCTTCGATGGTCAACTGCAGCTGCATGGTTCGCGCTACCATGTCAGCCATGCTGTCCATGACTTCATCATCGATAAAAACAACGGTGACATTCTTATACTGGGTGGCTTTGGACTTCATCGCTTGCCACCACACAGGCGCTGCATGGTCACCATATGCATAAATGACAACTTGTGTCGATTTCTGTGCGGCTTTTCGGATCCTTTTCTCATCAGGAAGGCCGAGCTCTACCCAGATTTCAATCTCGTCATTCAGATTTTTTTTCCAAAGGTCTGGCTCATCGGTTTCACAAAGGCCTTTGGTAAAAGTTAATTCAGGATCTGCATTCAGTCCCCACGCCAGAACGCGTAGCATCAGGCGTTGCAGGGTTTCAGAAGGATGGCATGCTAACGTGAAAGAACCGTCCAGATAACAGTCTCTGTCCATGTCAGCGACATTTAATTGTGCTTTATAAATCGTGGCTTTCAGAGCCATATTTGGGATTCCAGATAATTGAGTCAATAAAATCAGCGCCTCAGTGCTGCAAAACGCTGGTTCATTGCTTCCAGAGCGTTCGCAAGATGCTGACACTCCAATGTTACACGCTCATCCGAAAATTCACTAAAGCCATTTGCATAATAATGTTGTGAGCTGGCTAATTTTTCCTGCCAGGCCATCAATTCAACCTTTGGCAGCTGTTCTTTGACCACGAAACGTCCGGCCTGAATGTACTCCAATGCAAGACGGGAATACTCAATGTACTGATGATTCACCTGTCGGCGGGTTTCATCCCCGCTTCGGGAGCATCCCTGTAAGACCGCATCTTTCAGCATATAAGTGGTGTACAGATTCATCAGGCGAACAGCATTGTCACTCAATGGCTGTCCAGGTTTTGGATGGTTGCTGATGCCAGCGGCATTCACTGGCAAAGCAGATGAGACGACAAGCAGACAGATCCCGGCTGCTGGTCGTGAAATCCAGGAAGCTTTCACGATATACCCCCACTTCTACGCAAGTCAGAATTTATGAACGACTGACTCAATCAGACGTTCATTCAAAACAGGCAGGGAATAATTCAGCAAGATCAATTTGATTGGCAGCCAATGCCTCTTTCACGGGCTTGGTCAATTGTTTGATTTTATATTCCAGCTGCATCGCCTTGCGCTTATCCCCAACCCCGGCACTCCAAGCGAGCGTCAAAGGGCCCTTGCCTCTTAAAAATCGGGCCCCTTTTTTACCGGTCTGGTGCTCAGAGTAACGACGGTTCACATCCGTCGTTACTCCACAATATAGGCGATTACAGCGTGTACGTATTAAATAGACAGACCAGATTGGTACAGGATCACGCTGATTCACTTAACTCCCTGATTTTATCTTTCAGTAAGGCGAGCTCTTCTTTCAGAGAATCAACTTCATGTTCAAGGGATGTCAGTCGCTCTTCTGTTTCATCATTGACCGCTGGTGAGACAGCGCTCTCTGATTCAGCGGATAAATGACTGAAGTCTTCGCCGCTGAACAGATGCATATAACGACTGTCGCGTTTCCCCGACTCTCTGGGAAGTTTCAAAACAAAGGGACCTTTGCTGTCTTCTGCCAGTGCAGCCAACGTTTGTTCAGCAGCTTTGACATCCGCAAAATGACACAGACGATTTGTGCGGGTTCTGATTTCACCGGCCGTTTGTGCGCCTCTCAACAACAGAACACACAGTGCGCCTTTTTCCTGCTCCGTAAACTGAAACGTACTGAATTCGGTGTTGCAGAACCGGTGCTGATATTTTGTCACCCGGCTACCGAAACCTGTGACTTCCTGAATCAGGCGCTTCGATTTTAATCCTTCGAGGGTATCCAAAACGGTCGCTTCATCCAGAGACATCACGGGTTCACGGTTACTTTTCTGGTTACAGGCTGTAGTCAGGGAATTTAACGTCAGTGGGTACTGATCTGGGGTGGTGACTTCTTTTTCTAACAAACAGCCAATCACTCTGGCTTCCTGCGAACTAAGAGACATTTCCATACTTTATTATCCTTCTTCTTGTCACTAGAGAGCAGCATGGCGACTGACGGCGCCATGCCGGACCTGAAGAGAGATTAGCATGGTCAGATATTCCGACAAGCGAAAAGTCCATCACCGTATCAAGCCTGGTGAAGGTCTCGCCAATCGGTCGTGAAATCAGGTAAATTCAGCAGCAATGAAGCAATTCCGTCCTTGCCCTTTTGCCTGATACAGAACTTTATCAACAATGGAGTAAATATGCTCCGGTGTTTCCAGTCCGGTCGGATACCAGGACAGCATCCCCTGACTGACCGTCACAAAATCAGATGTCGTGGAACGTGTATGCGGGATTCCGAGCCGCTCAATACATTTTTTCAGCCGTTCACACTCTTTGAGCGCGCGCTCCTGACCGCACTGACTCAACAAAACCACAAACTCCTCGCCACCATAACGAGCCACCAACTCCCCGGCTCGACTGAAATTATCTTTCAGTTCTCTGGCCACCATTTGCAGGCAGCGGTCACCTTCCAAATGACCATAATGATCGTTGTACGGCTTAAAGTGATCAACGTCGATCATAATCACCGTCAGTGCACTGTTACTCCGACCATGGGTCGAGATATATTCCGCCAGCTTAATATCCAGATAACGCCGGTTGGCGATTTTTGTTAATCCGTCTTCATTGACCTGCTCTGACAACTTTTCGTTCGCAATACTCAGTTGCTCCGACGTCGATTTCAGTTGATGACGCATATTTGCAATTCGCTGCATTGCTTTGAGCTTTGAAACCAGCACAATTTTATTCACGGGCTTCACCAGATAATCATCGCCCCCCATATCAATGGCCTCGGCAATCATTTCTGGTTCATCATGACCACTCAAAAAAATAATGGGAACCCATTCCGTATGCTGACGACGAAGTTGCCGGACGACCTCAACACCATCCATATCCGGCATACTGATATCCATTAAAACCAGATCAGGCTCAAAATTTGGGTATCGGTGAATCGCCTCAGCTCCAGAGCCTACCGTTTCGACGACATGACCGAGACGTTGCAATCGCACCGCGAGTTGCAACCTTTCTACCTGTACATCATCGACCAGCAATATTCGCATTGCATCCATTTAGGCATCCTGTTGAATCTATTCCGCATTCTCTCTGACCATTTATAGCACAGAGTCATCATGAAAAAATTATGAGTTACTCAACACAACTCACAACCTCTGTGTTTCACAATCAAGTTCACACAGCTTTGTGCATTTCACAAACACACGGAAAGAAAGCGACCAGATTCTTCTCATTTGAAAAACTCATCTATATTGACATTTAGCACTATGTCATTAGCATTCGCTTCCTTTACGTTTATATCCTTAGGAATTTGTATGTCTGAGATTGAAAAGCAAGACCTTGACCAAGTTGAAACGACTGAGTACACACTGGACGATTGTTCGCCAGAACTGCGTCAGGTTGTTGAATTTGAACAAGTACCAGATGAATTACTCAACATGCTGGTCAATGTATACAAAGTCTCAGAGCCTACATCACGTGAAGCCTGGGATGAGCTGCCAGCCAGTGCCCAGAATGTTCTGGACAATTTTGAGCAGTTCCATGCCTTAGTTGCATTGAGCCAGAGTTATGCCGGTGTTGATTTTCTGGGCGAAATGCAAGAGACCCAACTGCCGGCTCACATGAGTGAAGAAGAGCAAAGTGAATATAAAGCAGTGCTGTTGGACAAAGTTCTGCGTAACTGCGTAAAAGATCTGGGCAAGCAATTGAAGCAAGCGCGTCGCCATCCACCAATGAAGAAAGAGTTTCAGGCTATCTTCAACAAATAATCATCTTTCAGAGGGAGCGATCAGCTCCCTTTTTTTGAGTGATAGTATTCGGATCCGAAGTAAGCCGCGGAATCGAACAATGTTTATTCACAGTTGAGATCACGCATTGTTCACTTATACTGAATGTTTTTGATGGCAGACTTCCAAAGGCCCATGACTTTCCATCTATCTAAACTGGCCAAGCGGCCCCTCCTCCTGCTTCTGGCACTGATTGGCTCCGGTTGTGCAACTTACGCAGGGTTTAACTTTGATCAACTTTACGGAAAGCCCGTCCCGCAGCACCGCATACTCCCGATAGAAACCAGTCAGGCACAACGCTACCTGAGTGAAGTCAAACCTCTGATTGAGAATCGCTGTGTGGTTTGCCACGCCTGTTATGACGCCCCCTGCCAGCTTAAAATGTCATCCGCTGAAGGGATCGATCGCGGCGCCAATAAAGAAAAAGTCTATCAGGGAACCCGTCTGATCGCAGCGAACACAACCCGAATGTTTGCCGATGCCCACAGCACAGAAGTCTGGCGCCAGAAAGGGTTTCAGGCGGTTCTGAACGAACGGATGCAAACGCCGGAAACCAATACGCAACTCAGCGTGCTGGCACGGATGCTGACGTTAAAGCAAAACCACCCGCTTCCCGACCAGAAAATTCTATCCGGGGACTGGGATTTCTCGCTGGATCGGAATCAGCAATGCCCGACCATCGAAGAAATGTCTGCTTATGAACAATCCTACCCACTTTGGGGCATGCCCTACGGTCTGCCGAAACTGGCCGATCAGGAACATCAACTGCTGATGGACTGGGTTGCAGCCGGCGCGCCGATGGCCTCGCAAAATCAGATCCCAGAAAACGCCAAAGCTGAAATCAGCAAATGGGAAAGCTTCCTCAACCATAATGACTTCAAACATCAGCTCACAGCCCGGTATCTGTTCGAACACTGGTTTGTCTCGCATCTGTATTTCCCGGATATACCGACAGAAAACGGACGGACTACCTTTTTCCGGATTGTGCGTTCAAAAACAGCACCGGGACAACCTGTCGATCCAATCGCCACACGCAGACCCTTTGATGATCCTGGTGTCAGCCGGGTGTACTACCGCATTTTACCGGTCCGGGAAACGATCGTTGATAAAACGCATATGCCGTTTTCACTGACCGATGAGCGGCTGGCAAGACTGAAAGCCCATTTCATCACACCGGAATATACAGTCAGCGCATTACCGGGATATCAACCTGAACTGGCTGCAAACCCATTGTTGGCATTTGAACAATTACCGGTGAATGCGCGCTATCGATATATGATCGACAACGCACAACACACCATCATGGGGTTCATCAAAGGCCCTGTATGCCGTGGGCAACTGGCGCTGAATGTCATTCACGACAGGTTCTGGGTTGTTTTCGTGGATCCGGATATGGCTGATCTGCCAAAAGTCGCTGCGTTCTACACATCTCAGGCCAGTCACCTGCGCATGCCGGCAGAAGCTGAAAGCACCACACTTCCCTTACATAATTGGATCAGGTTTTCCAAAGAACAGGGCAAATTCCTGCGGGCCAAGAATGCCTTCATGAATGATACCTTCAAGCATGGAGAGCACCTCACCACAGACTTAATCTGGGATGGTGACGGCTTGAATGACAACGCGGCACTGACAATTTTTCGTCATTTTGACAGTGCAACTGTCACCAAAGGCTTAGTTGGTGAACCCACGAAAACAGCCTGGGTGATCGATTATTCACTGATTGAACGAATCCACTACCTGCTGGTCGCTGGTTTTGATGTGTATGGCAATTTCGGACATCAATTACTGACCCGGATGTATATGGATTTCCTGCGTATGGAAGGTGAATCCAACTTCCTGTCACTGCTCCCCCCGGAAACACGGCGTGCAGAACTGGCAGATTGGTATCAGGATGCCGATCAGCATCTGCAGAAGTTCCTGCAAGGCGATATTAATGACTTTTCCCAGCCCTCAGGGATCGTGTATCAGACGGACAATCCGAAAGCTGAATTGATGCGCATGCTGAAATCGAAGCTGGCCCCCGTTGATCAGGATCTGTCCCGTTACTCACTGGCAAACGTGCAATTGAAAAAAGACAGCATCTACCAACTACAGGCACTGGCGAGAATTCAAGGACGGCAGGCAACACTGTACCCGGAACTCACCTTTATTATGGTGGAACCTGAGGATCCTTCCGTGAAACCGCAGTTGCTGACGCTGCTTCGCAACAGTGCGCATAAAAACATCTCAAGCCTGTTTGCAGAAGAAAAAAACCGACAGCCCTCGAAAGATTCCCTGACGCTGGTTCATGGCCTGATTGGCAGCTACCCGAGCGTTTTCTGGCGAGTCAAAGAGTCTGATCTGCCTGATGTCGTTCAGCAAGCCAAGCGAATTTACAGTGAAGCGGACTATCGTGCGCTGCTGGATAAAGTCGCGGTGCGCCGAACGGCTCCCGAGTTTTGGGCGTTCAGTGATCAACTCAATGCGCTCTTTCGTCAGAACCACCCGATCGAAGGGGGATTACTGGACTACAACAGACTGGAAAATCGCTAATTCGACGCAGAAACCGGCTGAATACAGCCGGTTTTTTTCATCTGCTTCTTCGGGATGATAAACTCAACAGGTCATCCAAAAACAAAAAATTCAGTTCAGACAGGTCATCCCTCCTGCAATCCTCAGGTGACTGTCACTCATCAGAATGAACTGAAATAAGGGCCAAAACGCCCCCATCAAGCAATGTGTAAGAGAATGATATGCAAGGTACTCTGAGTAAAATGCGCGCCTCGCTGGGCGATGTCGTGAATTATCAGCTATTGGTCGGCGAGGAAGCACTCGCGCTGAATCCGCTGATTGGTCAGCCGCTCCAGCTCACGTTCAGTGGCAACATCTACTGTGACGCCTGCGGCCGGAAAACCAAAAAGAGTTATTCTCAGGGACATTGCTTTCCCTGTATGAAGAAGCTGGCCCGCTGTGACATGTGTGTGATGAAGCCGGAAACCTGCCATTATGCACAAGGCACCTGCCGGGAGCCAGAATGGGGTGAAACGCACTGCATGGTGCCCCATTATGTTTATCTATCGAATACATCCGGCCTGAAAGTTGGGATCACCCGGCACACCCAGATTCCAACCCGTTGGATTGATCAGGGCGCCACACAGGCACTCCCAATCCTTAAAGTGAAAAACCGCCACCTTTCCGGGTTGGTCGAAATCGCGCTGGCTGAATTTATTGCTGATAAAACCAATTGGCGGGCCATGCTCAAAGGTGATGCGGAGACTATCGATCTGAAGTCCGAAGCAGCACGCTTACTGCCTGAAATCGAATCCAGATTGCAGGATCTCTTATTGAAATTTGGCGCAGATGCCATCGAACGACTTGATGAAAACATCATTGAAATCAACTATCCGGTCGATCAGTACCCAACAAAAATCGCATCCCATAACTTTGACAAAGATCCTGTGGTCTCTGGTGTATTACTCGGTATCAAAGGGCAATATCTGATTTTTGATACGGGTGTGATTAACATCCGTAAATTCACCAGTTACGAAGTTTCTGTTGTGGTGCCTGATAGCCATCAGTAAAACTCATCAACAATTCAGGCAGCCATATCACGGCTGCCTGAATCTCAAGGCTTTTTATTGGGATTGAGTCGAATCTAGCCGTGTTTTACTGAGTCAGTTTTTGTTTCGGCTGAACATATTCCCGGGTCAGATCGACAATCGCAACATCGCGTGTAAAATCAGTCCCTAACCGAACCTCTTTGCCGTCCACCAACACAAAATCTGTCATATCATTCAGTTCACCAAGTCTGGTTCGAAGCTGAACCACAGCCAATCTGTTTTCTTCACTACCCTGCCAGCGAACAACCGGTAATTCGAATGTTTTACCTCGAGATTGAAACTTCACCCACTCCCGTCCGTCCCGTTCAAACAGTGTTAACGCAGTGACCCCCAGTGTTGATTCCTTTTGATCGAGTTCGACATGTGCACGAACGTATTTTTTCTCCGCGCTCAACCACACCCACTCTTGGCGTCCCAAAATCAGTTTGCCATCTTTTGTTTTCAGCACTGTTTTTTTAAGATAAGCCGGCTGGGGCTTAGGCTTCACTGCCGCAGGTTTGGCTTTCGAGGCAGGTAGCAGCACTGCAACCTGTTCAACCCGTCCGTCTTCCACTGGCGTGGCGACTTCAGGCGGGCTGACTGGTTGGACGATCGACTCGGATTCCAGCGGGATTCCATTCGTATCTGCAACGTCTGGCGTTTGATGACTCTCGGTTGACACACACCCCGTCAATAACAGGGTTAAACACAATAAGCTCTTTTTCTTCATACAGCCGTCACCATCAATTCTGACTCGCAGGTATCATAAACAATTTGAGCATTTGGCTCAAAGTCTCCTTTGTTAACCCTTGGACAATCGCTGGTAAGCTTTCATTTTATGCAGCAAATGCTGCTCATCATACCAGCCAATATTTGAAGCATGCTTCGCATCGTCCCATAAACTGAAATACCATCGTCTGGCCTCATACCCTTCGGCTAAAGGCGACTTAGCAGCATAACGCGACATCAGATCCAGTTCTGGCCGCATATCATTCAAATGAAATAAGTCAAACTCACGATGTTTTACACCGGCATCCGCCGGGTCTAATATCGCCGTGACCCGGTACGTTTCCGGATCAAATAAAACATTGCCCAGATGGCAATCATCATGCACAAAAGAGGGAGCGTCGTTCAGTGGCGAGAGCACTTCAGCACGCGATTCCCATAAACTTTCGTACTGTTGCTTTAATTCAGTTGAGAACGGAGAATTCTGACTTGTCAGATATCTCAGGACTGGAGACATCCAAGCCTCAAAGGCGGGTAATAACTGCACATCATATTGATTCGCCATTAACTCAAAGCCATGATTCTGAGGTTGGTCATGCATTTCAATTAACAAATCTGTCAGGTGCTCAGAAAAAATATCAATGGCTTGTTTTTCCGAAGGTAACTCATAAGCGGGCACCCCCTCCACCCACTCCATCACAATATATTCCTGCCCCTCTTCCTGACCAAAAAATATAACCTCCGGCACTTTACAATCGATCAATAAATTCAAACGCTTTAATGCCTGGATTTCTTTACAAAGCCTTCCCGGTTGGCGACAAAACTTGATGACAACACGTTGTTTATCTGATGAAAGGAAGGCAACCCAGCCATAAAATGTTGATTGTAAATTACAAAAATCAGGACACCTTGAAAAAAGGCTCCGAAACGCCTTCACAGCAATGTGGTTCAATTGTTGTTCTTGCATAGATTTCCTTTCTAACGCCTTGAACGTATCCCACTGTACGACACAAAATAAGGTATACAGGCCCTCCAGACCCACTCGCCTTGAATGTCATCTTGATTCGATGGCTCTACAGTGAAATAAACGAATACATATCCATATTTTTATTCTGCTTTCCAAGTCAGGAAAGCGTAGCAATTCTGTTACAAATGATAAGGACTTCAAAGCCACGCAACTGAACTTCGCGATGCAAGCCCCAAAACAGGAAAGCTGCCAAAAATCCATTCGACATCCTGTGTACTTCACATTGCTTCGATTGCAATCCCAAGTTCATCAGACAATTGCGCTAACTGGGCATCGTCATCTAAATGAACAGACCAGTGAACCCCACTCCCACTGGCTGTAATCAGAACAGGCTGACGAATCAAACGGATATCATCCGTTCTGGCCTGCAAAGTCACTCGGTTTTTTCCCTCAAGCCGAATCACCAACTCATGCTGATTTGCAATCACTCGGCCCTGACTGAAATTCAGGTTCATGATGTCACCTGCTTTTTATGGCGTAATACCGCCATGGTCAGACGGCTGGTGCAAACTAACTGTTCCCGTTCATCGGTGATTGTAATCTGCCAGACCTGTGTCGTTGCCCCCAGATGGACCGGCGTAGCCGTTCCTTTCACAAAACCAGTCCGGACAGCACGCACGTGATTGGCATTGATATCCAGACCAACACAGTATTTTCCCTCATCCACACACATGTTCGCCGCAATTGAACCTAACGTTTCCGCAAGCACGACGGAAGCACCGCCGTGTAACATTCCAAAAGGCTGGTGAGTCCGGGTATCTACTGGCATCATTGCGGTTAAGCTATTGTCATCAAAAGCACAATATTCGATGCCGATGTGTTCAACCAAGGTGTTTTTGGACGACTGATTCAGATCTTTCAGGTCAAATTGTTTTTGCCAGATTGACATTCACGTTCCTTAGCCATTGTTATTCGCCCATCAGCATAGCATCTCTGAATTTGACTGATAAGCAGAGGAGCACATGACATATACTAAAAATACAAAGGAGTGAACAGGATGAGAGCAATGCATACATTTCGCCTGTCCGTAATGATAGCAACAAGCCTTTTTATTGCGGCCTGCAGTAATTCCCCAACAGGCAGACAACAGGTTTTGCTGTTTTCTGAGCAGGATATGTCAACGTTGGGTGCACAGTCCTTCGAACAAATGAAGGAGAAGGAAAAAATCAGCTCAGACAACCAGGTCAACCGTTATGTACAGTGCGTCACGCGGGCTTTGACGGCCCAGTTAGGCCATCAGGATGGTTTTCCCGGATGGGAAGTTGTTGTTTTCGACAGTGAGCAGGTCAATGCCTTTGCGCTGCCGGGCGGTAAGATTGGTGTTTACACGGGGTTACTCGATGTGGCGAAGAATCAGGACCAACTCGCGACTGTGATCGGCCATGAAATTGGGCATGTGTTGGCCAAACACAGCAATGAGCGTCTCTCTCGTTCCCAGTTAGCCAACCTCGGCTTACAGATTTCCAGTGTTGCGCTCGGTGGCACAGAATATCAGGAAATGGCCATGGCCGGATTGGGACTCGGACTTCAATATGGGGTACTCATGCCTTACGGCAGAGCGCAAGAGTCAGAATCGGACATCATCGGTCTGCGTATGATGTCTCAGGCCGGGTTTGATCCGCGCGAGAGTGTTACCTTGTGGCAAAACATGAGTAAAGCGAGCGGTGGAAATCAACCGCCTGAAATCCTGTCAACGCACCCTGCTCATGCAACCCGTATCGATGATCTGCGGGCAGAAATAAATCGTTTACCCCCATCGACTGCCAAGCGCCCGAATTGCCCTGCCCCAGCTCGTTCATAGAAAACATCATGTGCTGAACAAGGCATCCGCTTCACGCAGGATGCCTTGAATGAGAAGTGCTTGTGATTCACACCATCCTGTTTACAGCGTCAGCCAGGCATCCTTTGAAGCCCAGCCAGCCCCTGGGGCATATGCACCACCAAAATTACACCATTGGCTGCTTGGATAAGGCCGACACTGATACCGCTGACCATCTGTTGCCAGGACAATCGTCCCCGGACGATATTGCCCCAGACCATTCGGATAGATGAAGTCATACTGACCACCACCGTTCTGATCCAGTGCCGCAGCCGTCACATGAGCTTCGACTGGCCCTTGAATCTGGTCTGCAAACAGAGTCACAGTGACACCCGCCTGACCCGCAATCCTTGCTCCGAATTCTACCCGGACAGCACAGCTTTGATTCTGAGTTAAAGTCGCCACTGAGCACGTATCTGAAGCAACGACAGCTGCATCAGTCACCCCGGTTGATTTGGCAATTGCTTCATTGATTGAAATCGGAGCCACGCCGGTGTTGGTAAACTTGAATTCATGCTGACGCAATTCTCCCACATGAAAATCAGGCAAAACGACTTGTTTTTCATAGCTCAGTGCGACAGGTGTATCCGTTCCTGAAATCACCGTATCAACCCAATCCCGTAAAGCCGCGATATCCGAGTAAACACCATATTGATTGGGGCGTGCACAGCCAATTCCCCAACTGACAATTCCCAATTGCGTGATTTGCCCGTTTCGTTTCACGATGATCGGGCCGCCACTGTCCCCCTGACATGAATCTTTTTGTCCCTGAGCATACCCGGCACAGAAGTTATCCAGGCCGACATTCTGGTAGCTGCCCCCGCCTTGCTGACAAACCGCGTCACTAACCAGTGGCACGGTGACTTCTTGCAGTATCGTCGGGCTGGTGCCGTTTTCAAATAATCTGCCCACGCCGGCAACCCGTAACTTATCACCAACCGACACATACTGGCTTAAACTACCTGCGGCTATTTCAACTGTTGGGGCAATCACATTTGAGGTGAGTTTCAGCACTGCAATATCATTGGTGAGCGTTGCACGCCGATATTGTGGGTGAATATGAATCTGGCTGATTTCGGCACGAATCCCATCGGTCCCATTAAACTGGTGGGCGCCAATTTTAACCGCTATATCTGAGGGCCGATCATTATCGACACAATGCGCTGCTGTCAGGACATAACCCTCACCTAAATAGCTGGCACCACAAAAAGGCCGATTCCCATTTCTGGAGACTATCTGGGTAAAAAACTGCCAGTCCTGAGCCACGGCATCCGTTCCGCCCACAATACGCGGGCTGTAATTTACATCAATCTCATTCACACCGGTTTCAGCCTGCACCGGCAATGAGGCAAACACTGCAGCCAGTGTCGCTAACGGAAATATTCTCTGTTTCATGATTAATCCTTTAAATCAGTGAGGTTTCAGCGCAGAACTGCGCGCAACTCAAATTGACTGAAATCAGAGAAACATGCCTAACTTTTAATCAATCATGGAATTTATAAGAGAATAAACATGAAAAACCTGGCTCAAAGAATCACCGTTTCATAACGTCGATCGCAAAATCTTAAAACAAACAGGCCTCGTATCAGGAGGCCTGTTTCATCAGAAAATTGCATTGTGTTACTGGCCATCATCCATGGTCATGCCAGGCATAAAGGCTTCCACACGGCGGTTTTGCGCTCGGCCGTCCTCAGTATTATTCGGCGCTATCGGATCACGCTCACCAAAGCCTTTAATCTCAATCCGATCCATACCAATGCTAAAGTATCCGGCAAGGTAACCGGCAACCGCTGCCGCCCGTTCTTCAGAAAGTTTCTGGTTATAGGCCGGCTTACCTGAAGCATCGGTATGCCCAATCACCTGTAACTTACTGTCGGGGTATTTCACAAGACGATCCGCAATGGGTTGTAACCTGTCAATGTCTTCCTGTGTCAGCTGGCTGCTGTCAAAGTCAAATGGCAGTGCCACCCGAATCGGCTGAATCGTTGATGGCGGCAATGGTGCTGGTTCAGGTAGTGGCGCTGCTTCTTCAACAACTGCGGCTGCAGCAGGCGCTCCCCAGTGATACACCAGACTCAAACCATAGAAATGGATATCAGCTTTACCCGGCTCACTACGACCAACCTGATTGTAATATTGGTATTCAAGCCGGGTAGACAAGCTTGGATTCATAAAGAATTCAGCGCCGACACCTGCAGTACCGGAAACACCATCACCATCGGTATCATTCACTGAATTATCGACATTAAAAAAGAAAGCCCCGCCTTTCGCATATAAATCGATCGCATCAGATACAGGCCAGGTCAGCTTCGCAACCAAATCCAATCCATAAGCTTCAAAGCCACCGCTTGCCAAATCATAATCGGCTTCGCCAAGATAGGTATAACCCCCTTCTAAGCCAACTAATGGAGAGAATTGATAACCAAGGAATACACCACCACCCCAGTCATCCTGTCCGAAATTACTTTTCTGACCATCCAATGCACCATCGAAACTATTAAAATGCGTCCCACCGACCCGGGCACCGAAATACCAGAGATTCTCTGTGGCAGCATAGGTTGCACCGGAAAGAAAGATCGCCAACGGAACGAATTTCACTATTTTTATCATGATTATTTCCTTGTTTTCATTTCACCACTACCAACTAAGGGTTTAGACACAGAAGGCCAATTTGACAAGGGAATGAGCAAGTTATCTCGACGCTTTATCTTTTCTAAGACATTTTTTCGACGGAATTAGAATGTTATGAGCTTCCACTGAAATGAACGAGTTATGATCTGTTCAAACCGTCATTCATCGCTATTCATGCAGACAAACAGCACAATGTGCCATTTGTAAACAAACATCTCGGTCGCTCCGTTCGCAAAGACGAAGGACAAAGAATTCACGGGAATTTACAATGTAAATTATTTCTGACAGAAAAATGTACAAACAGTCCTTTGAACACGATTACACGGTTTCAAAGCGTGCCAATGGTGAGTAAAATGCCGGGTACGAGATTTGAAATGATGATGAATTCCCATTGAATATGACTGACGCAAGCAATAAAACCCCCAATAACCATCTTAAAATCGGGGTTATTGGAGGAGGAATGGCTGGTTCCACCATTGCCCTTCGGCTTGCCGAGCAAGGCTTCGCTGTAAGTCTGTTTGAAGCAGGTCCAAGCTTAGTGAATGGTCCGCCAATCTGCCATCTTCATGCCGGTGGTAATTTATATCGGGACATTTCAGATCAACAGTGTCTGCAACTCTTGGAGCAATCCATCGAGACACTACGCGTGTATCCGCACAGTGCCAACATCCGTCCAACAGTCATTGCCGTACCACGCCAGGATCCGGAGCATCCGGAACATCTCATTCCACGTCTCAACCTGCTCAAACAGCGTTATCAGGCGCTCGTGACACAGGATGAATGCAACGCGGTTCTTGGGCACCCTGATGAATATTTTCGTCTGTATTCCCGGGAAGACATGGAACGGCTCGCACAACGGGAACTCCCCGATTACACGATGACTGCCGATGACTGGATGATTCCGGTCGCCCGACACTTAGATCTGAATAACTTCCAATATCCTTTCGTCCTGGTACAGGAATATGGGGTCAGCGTCTTCCGGCTTGCAGCTACCGTTTCTCTGGCGCTGGATGCGCTCGGCAATTGTCAGGTACATACCAGCACACAAGTCACCGATCTGGCGTACTTACCGCAACCGAATCAATGGCGGATCACTTATCAGTCTTTTGATGTAAACAAAGCTGATGTGATCAGCCGTGAGATTGAGGTTGATTATGTCATCAATGCCTGTGGGTATCGTACTGGCACACTGGACAATCTGGCATCGCAACCTCGTCAGCGTCTGGTGGAGTTTAAAGCAGCTTATGTCACCCACTGGCAAGACAGCCAAGCCGACTGGCCCGAAGTTATTTTTCACGGCCAGCGTGGTACGCCTGAAGGCATGGCACAGCTTACTCCCTACCCGGATGGTTATTTCCAGCTCCACGGCATGACACCGGAGATCACGCTGTTTCAGGATGGTCTTGTCCGCAGCACTGCAACAAGTGCACAACCCGAGCTTGGCGAATCTTTCAAAACCAAGCTGAAAAGCGGCTGGCAGCCCCAAGAAGCTGAAGCACGTACTCAGCGTGCAATCGATCATCTGGCTCAATTCATTCCGGCGTATCAGTCCGCTGTGATTGGTGGCCCACCACTCTTTGGTGCCCAACAAATTCCGGGGGATGACCCATCCTTACGCGCCGCAGACGTCTCGTTTGCCGGACAACGTTATGCACGGGCTGAAATAGTCAAGGCATCATCGGCGCTGGCTGCAGCCGAACGAATTCTGGAACAATTGGTCTGCGAAGGGATAATTTCAGAGTCAGCAAGTGGCGCCAGCAATCGCTGGGAAGAACGTTTTTCAATCACACAACAATTGTCACTTGAGGCTATCGTGGAAAAAGCGGAACAATTGGCTGCAGCACGCTGTTTCCCGACAGCACTTGCCCTGCCCGTCGGACAACTCAAAACGCCTGTCACTGACTGAGCGCGTTCATCAAGGCCATTGCTCAGGCAGGGAAGAAAATTGCCAGCCAGATTGTGTCCTCGTCCGGTGAAGTCCAATTGACCCGGTGACGACAATGGGCTGGCAAAAAAATACTCTGACCCGCTTTGAGCTGTACAGGAGGCCGCGCATCATCAAATGCAAGTTCGGTCTGTCCCTGAATCACCATGACCCATTCGTTTTCTTCCTGATCATACCAGTCTCCATCCGGGGTCTGGTGTCCTCTGGACACAATACGTTCCACGCGAACATGGGGGACACAATCAAGTTCTGAAAGCATTCCTCGGGTAAATGGTCCGGGATGTCATCCAGTAAATTCTGAACAGACACCTGATTCATCTTACACTGGTCCATGTGTCACCTCTCGCAGGAAATTACTCGGATTGGTTCTCGGGTAATGCGACTTCAATTTTCTGGTTCAGGACTTCCAGTTCTTGCTGAAGCGCCGATTTCTCAACCTCAGCTTCTGCGACTTTCGACAGCTTCTGCTCGTAGCGATCGCAATCCGCCTGAGACACCCAATTCCAGCTTTTGCCAGACTTAAATTCATCACAGGGTTTCTTAAACTCATCCGCCACTCGACGGGCTTGCTTCAAGTTCGCTTCTGCCTGATTCAGCTGTTTCTGAAGCTCTAATTGCTGCTGATAAAGTGCTTTCGAATTGGACAATACGTTCTGCTGTATTTTCGTCGCTTGCGTCAGGGTCTCAACTTTAGTGTCCAGTTTCTTTTTGCTGACTGCCAGTTGCTGCTTTTGCTGTTTAAGAGAAGCTAACTCCTTTGCATGCTCTTTTTGCAATGTATCCAGCGCAAGCTGCTTTTCTTCCAGAGCCTCCTGAAGTGTTTTCACTTCCAGAGCTTTATCAGTCTGGAACGATTCCAACGTTTCCAAGCGCTCGCTCAGGCTTTGAATCTGCTCAACCTGCTCGGCATTCTGTACTCTCAGGGTTTGCAGTTCTGCCGAATGAGGCTGTTGTCGGATATAACCAATTGATGACGCCAGGACAGCGCCTGCAATGACCCCTGCAACCAACGCCACCTTCCAGTTCGACATCAAAACCATTCCATACTCCTAACAGGACAAGCAATCATAAACCGGCAAAGCCTAACATACTCGCTTTCATGGATGTCAGAACAATTTCAATATTATAATCAATTGATTCTATGATGCTCAATTCAGCGCATCTCACCCATCAAACCTTCATTTTACCCGTGATATTCACTTGTTCTACCCCGGCTCGCAAAAGACTATCTATCAGGAGATCACTCGCAATTCCGTTGACAGACTCTGCACCGATATCATGTAAGCCTTCAGGCCAGCCGCATTCCTGCAGCCTGTTCTCTATCCTGCACTGCAACCACAGAAATTTCACTTATGGTGCTTTTGACTGATTTGAAATGATTCAAAGGACATCACGCATGAAATACTCTGTTTTAGCGTTTCTGATTACACTGACATTATCGCCAGTGACTCAAGCAACACCGGAATTCAGTGTTATGAAAGCCACGTCACTCAGTGGCTCAGAACCAGAATTTGACCTGCCCAAAGGCAGAACACTCTCAGACTATTGGGTCAGCGAAAAGCTGGATGGGATCCGAGCTCACTGGACAGGCAAACAACTGCTGACACGGTCTGGTCACCCCATCGCTGCGCCGCTCTGGTTTACCGAATCCCTTCCTGGTTTCCCGCTGGAAGGCGAGCTTTGGGCTGGCCGGGAAAACTACCCGCTGGTGATGCAGACTGTACTTGATAGGCAGCCGAACGACTCACAATGGCGTCAGATTCAGTTCATGATTTTTGATGCGCCAGCGCATGACGGAACATTTGGAGAACGCCACCAGCATTTCAGCAAACACGTCGCCCAATTGAATCTGCCGCACCTGAAAGTGATCCCTCAACAGAAAGTGGATACCGCGCTGGCACTGGACACCCTGCTGTCTGAAGTGGAAAAACGCGGCGGTGAAGGGCTGATGTTGCACTGGGATGCACAACGTTACCAGCACGGTAAAACGGATGGCGTCCTCAAGTTAAAACGTTTCGAAGATGCCGAAGCCATGGTCATGGGCTATGAACCAGGCAAAGGTAAATATCGGGGCATGATGGGGGCAATCTGGGTCAAAATGGCGGGTCATCCTCCGTTTAAAATCGGATCGGGTTTCACGGATGCGGATCGCCTGTCTCCCCCGGCAGTCGGCAGCCGAATCACCTTCAGACACAACGGGTATACAAGCAATCAGATTCCAAGATTTGCCCGATTCCTGAGAGTCCGTCCGGATGGAATTTAACAAAACACAAGTGTAAAAAAGGCCTGATGTCTCAGGCCTTTGTGCATTCCGTCAAATCAAAGCAATTATTGCATTTTAAAGATTTGATTCGCTTCCAGATGAGTCATCCGGCGAATTGAACGCCACACATAATAGAAAATTCCAAACATCATCAGCATGGATGGAATTGCAATCATCGGGTAACTCAGCAGCGTCATCTCACCGAGCTCTTCATTAAAAGCTTCTGAGCCTGCCGGGCTGGTGACAATCGTGGTCGCAAGCACATAATTCATCACGGCAGAAAACGCAAAAGTACTGGCAAACAGATAATTAGACTGCGTCAGACACTTGTTGAATTCAGCCTGCTTATCATGCTTGTTCAGGTGCTCTTTAATCAGATCAAGATTCAGGACCGTGTCATTAAAGATCATTTTCGTGACAATCGGATAACGGGTAAAGGTAGAACCAAACACAACCAGACCAATTAAGCCAGGGATCAGGGCTTCTTTAATGGCAAGCCACTGCGTATCCAGCTCAAGTAAACCAATTCCCCCGGTGAGCAAAACACTGATAAAGCCCAACAACGAGATAAAATTGAATTTCTTATGTTTGAGGAGTTCATATCCCCCGAGAACGACCGGGAAAGCCAACGCAAGGACAAGTGCATTCACCGGACCAAGATAGTCCTGACCACTCAGTTTCATCAGAACAACTGAGGGCACAATCACGTTAAAGATAAGATCGGTAAGCGGGTTCGATTTTTTTTCAGTCATATTGAATCAAGTACATTTCAGAATCGTCACATTGTTCCGCCATTTCCCCGCAATGTAAAGGCGAAACAGGTTACAAGGTATATTCCGGCCCGGGAAATGAGACAACCTCCCACTCTCTGCCTGTAGTGCCACCCTTGACTTTTCAGTCAGAACGGCACATGTTCTAGGTGGTGAATCCCCTGCTCCACAGAATGACTAAACTTCTCATGTAAAAGATATTTATCATTAAAAATTGAAAAGGATGTTCCTATGTTGGATCGCAATAAAACCGCACTTGTCATTGTCGATGTACAGGGAAAGCTGGCGACGCTTATGGAGGACGCTGAAACCTTATTCAGCAATCTGTCTGTCATGACCCAAGGTGCAAAAGCATTAGGGCTGCCGATTCTCTGGCTGGAACAGTTACCCGACAAACTTGGCCCGACCATTCCGCAAGTTGCTGATCACCTGACCGATCTTTCCCCCATTGCCAAAAACTGTTTCAGTGGCTGCCAATCTCCGGCCTTCATGGATGCTCTGAAATCATCAGGCTGCCATCATGTTTTGCTGGTCGGGATTGAAGCGCATATCTGTGTCTACCAGACAGCGATGGATTTACTGGACAAAGATTTTCATGTGGAAGTGGTCGCAGATGCTGTTTCTTCCCGGATTGGCAACAATAAAACCATTGCGCTGAACCGCATGTCACAAGCCGGTGTCACGCTCACCAGCACAGAGATGGTGCTCTTTGAACTTCAGAAAATCGCCTCAGGCGACAGCTTCAAAACCATCTTAAACCTGATTAAGTAGCCCCGCTTTCGCGTAACAAATGCTTCACAGAAGCATTGATTCACGGGTCAATGCAGGCTATCTTATTTTCATAAGAAAAATAAGATAGCCAATGCGCCATCTCCCTTCACATTCGGAAAACGGCCCATGTACGCAATTACCCATACCAGCGTGTTCAATGGCAGCACGATTGAAAAAGACCAAGCCATTCTGATTGACGGCGATACCATCAGTGCAATCCTACCCATGTCCGTTGCCGAGCAATCCCAGATCATCCCGGCAGATACACTGGATGGTTCCGGGCTTCTGGCCACAGCGGGTTTCATTGATATTCAATTGAATGGTTGCGGCGGTGTCCTGCTGAATACAGACATCTCTCAGTCCACCTTAGACACCATGAATGCAACCAATCTGCGTTTTGGAACAACGCATTACTTACCGACTTTTATTACCAGCCAGTCTGAGTCTCTTTCTGAAGTCATCGCCTTAGCGGAGAGCATTCACGAACCCGCCAATCAAGGCATTTTAGGGTTGCATCTGGAAGGGCCATTTATCAACAGGCAAAAGAAAGGGGCACATCAGGAAGACTGTATCCGGGAGCTTGATGAACAAACTGCACATTTTCTTGCGTCGCATGCCGACCGCATCAAAGTCATTACCCTCGCCCCGGAGCAATGTGACCAAGCCGTAATCGATATCCTGACACAAGCAGGGATCATTGTTTCTATGGGTCATACCAATGCCAGATACGCCGATCTGATGGCCAAAAACGGCATTCAGATGGCAACGCACCTCTTTAATGCAATGAGCCCGCTCGATTCGCGGGAACCCGGTGCGGTCGGTTATGTGTTCGACCAGAAACCTTTTGCGGGCATTATTGTGGATGGCATTCATGTCGACTATGCGGCGGTGCGAATTGCGCATCAGTTATTAGGAGAGCAACTGTTCATGGTCACAGATGCAGTGACGCCAGCCGGAACCGATCTGACTGAATACAACATGGCGGGGACACCGGCTTTCGTCACCGATGGGAAATGTCATTATGCAGATGGCACCATTGCTGGTGCTGCGTTGACCATGATTGAAGGCGTCCGAAACCTGATTCAGCATGTGGGGCTCAGTCTGGAAGAAGCGTTACGGATGGCCAGTCTGTACCCGGCGAAAGCTTTGGGTATTGATCAAAGCTATGGTGTGCTCCAACCCGGTTACAAAGCCAACCTGACTTTACTTACCGATACACTTGACGTGGCAGCCACCGTTCAAATGGGTCAGCGTCACCCGTTCTCACACCGCTAAACGCACTTCTTTTCCCCAAAAACCAATCAGGGCCGTCTAAAACGGCCCTGAATCAAATGCATTTCTGTTTCTGTCATGTCCCGTTAAGCGCGCGCAGCCTCAAGACGACTCAATTGAAACTCACGAAGTTTAAAGTAACCATAAGTCGCAACAATCGAGAAGAACAAATAAGACAGTGCGAACACGAATGGTGAATGAATCACCTGATTCTCAAGGCCCCACATCACGCCAAACACAGTCACTCCCAATTTGGCCATTAATCCGGTCAGTAACAGCAAAAAAGCCATTTGCGGGTATTGCGTTGAACGAAAAGCCAGCCAGTAAGCTGTACCCACAGCCAAAGAAGCAACGCCAAAACCAGCCATAAACGAATGGAAATGCTCACCCGAAAACACACCAGCAATGACTGAAATCAGAAGAATGAACAAGAATTTCATCAACACCTCACTGAAACATCCAAGAACAACATCACATGCCAATTATTAGGCTGGCCTCTTCATTACCCGGTATTGTTTCAGCTTTTCTGGCGAATTTATAGTCAACTTTCATGCAAAATATGTTGCTAAATTGTTTCAAATTCATACATTTACATTTTGAAACATGATAAATCAATGACAGATAAGCTTTTCTGGACAAAAGTTAAAAAAAGGTTAACAAGACTTAATTCAGACAAAAATCATCCGAATGGACACTTTTGAAAAATAATATTTACTCTTTGAGTCAAAGCCGCCGCAAGAGTCAAAGAGTTATGTTGCTGAGGCTATGAATTACGGGATGAAATACTGAACTAGTCACGAAGACAGAAGAGTTCTCAATTTTGTGAAGCCCGATTCATCATCACGATAACGATTGGAAAGTCTTGTCCAGGCTTCAATACACTGAAACTGAGATATTGCTCTTAGCTTTTGTCGATGTTTATGACTTTAACTTGCAAATCTCTATAATTTCCTGAAATCCCAAATAAATACTCAACGTATCGGATCACAAGATGACGACCATTCTTGATGCAGTCGATCTGCGAACACAGCTTGTTGGAGAAAATCGCCTGGAGCTGCTGATTTTCAGACTCCACTCAGCGCAACTGTTTGCAATTAATGTCTTCAAGATACGCGAAGTCGTGAAGCAGCCTCATTTACACTCCTTGCCGGGTAGCCATCCCAGTGTGTGCGGTGTGGCAACAATTCGCAGACAGTCGATCCCGATTATTGATTTACGGCAGGCGATTGGAGTCCGGGCAACGGACGAAAACAGTGAAACCAATCTGATCATTACTGAATACAACCGAAGTGTTCAGGGGTTTCTGGTTGGACAGGTACTGAACATTACCAATCTAACCTGGCAAGATATTCAGCCACCACCGCAGCATGCCGGGAAAAACAATTACCTAACGGCCATTACCCGTGTCAAACGGGATAATCATGAACGGCTGGTCAGCATTGTGGATGTCGAAAAAGTGCTGGCCGAAATTGTGTCTTACAATACCGAAATCTCAGACGCTGTTTTGGATCAGACACTGGTCAGTCAGCTATATGGACAGAAAGTACTGATCGTGGATGATTCATCAACCGCGCGCGCTCAGATCCGCGATACCCTGTCACAATTGGGCCTTGAAGTGATTGAAGCAACCAATGGCCGGCAAGCCCTGGAGTTACTGAAATCCTGGTGCGGTGAAGGCAAAGATGTCTATCAGGAAATTCTGATGATGTTCACGGACGCAGAAATGCCAGAAATGGACGGTTACCGCCTCACGCATGAAATTCGTCAGGACAAGCGGATGAATGAATTGTTTATCGCGCTGAATACATCACTGAGTGGCAGCTTTAATCAGGCCATGGTCGAAAAAGTTGGCTGTGATCGCTTTATTTCCAAATTCCAGCCCGATCTGCTGGTTGAAGTGGTACAAGACAGATTGAGAGAGAGCCTGCAGTCCTCCGAACCACGCTGAATGCAGGCATTTCTCATTGAACGCTGGGCGTTAACAGTAAATTAAACTCAAGTGAAGTACGGTCACCTTAAAAAGAAAGACAAAGTGGGAATCAGGGGCCAGTAGGCCCCCGTGACGCAATGATCGTCTGCTCGGATTCACTGATATTCGCATGCTCCGTATGCTGCCATGTTTCATGGTTCACTCCCTTTATCTGCATCAGATAATTCATTGAAGATGTCGACTTATCCCCTTAATCGCCAACTGCAAAGTAAATAACACCATGATTGCAATCGGAATCAGACAACTGCTGAGTGTAAAACGCGTGGTCGTATTCATCGCCAGCTCCTACTTCGATTGAGCCGTCTGGACCGGACCTTGCTGGCTGCGCAAAGTCACCCGGCGGTCAAAAAAGTCATACTCGCCCGTTTCGTCAACCTGCAGTGGCTCTTCTTCACCATACGCAATTGTCACAATCTGAACAGAATTCACCCCGCGTGATTCAAGATAATCCCGGACACGATTCGCTCGCTCTTCTGACAACGACAGGTTTCGCTCTGTGTCGCCGCGACGGTCCGCATAGCCGGACAGCTCCCAGTTCACTTCGGGTGACTGCTTCATTAATTCAGCGATTTCATCCAGCTGGGACTGAAAATGAGGCTCTATCTTTGCAGAACCTGTACGGAAGTGGACATTCATTGCCAGCGCTAAATCCCGTTGTTGCTGTGTGACTCGCAAACTTGCAAGCTCCTGCTGCAACGCACTGTAGCTCTCCTGAAGCGGTTCCAATTCTGCGTTGCGAGCGTTGAGGTGGTTGATCGTTTCTGTCTGACGGTCTAATTGGGCTTGCTGCGAACCGATATATCCGTCCTGACCGACGGCTGTCCCGACAATACCGCCCACTATGGCACCAATCACCGCACCGACAGGCCCCCGACAATCACGCCCATTGTTGCACCGGACCCCATTCCGACCCATTGCTCCTGCTGAATCGGAGCCTGAGCATCTGCTGAAGCTGCATGAGCCTGACCCGAACCTGCTACCATTGCCGCAGCGACCACCAGAGACAGCGCATGTTTTTTCATCATCGTTTTCATCAATCTTTCCTTCATGTGTGTTTGAGTATTCAACGAGGCCACCCTGTGCATAGCTGCCGTGGTGTGCCGATGAGTGAATTAAACCAAGAAGTTCTGGCTTCAGACGGGACGAAAAAAGGCAATGTGCGGATGAATTGTGGCAAAAAAATGGCAATTGCATCTGAGCATGCATTTGCACTTTTTTAGCCTGTGAGTTGCGGTATAGTCTGCATTATTCACAATGAAGAACGAAGTAACAGATGAAGCAAATCGCAATTGTTGAAGATGAAACAGCCATCCGGGAAAACTACACCGATGTCCTGAAAAAACATGGCTACGGTGTGCAGGGCTATGCTGACCGGTTGCAGGCTCAGGCTGCATTTGATGTAAAACTTCCGGATCTGGCCATTATTGATATCGGACTCGGACATGAAATTGACGGCGGATTTACGCTGTGCCAGTCTTTGCGGGCCATGTCTCCCACTTTACCAATCATTTTTCTGACTGCCCGCGACAGCGACTTTGACACCGTGTGTGGCTTAAGAATGGGGGCCGATGATTACCTGACGAAAGACATCAGCCTGCCACACCTGGTTGCAAGGATTGCGGCATTGTTCCGTCGCAGCGAGCTCCTTTCAGTCCCAAGTTCAGCCGAAACATTACTCCGCCGGGATGCATTAACGATCGATCAGAATAAAATGCAGATTTTCTGGCAGGAACAACGCATTGATTTGACCGTCACAGAATTCTGGATGGTGTATGCACTCGCCAAACGTCCGGGACATGTTCGCAGCCGGCAAGATTTGATGGACGATGCCAGAGTCGTTGTTGATGACAGCACCATTACCTCGCACGTCAAGCGTATCCGCAAAAAATTCCTGCAGCATGACCCTGATTTTGACCAGATCCACACAGTCTACGGTATGGGATATCGATGGGGCGTCTGATGCAGCGATTTAAGATTGGCCTGCGCGTCAAAATCATCATCATCGCCAGTTTGTTACTCACATTGCCATGGTTTGGCTATCGGTTTGTACTTGAAATGGAAAAGTTACTCCGTCAGGGTCAGGAACAGACCCTGATCGGCACAGCCAGAGCCATCGCAACCGCACTCAACGAGCGTCCTGCGCTCTTCAGTCAGCAAGCCAGTATGCAGCCCCAAATGCAGCAAGGCAGGGATCTCTACATTTATGATTTACCCCCGACAATCGAAGTCGATGGCCAGTTCGCAGACTGGCCGGAAGATCTGCCCACCAAAATGCAGTATTACGGTCAGCCTTTTGTCTTGTTCAGCAAACGTCCAGATCTTCGCACAGAACACGGGTTTTATTTGATTCTCGGCAGTGCACAACAACACATTTATGGCGCGCTGAAAGTCAACGATGGACATCTCATTACACGCCGCTCAGGCAGCTTGCGTGCCGACCGGAATGACCATCTGACCCTCTCACTCACCACACCGGATGGCACGTTTGAGCGATATCTGATTGCGCTGGAAAGCAATGGGCAAACCTCGGTCTGGCAAATCACAGATGAGCTGGACTCACCAGATTTGTACTCCCCTTCTGCACTGATTCAGGCCCGATGGCAGCCGAGCAATACAGGCTATGACCTTGAATTCAGTGTCCCTTCTGACCATCTGGGCCAGAAACTGGCCATTGCCGTCCATCAGGTTGATCAGGCAACAAGCCGGGATGTTGAGCGGGTCATCGCAACGTCAAACCCAAAATCAGAACGAACTTTAGGCACCGTGTTACTGCCTTCACCGGAAATCGAGCGCATTGTTCAAGGGATGGGACACAGCAGCTCACGGATCTGGGTGTTGGATCGGCATCAGCGGGTACTGGCACAGTCTGGTGACATCCGCCATTCGGATGGTGTCTGGGCGACATCCATCCGTTACGATGAAACATCTGAAGGGGTTCAGTCCTGGATTGAAGAACACGTGCTCCGGCCGTTGTACTATACCTTTTTGCTGGATAAACCAGAGCCGTTTGATGATCAGCCCCCCAATCCGGCCAGGCTTCAGGGAGTCCACATTGATCAGGCATTACATGGCCGGGGGTATGCGCACTGGCGTCCTTCTTCTGACGGCAAAGCCATGATTCTGTCCGCCGCCTATCCTATCTGGCTGCAGAATCAGGTGATGGGGGCAGTCGTCGTTGAAGAATCCACCGCTGGGGTCCAGACCCTCAAAAACCGAGCACTGGAGCAGCTGTTCAATGTGCTGCTGATTATCATCCTGATTGCTGCTGTGATTCTGTTTCTGTTTGCATCCAGTCTGTCGAATCGCATTCGCCAGCTCCGGGATCAGGCTGAACAATCGATTGATGCGCAGGGCCGGATTCGGGAAGCGATTGCATCGTCCGCCTCCAGAGATGAGATCGGGGACTTATCCCGCAGCCTTGCAGACATGGTGAGCCGACTCAGCCAGTACAACCACTATCTTGAGAATTTATCCTCCCGCCTTTCCCATGAGTTGAGAACCCCCGTTGCCGTCGTCCGTTCTTCACTGGATAACCTGGCCATGGTTCAACACGATGAAGACTCGCAGCGATATATCGACCGGGCTCAGGAAGGTATCCGACGATTAGGCACGATCTTGTCCAGCATGACGGAAGCCACCCGGATTGAGCAAAGCTTACAAGGGGCTGATCGGGAGCAATTTGCATTGGATGAACTTATCCGGGGCTGTATTCAAGGCTATCAACTCGCCTTTCCAGATTATGAATTCCGAGTGAAAACAACAGATTCAACGCTGATGATGCACGGGGCACCTGATTTTCTGGCTCAGCTGCTGGATAAACTGATTGCGAATGCGACAGAGTTTAGTGAACCCGGGAACCCGATTGAAGTGACATTGTCACAAAATCAGGCGCATGCACAGCTCTCAATCAGTAATCTGGGGCCTTTACTGCCCGAGAATATGACCAATCAGTTGCTTCATTCTATGGTTTCTGTACGAAATCAAGCGCACCAAACCAAGCCCCATCTTGGATTAGGGCTCTATATCGCCCGGCTGATTGTGGAGTATCACCATGGACAGATCCAAATCGACAACCGGGATGACCGGCAAGGGGTCACGGTGAGCATCACGTTACCGCTTGGTCCCATCCACAGTCACTAGGCCTCAGAGCAGCCGGTTATTCCGGCTGTTCTGTTTCAGGCTCTGAGATAGACGGCGATGATACTTCATCTTCCGGAGTTACCGCTTCAGGCATCCGGGTATCCGCCTGTGCGGTTAACTCTTCCTCTTTGGCATACATCGTCAGATACTGGTTTTCGCACACACTGGTTGAAACCCGGTCTGAACCATAAGTTTCAGTGCAACGTTCCATATAATCTTCATAGGACATCAGTCGGCTTTCAGACTGAGCGCCTGCAACGAACATTCCGGAAACAACCAGCGTCGCCAAAAGCACACTGTTCCATTTCATTGTGTTCACCTTATGACAAGTCGAGCCTTTCAGGCTCATACTTAGAGTTAAGCAAATCGACGACAAATTTCGACCGGATATTGAGACATTTCATCATTTATCCAATCGGCGGACAGATCTAAGATAAACGATCACAAACTTTTACTCAGAGGCAACAAAGTGCGCATACCGTTTTGACGCTGAAACGGTATAATGCCCCCACTTTCATAAAAACGATTCCTGAGTTGTAATGAGCAAAGTATTTACATTTTTAAAAGGTTTAGCGATGGGTGCGGCGGATGTCGTCCCTGGTGTATCAGGTGGCACAATTGCTTTTATTACAGGCATTTACGACACCCTGCTTGAAAGCATTCGACGTATCAATCCGAGCCTGATAACCCTTTGGCGTCAGCAAGGAATAAAAGCCGTTCTGAATCATATTAATGCCGGGTTCCTGATTGTTCTGCTAGCGGGTATTCTGACCAGCATCCTCACGCTGGCACGTGTGATCACCTGGATGCTTCATACCCATCCGATTCCGCTTTGGTCGTTCTTTTTCGGCCTGATCCTGATTTCTGCAGTGCATATGTTCAAACAAGTCCAGCACTGGGGACTGTCACGCATTGTGTGCATCCTTGCCGGTGCTGCCTTTGCCTACGGGATTACCGTGTTGCATCCAATCGACATGGCTCCGACCAGCACAAACGTGATTTTGGCCGGTTCGATTGCCATCTGTGCCATGATTCTGCCAGGCATCTCCGGCAGTTTTATTCTGCTGCTTCTGGGGATGTATGGCCCCATCCTGGCGGCAGCGAAGTCGCTGCAACTGGGAACTCTGGGCCTGTTTGCGACAGGCTGTGCCATTGGCCTGTTGTGTTTTTCTCACGTGCTGTCCTGGCTGCTCAGGCATTACCGCGACCTGACCCTGACGTTTCTGACAGGGCTGATGCTGGGTACGCTCAATAAGGTATGGCCCTGGAAAGAAACGCTGACCTGGCGCACGAATTCCAGTGGCGAGCAAGTCCCGTTGCTGGAACAGAATCTGTCGCCCTTCAGTTTTGAACACATCACGGGCCAGCCTGCTTTACTGGTGTATGCAATTCTCGCTATGTTACTGGGTATTTTGCTCGTGTGGGGGCTGGAAAAGTTCGCCGACGCGTAACCCATCACAAAGGCCACGAGTGTGGCCTTTGTTTTATCTGACTGCTTCTGCTGAAAAAAGCGTGATACCATACATCGGTTGATATACGCACTCAGGTGATTCATGTCTCAAACACTTCGTTTTAAACCGTGGGCTTTACCACTGAAACTGGTTCTTGCATTTGGTCTCGGCTTTGCTGCCATTGAGTGGTTACCCGAGCTCATCAAGAAACCCTCTGAATTTCAGCCCGACCTCGCCTGTACTTTGAGCCAGGAGGTTTGCCAGCAGCAGGACGCCATCGTCCGGTTAAGTCACGATGTCGTTCATCCGTTGCAACCGACGCAAATGACCGTCCAATGGCCAGCACTCCCTGAAGAGGCAGACACGCTGCTCCTGAGCCTTGAAGGCCATGAAATGATGATGGGGCAGTATCAACTGAAATTAATAAGACAGCCGGATCGCAGTTTTTCTGGTGAACTCATGCTCCCTTTCTGTACGGAAGATTCCATGACATGGCAAGGGCGCATTACACCCGTTTCCGGTTCCCATCCACCGCTTTACGTTTCCCTGAGGATGACACAGTGAAATTCCAATGGATAATCCTGGCCGTCGCGCTGATCGCCGGCTTTGCCACCCGTTACTTTGTAGACAGTCACGAAACCCGTGTAGCTGAAGCTGAGCAAACCAGCGGACAACTTGAAAGCGGCTCAGAAACCATCAACCTCTTCAACACCAGCGATGAGCGCCTTCGTGTTGTTTACTTTGGTTTCACCCATTGTCCGGATGTCTGCCCCACCTCGCTGGCAATTTTAGGCGCCGCATTAAAAGCCGTCTCTCAAGATGAGCTCAGTAAAGTCTGGCCCGTATTTATTACACTGGACCCGGAAAGAGATACACCGGAAAAAAGCGCACAATACGCGCAATATTTCCATCCGGAGATTACCGGGATGACGGGAACTCAGGCGCAGACACAATTACTGGCCAAAAAGTATGGCGTCCTTTATATGAAATCGACTCAGGAAGATTCAGCGCTTGAATATTCCATCGACCATAGTTCCTACTTTTACCTATTAAAGCCAGACGGCACCTTGCTGGAAAAAGTCCCGCATACCTTGAACCCGAACATTCTGGTAGACGCCATCACCAAAAACGAGCGTCTCTTATTTGAGAATTGAACAATAAGATTTGACATATCATTCACATAGCGACCATTGACTAAAATTCGTTAAAGTCGCATTCTCTCTGTTGCCCACGGGCTCTTTCTCGTCTTTGAGAGAATTTTTTTTTGGAAAAAAGCTTCTTGGATGAGCAATTTGAATAACATATGCCATACTAACTCTGCCGACTGAAAAATTTTACACTCGGTCTGTAGTGGCAAAACAAAGGAGAAGAAAGAAAAATGAACCGTTCATTATCTATCCTTACTGGTATCATTCTGAGCGCAACTTTGATTGGCTGTTCTAGCTCAGATGAAGTAGACCAAATGCAACAACTCACCAACAAAGTAGACATGCTTTCTGACCAAGTAGGTGCTCTGCAAAGTCAGCAAGATCAGATGGCAGGCGCCGTGAATGACGCTCGTGCATCTGCTGATGCTGCTTACCAGGAAGCAATGCGCGCTAACCAGCGTATTGACAACATGGCTAGCTCGTATCGTAAGTAATAGCAAACCGACAAAAAGAGTGGTGCTTCTGCACCACTCTTTTTTTTGTCTGTCGTTTCGGAATCACTGACCGACCCCCATCAAGCAAACAGGCCGCAAATGCGGCCTGTTTCATGTATCAAGCTGAAAAGATGCTTGCTGATTAATCCAGTGCGATTGGGAGCCCTTCCTGCGACTCCAGCGCCTGAGACAACTTCGTCACGGCCTGATGGTTACTTTCTACAGCACTCACAAGTGAACGTGAAGCCTTCACCACTTTCACTGAACCCGCTTCCGATTCAGATTTTGACAACGGTTGATGCACTTCCACATACAGGCTGCCATCTGGCTCACGCGTTTCTTTCACAGGCTGATTAATCACTCTGACTTTCGTCCCCTTTGGAATCTGCGGGAACAGCCACTCAATATCCCATGGATTCATGCGAATACAACCTGAGCTGACTCGCATGCCAATCCCGAAATCTTTGTTGGTGCCGTGAATCAGATATTCTCCGCGGCTATGTGCCAGACGCATCGCATATTCACCCAGCGGGTTATCCGGACCGGCCGGAACCACTGCAGGTAATTCAATTCCCCGATCTTCACGATACTCGCGGCGAATGTTCGCCGTGGGTGTCCAGGTCGGGTTTTCAATCTTCTGACTGATGGATGTCGTCATCACCGGTGTTTCACGGCCAATCCGCCCGATACCAATCGGGAACACATAAACAGAGTCTTTACCCGGTGGAAAATAATACAAACGCAATTCAGCCAGATTGATCACAATCCCTTCATGCGGGACATCCGGCAGAATCAATTGGGTCGGAATCGTCAGCATGGTGCCCGGTTCAGGCAGGAACGGGTCCACACCTTTGTTCGCTTCCATTACAGCCAGAAAACCGACATCAAAGTGGTTGGCAATGTCTGCGATACTTTCTTTCTCGTTCTCCGGAACCTGATAATACTCCACCGCACCAACGAGCTTTCCGCCGTCAGCAGGAATACGGTACTCAATAGCGTTTGCGCTCATTGAGGCTAAGCCAATCAAAGTACAAAGTAATGTACGATACACGGAAGCGCCTCCAATACGATGTGTTGGTTCAACTGCCAGAACCATCTGAACAAAGTGGACTCTCACAAACGATGCGTTTACAGACCACTTATGATTATGGCAAATTTTGATTTTGACTCAGGAAGTGACATCTACATTCTTAGTTATGACACAGAATGAGAGAATGATCACCTCTCAGAGCTCCCCTGAATTTAATCTCAGTTTACTTTTGTCCGGGGCAGCAAAGGTCAGATGTACGTCAAAAAAGTGGCGTTTGATAGGAATATTTTAAGAATTATCAGAAAAGAATGACAAAAAAAGCGAGCACTGCCCGCTTTTATTGACATTAAAATGGATGAATTAAGCGTATTGCGATGTCAGGAGCTTCCAGGAGCGGCGCTGTTGTTCAAGCTTCGCTTTGACTTCCTGATAATGCTGAACAAACTCCAGGTTTTCGTACTGCTCACGCAACTCTTTCTTCCGGGCTTCCAGCATCTGCTTCTTCGTCGCATAGTATTCAGAAATCTTCTGAATCAGAACCTCATATTCAGCCTCAACACGATGCAGCATGGCCGACTGATCCGGGCCCTGATTCAATCGGTTTTGAATCCGTTTGAGCATCATGGTTGCCTTCGCCTTTTCAATTTTATCTTCCGGGCAGGTTCGCAGGTTGCTTGCCAGACCGAGCCAGGCGCAAGTGCGAATCAGCCATTTCGTTGGATCAAACTGCCACCAGCGAATCCCGTTCCGGTAATCATTCTCGAAGATATGATGATAATTATGGTACCCCTCACCAAAAGTCAGGAACGCCAGAAAGCCATTGTCACGGGCCGTATTCTTGTCCGTGTATGGTTGTTCCCCCCAGATATGGGCCAGCGAGTTAATAAAGAAGGTTGTATGATGACTCAGCACCAATCGAACCACGCCCACCAGCAACAGTGCGCCCCACACGTCGCCGTGCCATAAGCCAAATAACAGCGGGATGCCAAAGTTTGTGACGATCGCCAGAGGCACGTAGTACTTGTGCTGCCACATCACGATTTTATCTTTCTGAAGATCACGACAATTGGAGTAATCCGTGTAGCGATGTGACTGATACTCACGCAGCATCCAGCCAATATGACTGTAGAAAAAACCACGTTTAGCCGAATAAGGGTCAACATCATTATTGTCAACATGTCGATGGTGAATCCGGTGATCAGACGACCAGTGCAGAATACTATTTTGCAACGCAAAAGCACCACCGATTGCAAAAATAAAGCGGACCACGGCATTGGCTTCGTAGGCTTTATGGGACCAGAGCCTGTGGTAACCCGCTGTGATCGACATGCCACAGTAGGTAAATGCGGCCAGCAGCATCAAGCCTTGCTGCCAGTCAAATCCGACAAGATAGGCATAGACAGGCGCACCGATGGCTGCAACCAGAAAAGTCAGGGTGAAAATCATTACATTGAGCCAGATAATCGGCGGTTTGGTTTCGGACATGTGAACCTCTGTATTCGGCGTACAAGTGTTCGCTAGAATACCAAGCATTCTTCTGAGGTCAATCGTAAAAGTGTGTGATTTGATGTGTCGCTTCACAGCTTCAGCGCCTTCTATGAACGAAATCACGCGCCTGGAAGAATCTGCCATGTTGAAATCCAAACTCGGGAAGCTTGGCTACACTAGTTAGTGTGAAAAACACATTCGTTCGGAGTCGACACCATGAAACCGCGATCAGACGCCTCTTTCAAACCCATCAATATGGACAGAGATCAGCGTGTGGTCATCAACACCCTTGCCGAAAACTGGACCCCTTCTCCTGCCTCTGGGGTGTGGCGAATCCCACTGGAGCGTGAAGCAGAAGAGTCCGGCCAGGTCACCAGTATTGTCCGGTATGAACCAGAAACCTCTTTCTCGGCGCATTTTCACCCCAATGGTGAAGAGATTTTCGTGGTCAGTGGCGTTTTTGAAGATGAATTTGGCCGGTATCCTGCGGGTACCTATCTGCGAAACCCGGCTCAGACTCAACATGCCCCGGCCAGTCAGAACGGCTGTGTGCTCTATGTCAAACTGAATATGTTCGCAGAAGGCGATCTGGAAACACTCCGAATTGATACCCACAATGCCCGCTGGCAACCCGGCCATAACGAGGGCCAGTCAGTGCTGCCACTCCACGGTTTCGGAGCAGACAGAACTCTGCTGGTTCAATGGAAAGCTGGGGCAAGCTTGCCTAAACAGGTCTATGAAGGCGGGCTTGAAATTTATATTCTGGCTGGTAGTTTTCAGGATGAGTGGGGAACCTACAGGCAAGGATTCTGGCTCAGAACCCCACCGGGAAGCTACCACCACCCTTTCACACAGGAAGGATGCCTGCTGTTGATCAAAACAGGTCATTTCTGAGACTGATCACGGAAGATTGACAACACTTGCGTGAATGCTCAAATCCCATGAAATTATTTGATGCAATTCGGGTCTTTTATGGCACAGGCCATTTTTCCGTTTTTCTTACAAGGGATTCCCATGCGTATTCAATCCAAGCCATCCTGGGTCATCAAGGAAAGTGAAGTCACCCCCGAATCTGTTTACCAGCAACGGCGGGATATTCTTAAAAAATTAGGGATCACGCTGGCCGCACTTCCTCTCGCTTCACAGGCACAGGCGGGGCTGTTTGATGTATTAAAAAGTGATGAGAAAACACCCGATCGTCGTCGTGTTCTGAATGCCCGTGAATCAGCACAATTTCATCCGGATTTATCTTTAACCCCGGAAGATAAAGTGCTGCAATACAATAATTTCTATGAGTTCGGTACCGACAAATCTGATCCGGCCCGCAATGCAGCCAATTTTGTCACCGACCCGTGGAGCGTTGAGATTGGCGGTATGGTTTCCCGCCCCTTCAAGCTCAATTACGAAGACATTTTCAAACGCTACCCGATTGAAGAGCGAATCTACCGGTTACGTTGCGTGGAAGCCTGGTCGATGAATATTCCCTGGATCGGATTCCCGCTCGCAGCTCTGCTTCGGCAGGCACAACCAAACAGCAGCGCTCAGTATGTTGCATTTCAGACGCTGTATGATCCCGAACGCATGCCGGGACAGGCATCCCGTCGTATCGGGGGCGGCATAGATTATCCCTATGTCGAAGGATTACGTCTGGACGAAGCAATGAACCCGCTGACGCTGATTGCAGTCGGCCTGTATGGTAAAACACTGGCGCCACAAAACGGTGCACCTTTGCGACTGGTTGTGCCCTGGAAATATGGCTTCAAAAGCATCAAATCTATTGTCAAAATTACCCTGACAGACAAACAACCACCAACGACCTGGAACCGGCTCGCGCCTCAGGAATACGGTTTTTATGCCAATGTCAATCCAAGTGTGGATCATCCGCGCTGGAGTCAGGCCAGCGAGCGTTTCATCGGTGAAGGCAATCTCTTCAGCAGCCGTCGTCAGCCAACTCAGCTGTTCAACGGGTACGCCAACGAAGTGGCCAGTCTTTACAAAGATATGGATTTAAGGAAGTTCTATTAATGGTCTCCCCCGTTGAGCGACTGAGAAAAATTCGTCTGACTCCCAGCCATATCACGGCGCTCAAAACCGTGATTCATGCGGTGTCGTTATTTTATGTTGCCTTGCTGGTGCTGCAGACGCTGCAAGGTCAGTTCGGTGCCGATCCCGTTCAGGGACTCAGCCACTTTACCGGAAAAGCAGCTCTGAACACGCTGTTCATCACGCTCATGGTGTCCCCCATTGCAAAATGGTGGAAACAAGGGTGCTTGGTCAAAGTCCGCCGTGTTCTCGGCCTTTACAGCTTTTTCTGGGCTGTGCTGCACTTACTGGTTTATATCCTGCTGGATCTAAATCTGGACTGGGCATTACTGGCCAGCGAAATTGCCGAGCGGCCTTATCTGACTGTGGGTGCGGTATGCTGGTTGATTTTGTGTGTACTGGCTGTGACTTCCACGCAAAAGATACAGCGCAAGCTGGGTAAACGCTGGCAGCAGTTACACAACTGGGTTTATCTGGCCGTGTTGCTCGCCCCCGTGCATTATTTCTGGTCCGTCAAATCCGGCGTCACTGAACCGGCACTGTATCTGCTCGGCGCACTGATTTTACTAAGCTTCCGCAAGAAAACCCTGCTTCGCTGGATGCCTAAATCCTTCCGTCAGATATCCAGCCAAAGTTAATTCCCTTTCACATCTGCCAATCAGCGGACGTCTTTGTTAGACTCCGCTGAACCCGTGTTCTCTGTTGCCTAACCGAAGTTTCTCGCCCGTAGCGATACAGCGCGAGCGCATAAATTTGATACAGCTTCAGGTTATTCAGGCACATAACACTTTTCTGCCATCCTTTCTGGCAATATGATTAACCAACATATGAAAAGGCTTCAATTCAACTCAGTTTGAGGTTCAACGTCTTTGTTCAGCGATTTTATCAGCGCCAGTATTGAAGAATTTCAATCAGACTGCTTACAGCTTTGCTCACAACACTATCCAACGGTCCATAACCGGGGGATGCGTGATCGCCACTTAGGTCGGCTGATGTGCCGTCGGATTCTGGCGACCCTTGAAAAATCCGGTGTGACGGCAAACCTTGAGCAGCTCCAAACTGAAGATGTTCTGATGCCGCCTGTTTTCTGTATCCGGACCCCGGACGTTACGCTCTGGATCATCGCGCACCGGTTACAGAGTGCGAACCGTGCAAGAAGAAATGCGTTGCTTCAGGCCGTCGATCTCACCCTGAAACAACTGAACCGGGATGAAAACAACCAGTTACTGCTGCTGACCGATCACTGGTTTGATCGCAGCAAGGCCAGTAAACAGCTGCCGTCCTGGTGGCTTGGGCAAATGCCAGACAACATTCAGGGCTATTTACAGGACGGCATCAAATTGCTTCCCTGCGAGTTATCACTGTGCGATCAGCTCCAGCTTCAATTTGGTCTGCTAGATGGAAAACCAAGTTTGCACCACCCCTTAAAGCGGCTGAACAGCCAGCAAACCTTACATCGCTATGCCGTCATGACGGCCTATTTTTCCGCCTTTTAATTGTTTTTCTTTATCCCGGCGCAGCCCCGGCATGATCTATTTTCATGTGAGCTATACCGCTCGATGGAAATTGACCTCAGTCAATCCATGATCTGATTCATTCGCCAGTTAGCCATTGCGCCAACCCTTCAATGTAACAAATCATTTCAGCACTCCTTCATGGCCCTATTCGCTCGCGGCAAATAAATACCCTTCGCCATGGACGGTAATAAAAAGTTGCGGGTTTTTGGGGTCTTTTTCCATTTTCGAACGCATACGCCGAATTAATACATCGATAACCCGATCATTGGGTGCGTCGACCCGGTGACTGAGCATATTCAGCAGTCGCTCACGGGTCAGTACCGTATTTGGATTTGATGAAAATGAAACCATCAGTTCATACTCCGCTTTCGTAAGCTTGACCGGTTGATCGCCACAGGTCAGCAAACGTCTGTGCGTATCCAGCGTCCATCCGTCAAACCGGAACAACCCTCGATGATCCTTCACAGCTTCTTCAGGCCTGATTGCCTGATGCATCAATGAGATACGCCATAACAGATTCTTCACCCGGACCTGAAGTTCTCTCAGCTGATATGGCTTCGTCACATAGTCATCCGCCCCCATTTCCAGCCCGACAATCCGATCAATGTTATCGTTACGGCCAGTTACCAGAATGATGCCGACATTTGACTGGCCGCGCAGCCTCCGGGTCAGAATCAAACCATCATCACCGGGCAAGTTAATATCCAGCAGCACCAGATCAACACGCTCTTTTTCGAGTATTTCCTGCATCTCGGTGCCGCTTTCCGCCTCGCTGACACGATACCCTTCACTTTTAAAATATGCCGCCATCTGAGACCGGGTCACGATTTCATCTTCGACTATGAGAATATGCTGATTCATTACAACCTCACAAGATTACGAACAAATTTCGTGTGATGCGTTATTCTTCCTGTTCATCATCTTTCACAAATCCACATTCCCTGTTCACCGCTAGTAATAACCTTATTCATAAACACTCAGTAAGCTTACCCGGGAAAATCACCTGCATTATTGATTTAGATGCGGATTTATTCTTTTACGGGTAGTCACTATGAAACACATCTGGCATCAATTCACCAGACCGAGCACAAAATACTCAATGCTTACTTTACTCCTGATTGGCATCGGTCTCTGTCTCGCTGGCACCTTTGTGGTTCACAAAGGATTCGAAATGACCTCATCGCTTGAGTTCTGCACGTCGTGCCACACCATGCAGCAGAACTATGAGGAATACCGTCAAACGGTACACTTCAAAAATGCCTCGGGTGTCCAGGCCGTGTGTACGGACTGCCATCAGCCCAAAGATTTCCCCGGGAAAGTGCTGCGAAAACTGGAAGCAGCCAAAGATCTCTATCACCACTTCATCACGGGAAAAATAGATACCCCGGAAAAGTTCGAAGATCACCGGTTAGAGATGGCGCAGAAAGTCTGGGATCGCATGGAGAGCCAGAACTCAAAGACCTGCAAAAGCTGCCATGCCTACGAGAATATGGATCACAGCAAACAATCCGCTAAAGCTGCATTTGAAATGCAGCAAGCTGCCGCAGAACAGATGAACTGTATTGCCTGCCATAAAGGCATTGCCCATGAACTGCCAAACATGGCAGGCGGATTCCAGAAAGACTTCCAGCACCTGCAGCAAACGGCCCAATCTCAGGGCGCAGCAGCAGACACGCTGTATTCTCTCAGCGAGAAATCTCTTTATGCGAGTGCCGATCCACAAAGCAAAGCTGAGGGTCAGTTACTGCCAGCATCAGAAGTCACCGTGCTGGAACGCCGAAACGACATGCTCAGAATTCGCATTGATGGCTGGCTGGAAAAATCCGGGAAAGGACGTGTTCTGACAGAATACATGGGGAAACGTGTTTTCAAAGCCACGATACGGGACGATATCAAAGCCACACAAACCCTGATCGAAGAAAAGACCGACCCGACGACAGAGATCGTCTGGCAGCAGGTGACTGTTGAAGCCTGGATCACGGCTGACAACATGCTGGACAGTCTTCAGCCGGTCTGGAATTACGCCAATACCATGTATGACGCAACCTGTAATGCCTGCCATGCCGCACCCGACCCGGCTCATTTCACGGCCAATGGCTGGATTTCCGGTCTGAACGCGATGAGTGCCTACTATCGCCTGAGTAAAACCGAAGAGCGGACGTTACTCAAATACCTGCAAAACCACGGAAAAGACACAGGCGGCGCGAACAGCCACTGACTCCAGAATTGACGGGAGAGCCAGACTCTCCCTCACTTCAGCTACTGAATGAAGGAAGAATACATGTCGACTGAGACAATGAATCAAGGCGTGAGCCGCCGCCGCTTTCTGGCAGGAATGATTGCAACGACAGCCGCGTCGGTGATTGGCGGCAGTTTGCTGGCCCCCCGAAACGCACTGGCCGCCTCAGAAATGAAACCCATCATGGATCGTCACGTCCTTTCCGGTTCCCACTGGGGCGCATTTCGCGCCAAAGTCGTGAACGGCATCTGGGTTGAAACGGTGCCGTTCGAAAAAGACAAACATCCGACAGATATGATCCAGGCCGTACGCGAAGTGGTTTATAACCCGGCCCGGGTGAAATATCCCATGGTCCGGCTGGACTGGCTGAAACATGGCTTTCGCTCGGATACCAGCCAGCGCGGTGATAACCGTTTCGTCCGGGTACCCTGGTCTCAGGCGCTGGACTTTTTCTACCATGAGCTTGAGCGGGTTCAGAACGAATATGGTCCGAGCGCTCTGTATGCTGGCCATACAGGCTGGCAGTCCGTCGGAAAATTGCATTCGGCAGGCACCATGATGATGCGGGCTATTGGACTGCATGGCACCTACCTGTCGAAAGCCGGAGACTATTCTACCGGTGCGGCGCAGGTGGTGTTGCCCTACGTGGCTGGCGCAATGGAAGTCTATGAGCAGCAAACGTCCTGGCCACTGGTGCTTGAACATGCCAAAACCATTGTGATCTGGGGATCCGATCCGGTGAAAAACCTTCAGGTTGGCTGGCTTGTGCCGGATCACAGCCCTTATGCTTATTATGAGCAGCTGGCAGAAAAAGTCAGAAGCGGTGAAATCGAGGTGATTTACATTGACCCCGTAGTTTCCGAAACACAAAAAATGGTCGGTGGCACCCAGATCAAAGTGAACCCGCAAACCGATGTGCCCCTTATGCTGGCCATCGCCCACACGCTGTATACGGAGCAGCGCTATAACAAAGATTTCATCGCCGATTACACCACTGGCTTTGATAAATTTCTGCCGTATTTACTGGGCGAAAGCGACGGTATTGCGAAATCGCCTGAATGGGCGGCGCAACTTTGTGGCGTGCCCGCCGATGAGATCCGCAAACTGGCCCGTCAGATGGCTGCAGGCAGAACTCAAATCATCGGAGGCTGGTGTCTGCAACGCATGCAGCATGGCGAACAGTATGCGTGGATGCTGGTTGTCGTTGCTGCGATGCTCGGCCAGATTGGCCTGCCCGGAGGTGGGTTCGGCTTCGGCTGGCATTACAACGATGCCGGGGCGATGACCTCCACTGGACCGCTCATGTCCGGGTTCAGCGGTGTCACGGGAGTCGACCCCATTCATAACGGTTCATATCGGGGATACTCACCGTACATCCCGGTGGCCCGTTTTGTCGATTGCATCGAAAATCCGGGGAAGACCATCCAGTGGAATGGTCACGACATCACTTATCCGCTGATGAAAATGGCCATTTTCTGCGGCAATAATCCGTTTCATCACCATCAGGATCGCAACAAAATGATCAACGCCTGGCAAAAGCTGGAAACCGTGATTTGCGTGGATCATCAGTGGACCGCGACCTGCCGCTTTGCGGATATTGTGCTGCCTGCCACAACCACACATGAGCGGGATGATATTGAACAATATGGCAACCACTCCAATGCCGGGATTCTTGCCCTGCCAAAGGTGGTTGACCCCATGTTTGAAGCGAAGGATGACTTCGAAATTTTCCGTGAACTCTGCCGCCGTTTTGATCGGGAAGAAGCCTTCACTGGAGGCAAATCTCAAATGGACTGGATTGAACACATCTACAATGGTGCCCGATTGCAGGGCCGCGGTCTTGGTGTACGTTTACCCAACTTTAAAAAGTTCTGGGACGAAACAGGCTTTGTCGAATTTTCGGGCGGCCAGCCCTGGGTACGCCATGAATCTTTTCGGAAAGAACCTGATCTCGAACCCCTGGGCACCGCATCCGGCCTCATCGAGATTTACTGTAAGACGATTGCTGACATGGGTTATGACGACTGTCAGGGGCATCCCATGTGGTTTGAAAAAAATGAACGCAGCCATGGAGGACCCGGCTCACAAGCCTACCCGCTCAACCTGCAAAGCACACATCCCAAACACCGGCTGCACTCGCAGCTCTGCTCCTCGACAGAGCATCGCGCGACCTATGCCGTTGCAGACCGGGAACCTGTGTATCTCAACACACAGGATGCAAAAAGCCGCGGCATTCGCAACGGGGATATTGTCCGGGTCTTTAATGATCGCGGGCAGGTTTTGGCAGGGGCCGTCGTCACCGACGACTTTATGCCGGGCGTGTGCCGGATCCATGAAGGCGCCTGGTACAGTCCACTGGAAGGCGGAAAACCGGGCACTTTATGCAGCTATGGCGATCCGAATGTGCTCACGCAGGACATCGGTTCATCCCGGCTGGCGCAGGCAACCTCGGCGGCATCAGCACTGGTGAATATTGAAAAATATACCGGCGCTGTCCCTGCCGTCACCGGTTTTCACGGACCATCGGAAGTCACAGATATCAACCCATTGTTTCCAGCAATGGACCTCTGATCCAACCTGACATCAAAGGAATGCACTTCGGTGCTTCCTTTGCCATGTTCAATCACTGTAAGGATGACCATGAAAGACTTCATCGCCTTTAACGAAGAACGTGCAGAATTTTACTGGTGGATGTCGACCCTGTTCGCACAGGAATTAACATCCGAACATATCGGGTTGTACCAAAGCCCTGCAATGAATACCTTGTTTGAGGTACTCACGCAAACCCCTGCATTGTCCCGGCCAGCCATGGCATTACAAACAGCCGTGCAACACCTGAGTCGCCGTCAGGATGCACAACTTGAACTGGCCGCTGATTTCTGTGGTTTATTTCTGTGTTCTCCGAAAACCGGCGCGTTGCCTTATGCCTCGGTCTATACACCGGGCTCAGGCCTGATGAACAGCCAGCCTGCCTGCGATATGGAAGCGTGGCTGGCTCACAGTGGTTTAGCGCAACGTCAGCATTTCAATGAGCCGGCCGATCATCTTGCCGTCATTCTGGATTATCTGGGGAACCTCATTCTATTGACCAATCAGCACGGGAACGAAACTGATGCAGAACAAGACATGCTCAGCCAACTCAATTTTCTGCAAACCATGCTGCTGAACTGGTTGCCAGACTTTGTCGCTGATATCCGCCAAAAGGATAAATTCGGTTTTTACGCGGCTGCTGCCGGGTTACTGCTCGCCTTTTGTCTGGCTGACCAGCACTTTTTGCAAGGGACAGAGAGTGGCATGGAATCAACTGGCTCACATCATCATGCGGTTGACTCAGGCATCACCTCATCTGAAAGCCATCCGATATAAGTATCAGACATTTGTTCATCACTGAGTGAGAAGATTGAGCGGGACGCAATCATTGCGTGAGGCAGGCGCAACACGTCAAAACGCCAGCGCGAATGGCTGGCGTTGGTCAAATCAGATGGGGAGTGAGATTAAATCAGGCCCAGTTCTTTCAGCCGTTCCATCAGGTAGCTTTTCGCGGTATGGCGATCAGACAATACCACTTCTGGCTTCGGATGCAGGAACAGCGGCAGAGAGATGCGGGATTTGGTCTTATCCGCACCTTCCGGGTTAATCACGCGGTGCGTGGTCGACGGGAAATAACCGCCAGATGCTTCCTGCAGCATATCGCCGATGTTGATGATCAGATTCCCGAATTCACACGGTACATCCAGCCATTCACCGTTTTTCGCTTTCACTTGCAAACCTGGCTCATTCGACGCTGGCAGAACAGTCAGCAGGTTAATGTCTTCATGTGCGCCAGCGCGAATTGCGCCCAGCTCTTCTTCACCTTTCAGTGGCGGATAATGCAGCACGCGTAGCAGTGTGCTGTCGCTGTTCTCAATCATGCTCGACAGAGACTGCGTGTACAGTGCAGAAACGTCCGCTGGCGAGTGTTTTTCAACCCAACCCAGCAAAGTCGATGCCAGCGCGTTCGCTTGATCATAATAATCTTGCAGCTCCGCTTTCAGCGCTTCAGGACATTGACCCCAAGGGTAATAGTGAAAAAACTCTTTAATGTCTTTTTGCGTATGGCCTTTTGCCGTCTCAGAAACGTCTGGCGGGAAAAAACCATCCTGAGTTTCGACATTGAAACGGAAGTCATATTTAGCTTCCGAATCGAAGAAGCCCTGCCAGTTGTTATAAATCGAACTGACCAGGGTTTGCTGCAACGGGTGATTTTTCAGAACGCCAAATCCTGTCTCTCGCAGCGATTCAACGAAACGTTCTTGTGCGTCGGGTGCGGTAAAATCAATTGCTTCTAATTTCATGGTGTACTTCTTTATCTCGGCGGTAGGGGCGTAGGTTTTTATGAATCATACGTTTTTCGTATATTGTGACGGGAATTTTAGACCGTCCCCATAGCATGAACAACCCGAAAGGCGGGGCCTTGGAGAAACAGAGTGTTGACCTCACGCAACAATCAATCGATTGCCCAACCGATTGCGCGCCATATCAATTTTCCCCAAAGAAATAACCCTGCCGAAGCAGGGCTAGTTGTAATGGATTTTGATGCTGGCAATCCGTCAGAGATCACGCATTAACAGCTCAAATTCATCTTCAGCAAGTTCGATTAATTTGGCCAGCTCCCGGGCATCTTCACTAGCCATTTTAACTTGCCAGCGTACACATTCACCACCGGCATGATCACGGCAAACAAGCTCAGTCTTTTTGCCGTTCGCTAAAAATAACAGCTCATCAAATTCTGCCTGATATTTATCGTGTTCTTCCATAATTTCAACTTCAAGAAAGCCAGTGGGTATGACTGTCACATCCAAATGACTTCCGTTACCGTCTGGTAACAGGTATTGCCGGTGTTCAGCTAACATCCTCCTTTCCTCCACTCAGTTGACTCGCAACTAATAGTGTAGTCAAAGATTCTAACGCGCGAGGAATTTCTTCCCAGCCAGAAATTCATCTAAGCGTAAGATAAATAATACTTTTTTCGTAAACACCAGACATCGAGCCACTCGTATTAAAAACAATACATCACTCAATTTGGTGAGGAAGATGCTATATCATGTTGTTCTCACTCAATACTTTGGCTTTAGCAATACATCACTCCGGAAATATCACGACACAATTTCCTCAGGATGCTGTACACGTCACGATGATGCATTGTTATCGTTTCTTCATATTCATGCTTCTTAAGATTGAAGCCTGAGAATAATGAATTGCGTGTCTCAATTGTCAGACAAGTAGGGAAAGTTCTTTATTTCGTGTCCGCTCCGCTCCCCTCCCCAAAAATGACCCGAATCAATGCGCCAGCAAAAATCATTCCGATTGCACATGAATCAACTTGCTCACCACTGGAGTGAGAAGTATTATCGCTCACCTTCTTACACAGGGAGGAACTGACTGCTTTTCATGCAGTTATGAATTCTTTTTACTCACAGAGAAATTACCCTAAAGGTTATTCTAAATATCATGACAATAAAATTGCGCAAAAAGTGGCCTGCAGTCGTGCTGGTCACCTGTTCCCTTTTCTTGCCCCATACCGTTTTCGCATCACTTACCTCGCAAAACACAAAGATTGTGACGTCTGAAAAAGCTGACACACATCAAGACGAAACGCTTGTATTTATGGGGAAACTCAGCCCGGATGGTACTGCAAACGTTCAGGTGGCCAGCGATGGTCAAACCGTCAAACGCCTGTTACTGGTCAATAACCCAATCCTGAACCGGGGCGTCAAAGCCAAGCCAGCACAAGTGACCGTGATTCACAATACCTCAACCAAACCCTTGTCGATTCGCGACGTTGAAGTGCTGGGACCCGCGAGCGATATTGTGATTGCCAGCCCTGCCGGACTGATCTGCGATTCTTGTGAATTTACAAATGCGAAACGTGTGGTCCTGACAACAGGTTCGCCACAATTCAACCAAGGAAAGCTGACAAGCGTTAGGACGCAGAAAGGCACACTGGATATCATCGGTAGCGGATTGAGAACACAAGATGCGGTCTTCGTTGATTTACTCGCCGACCGAATGAATATCAATGCCGACATTAATACCTTTGCCCGCGTCAACAAAAACTCAGCGGGCCAATACGAGGTGGCACCAGACAGCGGTAAATTCATGGCGTCGCAAGGGAATCTGCAGATGATTACGGGGCTGACATCGATGGATTACCACACGGCGTCAGTCACGATTAATAACGCAAAACAACTTCCGCGGTCCCTGCAGATCAATGGAAATATTGATTCAGGAAGTGTTTTTATCCAATCAACGGGATTAAATACCAAAATTAACATCCAAGGAAATGTGAACACCAGTGGCGATATTTCTTTAGTAGATAGCTATCGTGGCAATCACATTATTCCAAATGGAAACATCCATATAAAATCATTTAGTCACTTCTCAATGAGAGAAAACACGCTACAAACACAATCTAATGTTTATTTGGAATCGGAGAATATCACAATCCAGCCTAACGAACATTATAAAGAATATAGTATCAAAGCTGGAAATATAGAAATATCTGCAGAGAAATCATATACATCCTCCGGATTGATTTATGCGGAAAATATCAAAATTGCAGCCAACAAGATCGTCCATTCTGGCGGTGAAGCCTTTGCGCTTGATTCTCTCTATGTGAACGGCATCACTTCGATTCAAAACAGTCATCAAGGCATATTTGTTGGAAGTAATGTGGCTTTAACAAGCCAAAATACAATCATCAATGGCATATTCAAACCATGGAATTGCCAGAAACCTCGCAGCTCATCACAGTTTGGCAGCAATGTTCACCATCCGAAAGACGAGATTGAAATCGGATCCGGGAAAGGAATCATCAAAGATTTCATCAACACTTGCAAAGGTTCTGCTTTACTCACTGACTGGAGTAAAGCGCAGAGATCGGCCAGTATTTTTGGTTTTAACTTATCGCTAAGTGCACCTGAAATCATTAACTCGAATCCTTACATTAAACAAAGAAAAGAATACAAAGACCCTACTGTAAACATGCAAATTACAGATTCTAACACTGTTTCTATATCAGCAGAAAATGCAATGGTTATTCATGCAAAAAATGCATTGAAGAATGGATCCGGTGTCATTGAAGTTCTGAATGGAAATATGTCGATCAACGCTCCATCCATTAACAATCAGCGCTACTTCATCCATGCAAAAACCCATACCAAACATGTGAAGAAACCACTACCACACATTTGTACAGAGAATGGATTCTGGGAATGGATGGTTGATATGGGTTATGACGATGTAATGGCGCCAATTGACTATCCGGAGATGCATAAAGAAGTCAGAGATATCAAAAGCAAATGTAGTAAAATTAAGAACACAACCGATATTATTGATGAGCAATATATTAGTGCTTTATCTCCTGTTGGCCGTATGCTGGTTGCAGGCAACCTCATTCTGAATGGAAACAAGATTCTAAACGAAGCCAGTAACTTTGAAATTTGGGGTAAAATGAATGGCTCCCTCAAAGAAATTAAGTCACTCGGTTTAGTTTTGAAAGAAAAAATTGTTCAACAACAGATCACTCAGCATGAAAAGCGTTACTGCTCACGACGTGTATTTGGAGCGTGTTTAAAACGAAAAACTGAAAGATGGACGACGACAAGCCATCAATTAATCAAGCATGATGTAACAGCACAATTCCCTGCCCTTTTTGAAATCAATAAGGCCAACATCCACGTTGCGAACGGTAAAGTAATTACCGGCAATATCACCTTCGGTAAATAATCAGGGATGACAATCAAAATGAAAAAACAAAATCAACCTATCCATCCCCAGATGAAACAACCCCCTGTCTGGAGAAAAGCAACGGCATCAGTATTAACCTGGGTGATTCCGATGCAGCTGGCATTTCCGGCTTATGCAAATATTCAACTAACCCGGGATGTCACTAAGTTACAGTCCGCACTGGATTCATCTGCACGCTATCAGTTAGCCAGCCGTGTCTCCGAACATCTCTATGAAGAAGTCTTCATGTCACCACTGGCAGATATTTTCGATGGTTTCGGATACTTTTATCAACTTGCAGCTTCCAGGCATCCAAAACAATTTGATGACCTGAAATGGGTGCCGATTGGTGTGGGTGATATTACCACCATGATCCCAGTCGCTCCCCAAAAGCCCCTATTCATTGGCTCCCCTTATGTCGAGCGGGATATCGTTCGCCTGCAGCTCAATCAGCTTTTAAATCGTAGTTATATTGTCGGCGAAGGCGAATATGAAAATTACAATGACATGATCAAGTCGCTGTATGACAACGCCCTGACATTGATGCAAGAAAAAGGCTACAAGTTTGGCCAGAATCTGACCTCCGCACAAATTGACAGTATTTCCAGCGATGTGATCTGGCCTGAGCTCAGAACATTACCGACAGGAAAGAAAGTTGTCATTCCTTTTGTGTATCTGTCGAAAACAACCATTGCGACCAATAAAATTGATAAAACCACCTTCAGCGTCGGCAATGGTGTGATCAATGCAGGAAGTTTTACGGTCAATGGTGGAGAAGTTTTAGCCAGACGAAATCTGTTCATTCAAACCAAACAGGATTTCATCAATTACCAGGGCAATATCAAAGCTCAGGAAAATCTGAAAATACAGGCAGGCAATAATATTGAAAACTATTCCGGTACAATTCAAGGCCGGGACACCAAACTGATTGCCAATGCCATTAAAAATGAAACGCTCGTTTTCCGACACGACTATGAATACGGCTTTTCAGAATTAGCAGGGAATCTCGCCAAAATTACGGGCTTAAACTCACTCAACCTGAGCACGGCGGGTGATGTGATCAGCAAAGGCGGCCAGTTTGATTCACAGGGAACCCTGCAGATCAATGCCGGTGGCAGTGTTCAATTGTTAACCCAGCAGGTCCGCCAGCAACATGCACAATCCGGTAAGAAATGGACGGATTCCAGTCAGTCTCTGGTGAATTTGCAAACCAAGCTTTCTGCAGTGGATATCCTCTCCATCGTTGCAAAGAATGAAATCATCTCTCAGGGAGCCATTGTTGAAAGTGAAGGGATCCTGGAATTACTAGCAGGCATGGGAATTCAAATTATCCCGGCAGAAAATCTTCAGGCGGGTGAAAAGAGTTTTAAATCATCAACTGGCGGTATTTTTGGTTCAGATGAATCCTATTCAGAGTCTTACCAGAAAACAGAGATTCTTCGTTCCGTGCTGAAAGGCGGTAACAGTGTTGTTCTCAATACCCTGATGGGAGATATCACTTTACGTGCAGTTTCGGTATCCAGTCTTGGTGTGACGAAACTCGTCGCACCGAACGGACAAATCAACCTCGAACTGGCGAAACAACTTGATCAGTACAGTTTGGAAGAATCCTATGAAGGCGCTCTCTCCTTCCGCTTTAAAGGCCATGGACATTATCGCGAAACCGCCTATTACAATGAGTTTATTGCCAAAGGCGGCTTGATGCTCGATGCAGCCAATGGGATCAACATCCAGTATGCCGGTAATCCGGATAACATTGATGAAACCATCGCCAATATGGCGAAATCTCCTGAATATCGGTGGCTGCAAGACTTAAGAAACGATCCGAATCTAGCTACCCAATGGCAGGAAATTGAACTTGCCATAGAAGAGTGGAACTACGACCAAAGTGGTCTGACACCTGCTGCGATGGCAATTCTGGCCGTCGCAATTGCCGCCGCTACCGGTGGTGCAGGTTTGACCGTGATGGGTGGAACCGGTTTCATGGCTTCAGCCGTGAATGCAGCAGCAACAACACTCCTGAACCAGGTTACTGCCAGTATGCTGGCAAATGGTGGTGATCTTTCTGCAACATTCAAAGATGTCACGTCATCAGATAGCCTGAAAAATTTAGCCACATCCATGGTCACCGCTGGTGTTCTCTCTGAAATTGATTCACTTGGCTGGCTGGCCCAAGGGGAAGATATCGGCTTACTTGATCAAGCCAAAAACACCCTGATTCAATCAACAGTCAATGCTGCTGTACCTTCATTAATTCAAGGCCATAGTTTTTCTGAGTTTGGCGATGCATTCCTGCAGAATGTTGCAACTTCCTCCGTTCAGCAAATTGGTCAATCACTGGCGAAGCAGATCGGTATTGCTGCAGGTGAACGCGGCAAAGATGGTTTACCGAAGAACCCAGACATCGGTGCAGCCACACAATATATTACGCATGCTGCACTTGGATGTGCACTAGCAGGAGCAAACTCAGCCATTAGTGGTGGCAACTCAGATACCGCTAAAACGAGTTGCTTCTCGGGTGCAGGTGGTGCCGTAATTGGTGAATTTATTGCCAAGCATAAACGTGCCGAACTGGAAGCCATTGAGAAAGAAACAGAGAACTACATTAAGGAGCAATTAGCACTCATTAAAACAGGACAGAATGTCTCTCCTGAAACGCTGGAAGCCTACAAAAACAGTCAATATCAAAAATTACTGCAACTGAAAGCCTCTGGCGTTGACATTGCCAAGCTTGCTGCAGGGATTACTGTTTTTGCCTTTGGTGGTGATGTTGACCAAGCAATCTATACCAGTGGCAATGCCGCACAAAACAACGCATTTTTCATTCCTGCATTGTTCTGGGCAGTAAATGCAGCATTACTGGCATATAGCGTCTACGAATTTACCGAAGATGTTGAAGCCTTTGTTGATCTGATACGCCAGGGAGACACCGACAAAGCAAAAGAGGTGCTGATCGCAGCATTGATTGACGCTGGCATTGATATGACGGTTGGTAAAGGTCTTAAACTCGTCAAAGCTGGTGAAACAATCTCTGATGCTCTGCAGAAACTGAAGATAGAAGAACTGCTGGAAATCGCCTCAGAGAGTCTATCCAAGCATGGCAATCACATGCTGGCTTCTGAGATTGACTATCTCAAAAAAGTCATGGCTGGTGACCTTTCCGCGAAAGAGCAGCGCAGATTGAAAGGCTTCGATGCGAACAATGCCAATCATGCTGACAAGCTGCCTGAATTCGATAATTACCAGAAAGCTTATCCTCACGGTTCTCTCACATTCGATCGCTGGCTTGAAATGCGTGAAGTTGGGGAAATTGGTGCGGACGGTCGCTGGGTTCGTCCAGCGACATCCAAATCGGTGGATATTAAAGCGAAGTCGATCGGAAAGCAGGACGATGTCAGCGTGGATTATAACGGGCTGACGAAACCCACCCGAGGGTTAGACGGACAGTCAATTGATAACTGCAACTTTGACTGCTTTTCTGAACTGCGTCAAAAAGCGAAACAAGAATCTGAAACCTGGCTTGATACCGATAAAGTCAACTACTATCGCGCAAAACAGAGAATTTACTCTGAAGCAATGGGTGAAATGGCTGGTGAAGCCACACAAGCGCAGAATGGTGCTAAACGACTGATGTCTCACTATCCTGGCTCTAACGACAAACGCGGACAATTTGACCAGATCTGGCATCAGCCCGATGGTAAAATCGTAATCATTGAAGCGAAAGGGGGCGACTCTCAGTTAGGCTCTCGGATAGGCTTGAATGGTCAACGCGTACAACAGGGAACGAAAGAGTATTTTGAGAGTGTCGTTGCTTCCATGGAAAAATGGTATGACATCAACGGTTCCACGCTTGATGCAACAACAAAACATGAATATAGAAAGACCATGAATCTGCTGAATGATAAGAATGCAATAATAGAATACAAAGTTGTCAGACAGCATATAGATACGCAAACAGGCAAACCGACAAAAGTATCTGTGACTGATTACAACGTAATTTAAGAGGATAATATGGAAAAAATTGACAGTCACGTGATCATTGGCTCAGAGCGTCGTCCTCGTGGTTTTGTGGAAGAACTCCTAGAAGATAAGCAGCAGCTTTGCCTGAGCACTTACAGAGCGCTTCATAAAGGCACCATAAGGGGCATACCAAGCACGGGCATGTTTTTCGCTCATTTTGCTCATGCGCTCCTGCTTGGCAAGGAACGTCAGGAAGTTATTCGTCCGCTATACGATTGCGCACAGATTCTGGCGATCAATCTAGGCCCTTATACCCAAAAAGAGCGTGGTTATCACGGCTGGTTTCAAGACTTACCCGTGTTCTGGCCCTATGAAGGAAAGCGTCTGATTTCAACTTCAGAATGGCTGGATGCATTCGCCGTCACTTTCATTCTCCGTGATCCATTCCAGCAAGGACGGATGCTGCTGGACATTGAAGCGTCAGATATCGACATTTGGGATGTCAGTGATCCGGAGGCAACGGGCGATCATAACGATGTGCGCCGGGTGCTCTTCCGCCTGTTCCGGGCCTTCTGGATCACCGAGGATACCGATATTCATGAACGCATCCGGGACATGGTGACCTACTCCGCACCAGAATATATTGGCGGCAGTGCCGCACAGGATATGTTTCACTATCTATATCTGCCTTTGGCGGAATTACTGATAGCGATTCACAGGAATGACCGGGCGACCAAATATCCGGAAAAGTTACGCTTCGCGCTGGAATGCCATAAAAAGTACTATACCGAAATTGCACAAAGGCAATACGAATTTGAGAATGCAGACTTCGATAGCAAAGGCTACATTGCTTTGTGTATTACAGGCTTGGCGGCTTATGCCTATGATAATTATGGTCTGGAACCCGACATAGAAAGTGGTTATATGCCCTTGTGGCTTGTGAAAGGCGAGTTTCCTTCCTATGAAGAAGCTTTTCCTGAAATATCCCCTCGCCCACCCTTTGAGGAGAAAAATATCACATTGTCATTAACAACAAAGGACCCCGTTGAAGACTGGCACCCGATCTGGCTGAACACGCTGCGTTGGATAAAACAGCAACCCGATATGCCCCATTTGTTCCGCTTGGGTGACGAAGTGGAAGAGAGGGAGCTCGCCAAATCTGTCAGCGGCGCAGTAGTCTGTGATATCGAAGGGGATGAGCCTGGAAAACTGGTGGTTTTTTCTATCCAACCTGTCGCCATTGCCGCCCCTGAACAATGGTTAAGTCAAATGAAACATCGCTGGGCGGACTTTGCAGCCACGCAGCTCTCCGCACCTCTGACTGAAGTCTCATTTCACGACTAACTAACCCCGCCGAAACAACCGGGCCTGTATCAGGCCCGGATTCTTTTTTTTGGCGGCCATCAAGGCTGCTGTCGTTATCCCGTGATATAGTCTTTTTTTTGGAAAAAACCGCTTTCTGAGCGCGTAATAATGGATGAATCGCAATGACAGACAACCTTTCTCCCGCTTCAGTACACGCAATTGATTTTCGCTCAGATACCGTCACAAGACCTTCCGCCGCGATGCGGCAAGCCATCGCTGCTGCGGCAGTCGGTGACGATGTTTACGGAGACGATCCAACGGTCAACGAACTGGAACAATGGGCTGCAGAACGACATGGATTTGAAGCCGCCCTGTTTTGCACCTCGGGCACCCAAGCCAACCTGCTCGGCCTCATGGCGCACTGCGAACGTGGTGATGAATACCTGTGCGGTCAGCAGGCGCACAACTACAAATTTGAAGGTGGCGGTGCGGCGGTCCTGGGCTCAATTCAGCCACAGCCCATTGAGAATCTGCCGGACGGTACGCTGCCCTTTGATAAGCTGGCTGCGGCTATCAAACCGGAAGACAGCCATTTCGCCCGCACAAAGCTACTGAGTTTAGAAAACACCATCAATGGCAAAGTGCTTCCGTTATCTTATCTGGCCGAAGCAAGAGCCTTTGTCGATCAACACGGCCTGTCGCTGCATCTGGACGGGGCACGGGTTTACAATGCAGCCGCTGCACTGGACGTTGATATTACCGAGATTGTGAAATACTTCGATTCCTTCACCATTTGTCTGTCCAAAGGATTAGGCGCGCCCGTCGGATCGCTGCTGCTGGGCAATCAGTCACTGATTCAAAAAGCACGCCGCTGGCGTAAAGTGCTGGGAGGTGGCATGCGTCAGGCTGGTATTCTGGCTGCCGCCGGTAAAATTGCCCTGCAAGAGAACGCAGCAAGGCTGAAAGAAGATCATGAGAATGCCCGCTATCTGGCCGAGCAGCTCAACACAGTTCCGGGATTCAGCACCAAGCCAGCGCTTGTCGACACCAATATCGTATTCGCAAAGCTGCATGAAACGATCGAGCCGAAAGCCTTGGCCGAAATTCTGAAATCCAAAGGGATTCTGATCAGTGCCGGAAATCCGATGCGTTTCGTCACGCACCTGGATGTCAGCCGGGAAGATATTGATCACCTGATTACATCTCTGAAAGATGCGCAATAAAGCGCGCCACTGCCGCATTCAATGCAATGCGGCAGATTCCCCGATTGTCTTCCGCTGAAAAACGGCACCCGCTCAACCTAATTTCTTCGTCCGGTCACCATACCTTTCAGGTAACGATTTCCGGTCAGTTTTGACGGCTCCCCCAATCGCGATGACATGAATCACGACGGCTGCAAACGTCAGATTCACCAGAAACTCATGAATCGCTTCGAACAAATCTTTTATTTTTCAGCCGCACTCTCATCATGACTCAACCCAATTCAGCGCCATTCAACATCAGGTGTACCACAATGCTCAGGATATACCCCAGTGCAATCACAGGCGTCCATTTCAGGTGTCCGAAGAAGGTATACCGGCCATGGGCCGCGCCCATCAGCGCGACGCCCGCTGCCGATCCAATAGATAAGAGACTGCCGCCGACACCGGCCGTTAAAGTCACCAGTAACCAGTTGTCAATCGACATATCCGGATTCATGGTTAAGACCGCAAACATCACCGGAATGTTATCGACAATGGCCGACAAGACTCCGACCATAATATTGGCCCACACCGGATCCCACTGGGTATACATGATGTGAGATGCCACACTCAGATAGCCCAGCAAGCTCAGGCCACCCACACACATCACCACCCCATAGAAGAACAGCAAGGTGTCCCATTCCGCCATTGAAATCCGACGAAAAACATCAAAGGGGACAACGGAGCCTAATCGTTCTAATGCAGCATTATCATTCTTCGCAAGGGCTGCCATTCGCTTTTTCTCCAGTGAACGCGGCAAAGTCTTCTGAAGATAAAAACCAAAAATCGACAGATACGCCATCCCCATCATCATGCCCATCACCGGCGGATAATGCAGATAGGTATGAAAAGCCACGGCTGTCATGATGGTGAGCAGAAACAGGCCAACGATTCGTTTCGCGCCTCGCTTGAGTTCAACGAACTCACTGACGGTTTCCGGCTTCGTCCGGGGTACGAAGAAAGACATCACCAACGCTGGCACAAGGTAATTCACCAACGCAGGGACAAACAGTTCAAAGAATTGAGTAAAACGGACCAACCCTGCCTGCCAGACCATCAGGGTGGTGATATCACCAAACGGGCTAAATGCGCCCCCTGCGTTGGCAGCAATCACGATGTTGATACACGACAGATTGATAAACCGGGTGTTATCGCCCCCGACTTTCATCACCACGGCACACATCAGCAGCGCCGTTGTCAGGTTATCGGCGATCGGAGAAATGAAAAAAGAAAGGAAGCCTGTCAGCCAGAATAAGGATTGAAAGTGAAACCCTTTGCTGACCATCCAGCCTTGCAGTCCGTCAAACAAACGACGTTCATCCATCGCGCTGATGTAGGTCATGGCCACCAGCAAAAAAAGCATCAGTTCCGCATATTCAAGGAGGTTGTGCTCTAAAGCAGTGTGGGCGACATCTAACATTCCCTGCTCTTTATAGGCCCAGCCGACCAGGATCCAGATCAAACCCGCTGCGAGCAACATCGGCTTAGATTTCGGTAGCTGAATGTATTCTTCAGCCATCACTAATCCATAAGCAACCACAAAAATCACAATCGCCAGATAGCCAAAAGAGGTTTGCGTTAAATCCAGTCCTCCGGATCCCGTACTGGCCTGTGCCGTCCATGGCAGCATCGCCAGACCAAAAAACAAAACAAAAATACTCAGCCCTACTCGCATGCTCGACTCCCTGAGACAACCCACTGCTTTAAAAACACACTGTTTCGTTACATACAGTTTGGTTCAAGCCGATAATAATGAGATGAAAAATCAGAAAAAATTCCCTACACGGATCACTAATCCCTGATTTGATCTTTACAGCAAACACAAATGATAATAATTTCTATTCTTATTTTTTGTTTGTTATTTTTGTGGAGAGAATGATGGAACAGGCTTTTCACCCGGAACCATTGCTTGAAGTCCGGGATCTGGAAGTGACGTACATCACCGATAAAGGAGACTTTACGGCGGTGAATCGTGTCAGTTTTGATATTGGCAAAAGCGAAATTTTTGGGCTGGCTGGTGAATCAGGCTGCGGAAAAAGTACCATTGCCTTTGCAATCAACCGGCTGCATAAGCCACCCGCACTGATCACCAATGGTCAGATCCGCTTCCAGAATCAGGATTTGCTCACCTTGTCTGACCGTGCCATGGGGGCCATTCGCTGGAAAGACATTGCCATGGTATTTCAAAGTGCCATGAACTCGCTGAACCCGGTACTCCCCGTTCGGGAACAGTTTTGCGATGTGATGCGACATCATCTGGGCTATACGCAAGCACAGGCGGTCGCCAAAGCAGAAAAACTCTTACAGCTGGTGAATATTCCACCGGAAAGGCTTTCAGATTACCCACACCAGTTCAGCGGTGGCATGCGTCAGCGTCTGGTCATTGCAATTGCACTCAGCCTGAATCCCAAGCTCATCATTATGGATGAGCCGACCACCGCATTGGATGTCGTTGTTCAACGTGAAATCCTGCAGCAAATCTACCAATTGCGCAGTGAGTTTGATTTTTCGATTCTGTTTATTACCCATGATTTAGCGCTGATGACCCAGCTGTGTGATCGCATTGCCGTGATGCGCCAGGGGCAGATTGTTGAGATCAATACAGCCCGCGCCATTCGGGAAAACCCACAGCATGCCTACACTCAGCAACTGTGGGCATCATTCCCGGATATCCATCATCTTAAGGCGACGCCATCACACACCACCCCAGAGGAGTGCAACGCATGAGCCGGCCCGTCATTGAACTCAAGCATATCGTCAAAGATTTCCAGTCTGGCGGAGGCTTCAGCCATTCAGATACTTTTCGGGCGCTTGATGATGTCAGTTTTCAGCTTCATGCTGGCCGGACACTGGCGCTTGTCGGTGAATCCGGATGCGGAAAAAGTACCTGTGCCCGCCTGATCACCAAAGTACACGCCCCGACTTCCGGTGAAATTCTCTTTCATGGTCAGGATATCCGGACCATTGAATCTCGTAAGCAACTGCTAGCATATAGAAATCAGGTGCAAATGATTTTTCAGGATCCGTTCGGCTCTCTGAATCCCACGCATACCATCGCTCATCATCTCACCCGGCCCTTATTGATCCACAAGCAGGTCAGTCAATCCGGTCTTCGTGACAAGCTGGCATCCCTGATGACGCAAGTTGAACTGCCCGTCGATGATTTAACCAAATATCCGCACCAGCTCAGCGGTGGGCAAAGACAACGGGTCAATTTAGCCAGAGCTTTAGCGGTCAATCCGAAGGTGATTCTGGCCGATGAACCCACCTCCATGCTGGATGTTTCAATTCGCTTGGGGTTCTGAATCTGATGAAAGAAATGAAACAAAAACTGGGGATTGGTTTCTTATATATCACACACGATCTGGCAACAGCACATTACATCGCTGAAGAAACGGCGGTGATGTATCGCGGGAAAATTGTTGAGCGGGGTGACACACAAGCCATTCTTCGCCAACCCACGCACCCCTATACTCAATTGCTGATCTCAGCAATGCCAAATCCGGACCTCCCCTTCCAGCAATTGGTGGATCATGAACCCAATTATGCGTTGGATGCTGAAAAAATTCGTCAGTTCAGCCTTCAATCCATTGCTGGATATCGTCAAATTGGCGACAACCACTTTGTTGCCCACTATGATCACACACAGGAGCAAGTCGCATGAATCTGAACATCTGGTTAACCGACCTCAAAGCCTGGTACGAGCGCGGCAATCACCGGGATATTGATATTCTGCGCCGTAGCGTGCATCGGGTACCAGACAGTGTATTTATGCAACTCGAAACGCCGCATGACAGCGAAGCGCTGGCTTACTGGTTAGACGCCTGTCAGCGGCTCAGTATCTATTACACCGATCTCGGCGATGCCGATCAGGGTTACAACTATCTCCAGTTTGCCTATGCCAAATTACAGGCAATGAGTACTGAAACGTCACTTCAGCCGGATGCAAGACGCTGGGCGCTGAAAAAACTGGATCGACTGGTTGTGGCCATGTCTGAGTTTTGCCAGCACCAACATAATGAAAAGTGGTTAGAAGAATCGAAACATCTGATTGATTTACATGTGGCATTTATGTCAGGTCAGAACCATCTGAATCTGGCCTATCAGCAGCCTTAAAAGAAGGCAAACCCGACGAGCGCAGGACCGATTCTGGTCCTGCGCCACTGAGACAAAATTCAGTCTTCCCAAATCTCGGCCGCAAATGCCGGGTAATCGACAAAGGGATTCCTGTTCCCCTGAAACAGATATGCAGCCTCGTTCCGAATCCTTTCTTTCTGGCTGACCGGATCCTGCTGATGCCAGTCTAATAACATGGCTAAAAACCAGTCTTCAAAAACCTGATCGCGGCTGCCATCCAGAACTGCATCGCCAAAATTACTTTGTGACTCCCATCCGGCAATCACATTCTGATAACGGGTCGCCATATAAAAATAGGCACGGGCAATATCCCCTTTGAAGTCATCAATCGGTTCGAAGACCGTGCCGGTGTAGCCTAATCCTGCGCGTGCTGCACCTAATTTCGAACCATTCGATGAAGTATAAACGGCGCTGATCACTTCGCCATAAGGATAACTGCTCCGTTTCGAATTCACATAACCGTCGGTCGGGAAAATATGGTGGACATCCGTATTCATCGGGCTGACGGCCCCGCCAAACCAACTGCGGGGAAAGCTGTGTTCGCGGTTATAGCAGTCCCCTTCTCCGCGATAGCTGCCACACTGATCATTACCTGGAGAGAAACTGAAAGTATCTGCCCCGGCAGGCTTTTCGGAGTATATATCCAGAATACTGCCGTCTTTTTCATAACTCGAATCAAGGTCGCCGGAGTAATAAAAGGTCCAGAGATCGCCATAACTCTGTACGCTGTGATTCTGAATGATCTGATGAAGCGCTGTTTTAAGCGCATAGCCACTCAATCCGGCTGCACTTTGGTAGTCGCTCGACAGGTTTTCAATCCCGTTGCCCGACGCCGGTGGATTCCCTGCTTCTCCTGCGTTTTCAGCGGGTGAAAACTGATCCACATAAACCACTTCAGCGCCGTCAAATCCCGGCTGATCGTAGAACCGCAGTCCAATTTCGATGGTTTGACTCACAGACGCGGTATAACGATACGTTAGCTGCTGCCACTGGCCTGTATTCGCAGGCAATGAGTAGCCCTGATAACCATCCACATAAAGACGGGCCGCCACCTGCCCTTCGGTATGTAAGACCCAGACTGAAAAGTCATACGTCTGGCCCGCAGTCACCTGAATACGTTGGCGCAAATCCGTTGTCTCCTGCGCTCCCGTCATCACCGTAACCTCAGCCGCCCGATTGCCGGAACGTACTTGCTGATTGGTTTCACGAAGACGAATGCCTGAGTCGACCGTCGTCCAGCCAATCGCACCGGTTTGATTCCAGTCTTCAAAATCACCATTGCTGATCTCGGCATATGCATTTGCCGCCGTTCCCAAAGTCAGTAATCCCAGCAAAATTGCGTTGCGTTTCATGGCCGTTGGTTCCTTTCATCCGGTGTCATGACATGATTGTGCAGCGATAAAGTTACACATTTATCGCAAAACGCAAAGAAATGCATGAAAACCTTGATTGCTTTTTGATACATGAATCAAGAAATAACAATCTGCGTATCCATCAATGATGACATGCATCGGAGTAAGTTTTCCTGTGACTTTCATGTTAGCTGCCCACGTAAAAATTATCCTCAGGAACAGAGTTTTGACTAAGCTGAAAGTAAGTCGACGTCATCCGATGGGGACACTGGAATATGAAGAAAACGTGCTTAAAACCCGCTGTGCTGTGCTGGGCTTTTAGCCTGCCGGTTTTCTGGTTATCGCCTGCAAAGGCGGATGAGACGATCATGCCGAGTCCGCCTGAGATTGCGGCAGATGCCTGGGTTCTGATGAGCTATGAATCCGGCCAGGTCATTGCCGGAAGTGATGAAAACAAGCCTCACGCCCCCGCCAGCCTTGTCAAAATCATGACCACTTATATCGTCGGAAAGGAATTGAAAGCCGGGCATATTCATCAGGATGACAGAGTTGTGATCAGTGAAAATGCCTGGGGGAAAAAATTCCCCGGTTCTTCAATCATGTTCCTGAACGTTGGGGATGAAGTCACGGTTGATGATTTGAACCACGGTGTCATTATTTCTTCCGGGAACGATGCCACTGTTGCACTGGCAGAGCATATCGCCGGACATTCTTCAGCGTTTATTGAAATGATGAATCGCGAAGCGGAAAGAATCGGGATGAAAAATACCTACTTCACGAATCCGCACGGGCTGGACAGTGACTCTCAGTCTACATCGGCTTACGACATGGCTTTGCTGACCCGGGCCCTGATTCAGGACATGCCGGACATCTATGCGTTGTTCAAACTGAAATCCTTTACCTACCACAACATCAAACAGGGCAACCGGAACCCGCTGCTCTGGGATGCCAGCCTGAATGCAGACGGGGTAAAAACCGGATACACCAAAGAAGCAGGCTATAGCCTGGTTTCTTCTGCGATTCAGGGTGACATGCGGCTCATTGCGGTGGTGTTAGGCACTGAAGATGTCAACGCGCGCAGAAATGAAAGCAAAAAACTTCTGACCTGGGGTTTCCGGTTTTATCAGGACCTCAATCCGAAATTTGATAGCAAAACGCTGAAAAAAGCCAGAGTCTGGTACGGTTCGCCTTCGAATGTTCAGGTCGAACTGGGGGATGGCGGTGTGATTACCGTACCCCGGCGTCAGCGGACCAATTTAGCGCATCAGGTGTTTTATAACAGTAACCTTGAAGCCCCGATTGCCAAAGGTCAGCAGGTTGGTAAAGTCGAATGGTATATGGGGGACAGCCTGATCACCGTCCAGCCCATTTTAGCCGCAGAAGCCTCTGAAAAAGCCCCCTGGTATAAATCCATTCTGGATACTGTCTGGCGTCCGATTGGAAACTGGTTCAGTGAGCAAGACTGGGTTCCCAGGGATGATCAACCCACCATGAAAACCACCCAATAACTTAGCTTTCCTCATCTGCCGGGGTCAGGATGTTGACCCCGGTTTGAGCCATACCGATTTGAAATCAAACCATCCCATCGAATTTGGCTCCATGCCTTGCACTGGCCCGGCACTGTTCACGCCCAGCCAGGCATGAAACAGCGGAATCACCTGCCCGCTGCGAACCAGAATCGAACCAATGTCATGGCTCGGACAAGGCTGCGACGCCATTGCCCGCCAGTGAACCACTTGTTGATCCAGTGCTTCAAATTCTGTTTCTGGCATCACACGGGAAATATGGTCAAAGCTATAAAACCATGCCAGAAATGCATCATCCCTGTGATGGCTCATACTCATACCATTCAGCCAGAGATCAATCTTTTCCGCATGTTTCCCCATCAGGACATCTGTATTGCTCATTTCCATGACTTTCAGGCGTAAGCCATCTTCAGCCAGCACACTTTCGATGGCTCTGGCGACTTCATGATAAACCGGGTGATGCTGCGGAAATGCCAGGGTAACCATGCGCTTTGCCGGGATCGGCGCTGGTGAAATAAGCGGATTGGTGTCTGTCCAGCCCGGTAAAAGACCATAGGCATTGATCAACCGGATTTCGCCAATTTCGCCGGGGTGCATCCGCGACAATAAAGGCACCGGGCCAAGCCGGCTCTGGAAATAAGCCAGCCATTCCGGATCACTGGCCAGACCGTTCACCCGATTCATCAGCAGATAATTACAGCCTTCATCGAGCGTTAACCGCTCGGGCACTTCATTAACCGGTGTGGCGATTTTATCCGTGCTGGGTTGCAGGTAGCACGCTGTAACGCCAGTCAGAATCCAGATTTCAACCACATCAATCAGCGCTCTGAATCCAAAATATTGATCAAAGGCTTCCAGAATCAATCGCTGTTTATCATTCTTAACCACTTTATAAGGCCCGGTGCCGACAGGAAACAGTTCGGCTTCTCTGGCTTCATCCAGCATTGCGGGCTGAATGACGGCCATAATGTTCGTCAGCAAATCGGGCAACCGCCGATCATCATGACTTAAACGAATATCAATGGTGTTCGGGAACGGTGAAGTAATGGTCTCCAGATGACGGAATAAGCGATGTGATTTCAGCCGTTCAAGGCTGGCTAACACATCCTGGCTGTCCAGCAGACTGCCGTCATGAAAACGAACCGCCGGACGCAGATAAAATCGCCAGTGCCGCGGCGTAAATGATTCCCAGTGATGGGCCAGATCGCCCTCCACTTCCTCTTTTTCCTCATTCATCCGGGTCAGGCCATTGAAAATCTGCCGGACCAGATGCTGCTCGGAACGGCGCAATGGCCGGAGCGGATTCAGATTGGTAAACGCCCGATAGTAAGGCACCCGGACAATCTGCCGTCCTTTCTGCGTGGTCAGCCCAAGCTGCTCCTGAATCAGCTGTGCCAGCCGGTTGGCATCGTTCCCCAGCGCCTCCAGTGCCGGTTCCAGCTTGCCATCAGCGACCAGCTTGCGGGCATGATGATACTGAAGTTCGGTATCTGTGCTCTGGAAAACCAAGCGGGACTGCTTTCCCCGGCCGATCGCCGGCTCCCATTCAATCCAGCCCTTATCCACCATTTTATTGATGACCATCCGCACATTGCGCCGCGTACAGAACAATATTTCGGAGATATCCTGGAGGTTTGTATCGCTGTCCTGACCGGAAAAATGGGTGTAAAGACGCTGAAATTGAGTTTTAAGGCGCTGACCGCTCATAAAAAAGAGGAACCTTTTTGTTTCAACTGTTCAATTTTTTGTTTCCCTATTTTAGTCTAAATTGAATCACCATGAAACCGGCGTGCGACTGCGGACAGCTGAATTTCCATCCGGAAATGAGCGACTTACTCCGTCGTTTTTCGGTTTCTGGCAACCGGTCAGGATGGATGCTTTCCCCCGATATTCAGCGCCTGAGTGCCTGTCCGGTTGCCCTTTCTGCACGTATCCGAACCACAAAAAAAGCGCCCGAGGGCGCCCTTCACTCTTTTTGACGTATCGTGGAATATCATGAGGCGTCTGAAACTTTCGCTAACGCCGCTTGCTTTTGCTGTAATTCAGCCACCTGCTGCTTCAGCAGATCATTTTCTTTGATGAGCTTTTGCTGCTCTGTCAGCCATTCAGACTGAAGCTTTTTCACCGATTTCTTTTCAGAATCGAGTTCGGTTTTAGATGCCTTCAGATCCTCATTCAATGCTTTCAGCTTTTCATTGGCAGCATCCAGATCAGTTTTGGCTTTCCGCTGATTCCGCTGTGCTGTCTGTTTCGCCTTCAGGGCTTTCTCACATTCCACGGTTTTCTGAGCCAGTGCATCTTCCAGGAGCTCAATCTGCTCAACCGAACTTTCTGCAGTGAGACCCGTGACGGCATTCCAGCCCGCAACCATATTGTCGCTGGCCAGCTGCATCATATCGAAAGGAAATACCAGTCCCTGCTCTTTCGTCTGCTGCACCTTTTCATGAAAGGCTTTGTCTGCTGCTTCAATATTTTTCAGCGCGTTGTCGAAACTGTCATGTGTTGCTGCTTTGAACTGCTTGGCTGCGATCGATTCCCAAACACGGTGGACCTGCATCCAGGTTTCCACGGGTTTGAAATAAGCAGTCGGGTCAAATACCGGTGAAGTCCACTGTTGTTCTAAAGCCTTTTGTAAACCGTTGTCCATCAGTCATTCTCCTAAAATTGGCTTCTCAATCACAATTGTCCTTGTAACATCCCGGGCGCCGCACCCAGATTGTATGCCCTCAACAGTCAGGCGCATCATACGCACAATACCTGATACGCATAGCTTACCCACACAAAATGACAGCATCTTGAACAAAAAACAAGCATGCATAGGCTTGTTCTCTGAAACTCATCTGATGCGCTTACTGATTGACGACATTCATATTTTTGCCACCGCGCTCTGGCTCAAGTGTAGACAAAATTTTTCGGAGCACCGCATTGTCATGAATTTGCGATATTCACAACTTAGGCTGCAGAAGTGAATTGTGATTCAGAGGTATCCCTTCCGGCAGATATGAAGAAACTTAAACGCTATCAGTACGAGCGCTATGCAATCCTGTGCCGGGAAGCCTACCCCGCGGATTTTGACCATACCCAATATGGCTTCGAGACCGAAGGCAGGCGCGATATCACAGACCGCTGGGGACGCACCATCATCCGGGTCTTATGGGGTCAGAAAAACGAGGTGATAGTTGTCTTTAAAGGGTCGCAGAATCTGTGGGACTGGCTGCTCAATTTTGCCTGTTTTCCCAAAAAAATGATCAGCGGTAAACGCCCTTATCATGTGCATTGGGGCTACCACTATTTACTTCAGCAAAGCAGCAAAGTCGATAGCAATCCTTATGAGCAATTGCGTCCGTCCATGTCGACATCTCAGGAAGCCGACTTCCTTCAGGCAACCGATGCACGCCACTTTCAGGCGGAGTCCTTATACCAGCAAATCCGAAACACGTTAGCGCCGCTGATCCAGCAGGGAAAACGCGTGTCTTTAACGGGTCACTCCTCGGGCGGTGCCATGGCGGTATTAACCGCAGAGCGGCTTGGCCTCGAGTTTCCGGACGCAATCAAACGGATTGTGACCTTCGGACAACCCGCCGCAGGCTTCTGGAGCTTTAAACAGGCGTACAGCTATCAGCACTGCACTTACAGGATTTGCTGCGATCTGGATATCGTCACTTTCTTACCGGCGATTCCACTGCTGTACTGGCATGTGGGAAAAATGCTGTGGCTTCACAATGAAAAAATCTATGACAACATTTCGACGCCAAACCGACTGTACAAATCTTTAGTCAGTTGGCTTCTCAGGCCGATCACTTATCATTACATGCATAAATATATCCGCAATAAAGACTACTTCGATAAACATTGAGCCTTGAATGATCTTTTTTCAGCAATTTAGCATACCCTCGTGCAGCGCTTTCCTGTATGTTTGGGGCTGAATTCAGAAGAAGCCAATACCTATGCATGCTCAAGTGACTCAATTAATTACACTGAAAAACGCCTGGATGGGCAGTCACATCACGGAAGCTGAGTTTCCGACACCACTCAGCAAACAAGGACTGGCCTTATATCAGACCACACAACAAGCACCAAATACCGTTCCTTTCCAGCCAGCACCTGCCACACCCCCACAATCACTGCTGAGCATTTATCCGGTGGATTGTCACCCGCTGACTATCCGTTATGCCTTGGTTCAGGCGAGCCAGTGGGACGAACAGGATGCTGAAGCCATCATTGAGTTTCTGACTCAAATCATGCTGGATGAATCCAGCCCGGCACAATTATTCGTTGGATTTTTTCAGAGCAAACCTGTTGCTTGCGGTATGTTATTCACCCATCCGGATGTACCGGATCATGTTCTGATCAGTGATGTTTGTGCTTTTCCTCTGCCCAATCAGCAAGCACTCGAACACGCCATGACCGCATGGCTGACGACTCAGGCGGCGACACTCGCTCCCCAGATCTGGCAGTGCTGATCGTTCGGCCTGCACCGATTCGGTCAGCGGGCCCAGCCGCCTTCCGGAACAGCCTGTCCCAGCGCCTTTGAACCCAATGCATCACGGCCTGTCTTTACTGCACCTCGCTGGAATTTTACCTGCGTTCAACGAATTAATTTCTTCGAGACACTTCTCATTTCGATTGGCAATTTTGCTTGTACGCATCAAGTTTCACTAATGATTCACACTGGTTTAACATATTCGCTTCTATGCTCTTTCCTCGAGATGAACCCCTAAAATCAATCGGAAGCAGGAAAGAAGTAATGAAGAAAGTTTTAGGCGCAACCTGTTTGCTGCTGTCTGCTGCAACACATGCAGAAACCCTGAATGTCATGGCTTATAACACCATGCAACTGCCAGTTGGTGACTGGGACCAGGCAAACCGTGCGCAACGCATTCCGTCAGCCATTGAAGCACTCAGTAACACACCGGATGTCCTGATCATCAACGAAGCGTATAACGCAGATTCCGAAAACATGCTCAGTGAATTGGGGACACTTTACCCTTACCAAACGCCGGTTGTCGGCCTGGATTGCAGCGGCAAAGGCTGGGATGCACTCACCGGTGACTGTTCGAATTCGATTGTCGTGGTTCGCGGGGGTGTCACGATTCTCTCCCGCTATCCGATTCTGAGCCAAAAAGCTCATGTCTATCAGGCCAGTGAGCGAGGCACCTGGGATTATTATTCCAATAAAGGATTTGCTTATATCACCCTCGAGAAAAACGGCCAGCGGTTTCACGTGCTCGGCACGCATTTGCAATCCAGCACCGATAATCCCGACAAGGAACATCCGGTGCGGATGGCTCAGTTAGCGGAAATGCAACGCTTTATTACTGCAGAGCAAATCCCTGCCACAGAGCCTGTCATCATTGCCGGTGATTTGAACGTTGAATGGAGTCGTCAGGACCAGATTCAGGACATGCTTGCCACCACACACAGCAAACTCAATTTTCCCGATGACTCGGTGGGCAGCTTTTCAGCCAAATATAATTGGGTCACAAAATCCGGGGCCTATCGTGACGGCTATTCTCTGAATTACAACGACACCCTGGACTACGTATTGTGGCATGGCGATTACCTGCAACCTTCAGTACCAACCGCCATGCAGGTGATCAAGCTGCAGTCTCACGAGCAATGGTACTGGCATTATCTGAAAGGCAAATGGCCATTGCCTGAAGGTGAATACTGGCACAACGGCTACTACAGTGATCTGTCAGACCATTATCCGGTTCAGGCCATGTTCACTTTTCCGGATCCATCGTCGGCACAATAACGCTTTTAAAACAAAGAAGGAGCCCTGCGGCTCCTTCTTCTGTCATCAGCTTTCGTCTTCAGACTCGGCTGATTATTTGCTGACACTCAGCAGTGCTGTCGCGAGATAATCCAGCTTGTCTTCCTGTAAGCCTGCAATATTAATCCGACCATCGCCCACGGCATAAATCCCAAACTGCTCACGCATCTTCAGAATCTGCTCCGGACTCAGGCCAGTGACAGAGAACATGCCTTTGTGTTTTTCAATGAAGTCAAAATCAGTCGAACCCTGATCGCGAACGGCTTGCGTTAGTCCGGCACGTAAGCGTAACAGGCGCTGGTTCATGTCATTCAGCTCTGTTTTCCAGGTTGCCGTTAATGCTTCATCGTTCAGAATCGTCGCAACCAGCGCAGCGCCATGATCCGGCGGCATGGTGTAAGACGCACGGGCCAGTTGCAAAATACGGCCTTTCGCCTTCTGGGCTTCTTTCAGTGAATCACTGATCACGATTGCTGCACCAGTCCGCTCACGGTACAAACCGAAATTCTTCGAGCAAGAGGTCGCCACAATCATTTCTTCAACATGATCAGCCAGATAACGTAGTCCGGCTGCATCCTGCTCCAGCCCGTCACCAAAGCCCTGATAAGCGATATCGACAAACGGCAGGAAACCATTCTTATTGGCCAGCTCTGTAATCGCCTGCCAGTCTTCAAACGCAATATCGGCACCCGTCGGGTTATGGCAGCAACCATGCAGCAGCACCACATCTTTCGGACCGGCTTTTGCCAGTTCTGTCAGCATGGCATCACGATTCACCTGCTTGGTCGCCGGATCAAAATACGGATAAAACTTCACGTTCAGACCCGCAGCTTCCATCACTGGCTTGTGATTCACATAGCTCGGGTTTGAAATCCAGACCGTGGTGTCCGGTTGCGCCAAACGCATTAGGTCGGCCAACATACGCAATGCACCACTGGCGCCCGGTGTCTGAACAGCGGCTGCCCGGCCATGCGCCGAGGTGCCCTGAATCAGCAGATCCATCATCGACTGATTGAAAACTTCATCTCCGGCCAGGCCGACATAAGCCTTGGTTTTCTGAGTATCCAGCAGTTGTTGCTCGGCTTGCAGCACGGCCTGCATGATTGGCGTTTCGCCGGCACTGTTTTTATACACCCCGATGCCGAGATCCATTTTGTCTGGACGGGCATCTGCGCGGAACAATTGCGTCAGGGATAAAATCGGATCGAGTTGTGCCTCAGTAAGCTGCTTGAACATCAGTAAAATTCCGTTTAGTTATTGTGATGTCACTCAAATTAACACGCGCTTTTACAGAGGTCACTACCTTGTTTTGAAATAGTCTGCTTAAGTGTTTCGTCTTCTGAACAACGCCTTGTAATTAAAATGTTACAACTAGAATTGATCCAGATTAACCCTCCTTGCAAATTCACTTGCATGCATCTAAGCAACACCTAAATTTAAGGGAGGATGGCGTTTTTGAACGGGAGGAGAAGATGAAAAACAGTGTCGATATCCGAACCCTGCTGAACGTTTATGAGAAAGTGAAAACTCAGGGGAAAACGGTTGAAAATGGCAAGCAACTGGAAGATATCATCTGTACTGAAAGCTATGACGGATACAGCGTGAGCTTATCGGATGGTCAGGTGAGTGTGGATGTGAACTTCCACAACACCTATCGCTTCCATACCCTGAATGAAGATCCGGACACAGTGATCAATCAGACCACCTCTGAATTCCACAATAACAATGAAACTCAGATTCAGCGTTTCATGAATAAGTTGCACGACATCAATCAGCGTTATTAATCTTTGATTTTGATAGTCATTGTCAGTGAACAGGTTTGACCTGCGCCTGACAATGGCTTTCGGTTTGCTTACTATTCTGTATCACAAGTTATGTAACCGACAGAAATAGCTGTCATGTGCTTTGTGCACCATCCTGAACAAAGACAATCACAGCGTTTTCTGCATCTCACACGGTTTTCGTATTGCCATGTGAGCCTGAAGAATAAAAGCAAAAAGCAGAAGTGAGCATAAAATGAACGCAGAATTACTGGACAAACAAGAGCAAGAGCGCGTGATTGCAGCTTTAAGTGAGTGTTACCGACGTTTAGAGGCAGCCGAGCTGACACCTCAGGAAATCACTCAGGATGGATTCAGCCTGATGTTTACATCAGCTTATAACATGCTGGACAGTTAAAACGACCACCCGGCATCAGATCAAAAGGAGCGCTAGGCGCTCCTTTTGTCGTTCTGAACTTTCCGCTTTTAAGAAGATCATGAACAGGCATCTGAGCAATGCCCGCACATGATGCCAGCGTGCCCGATTAACCGCGGTAGTAGCGTTGCGGGACAAACGGCATCTTCTCAACAGTCATTGGCAGTTTCTTACCGCGAACTTCTGCAAAAATCTCAGTACCAATCGTGGCAAACTCAGTTTTGACATACGCCATGGCAACCGGTGCTTCTTTGGTCGGACCAAAAGTGCCGCTGGTGACAATGCCAATTTCGTTATCGTTCGCATCAAACAATTTACTGCCTTCGCGAACCGGCGCCTTGGACTGACCAATCAAACCCACACGCTTACGGGCCACATCTTTGGTTTCGATCTGCTTCAGAATCAGATCAGCACCCGGGAAACCGCCCGCACGCTCACCGTCTGCACGGCGAGGTTTGCTGATGCCCCACAACAGGCTTGCTTCTACGGGTGTTGTCGTGGTGTCGATGTCATGTCCGTACAGACACAAGCCACACTCCAGACGCAGCGAATCACGCGCACCCAGACCAATCCATTCCACTTCCTCATAACCCAATAGCGTACGCGCCAGTGCTTCCGCCTGTGCAGAAGGGACAGAAATTTCGTAACCATCTTCGCCGGTGTAGCCAGAACGGCTGACGTAACATTCAACCCCTTGAAGCTCCAGCTTGATGGCATCCATAAACAGCATCTCGCTGGCAGCAGGATTCAAACGCGCCAGAACCGCTGCTGCTTTGGGGCCTTGCAGCGCCAGTAACGCGCGATCTTCAATCACTTCCAGCGTGACATCCGAAGGCAGGTGCGCTTTGATGTGTGCAATATCCTGATCTTTACAGGCCGCATTCACAACCACAAACAGGTGATCACCAAAGTTGGTTACCATCAGGTCGTCCAGAATACCACCCGCTTCATTGGTGAAAAATGCGTAGCGCTGCTTACCTTCAGGCAAGTCAATGATGTCAACTGGCACCAGTGCTTCCAGCGCTTTGGCGGCATTCGCACCATGCAAACGCAGCTGACCCATGTGCGACACATCAAACAGGCCGGCAGATTCACGGCAATGAATGTGCTCTTTCCGGACGCCCAGTGCGTACTGAACCGGCATATCATAGCCCGCAAACGGAACCATTTTAGCGCCCATTTCAATATGCAGGGCATGCAGAGGTGTTACGAGAAGATCCTGAGACATTGATTTTTACTCCATTCACCGCGCACTGCGGTTGTTCCATCAATTCTTGTGACGGCCTCAATCAGGCGATCACTGCGAAGATGTTGCTCTCATGAAGACAGCATGTAGCGAAAATGTTTTCATGTTTCCAATAGTAGACAAAGTTTCCAACCACTCAACCGAGCAGGTCACAAAATGCGACAGAACCCGATGCCCCTATTGATTTATTTAAAAAGATTCTCTGATTAAGATGCGGTCACCCACAAAATCTGGGCATCCTCTTCACTCACCGACACCAGCATGTGGCCCATGGTCGCGTCGTAATACACCGAATCCCCTTCCCCGAGCTGTACCGGTTCATAAAACTCTGAAAAGAAGGTAATGCTGCCAGATAGCACCAGCAGAAACTCTTCCCCGTCATGGCGAATCCAGTCCGGGTAATCTTCGAAATGCCGGGCACGAACGCGTGACTTGAACGGCATCATCTTCTTGTTTCGGAGCTGTGTTGCCAGCAGCTCATGTTCATAGGTTGTTGTCGGGTGCGGTTTCCCTTCATCTTTTCGGGTGATATCACGGCGACCCGTCGCAACAATTTGTTTGGGGGGCGCAAAGAGTTGCGGAATATCAATCTGCAACCCTGTGGCCAGTTTTTGCATCGCCTGAAATGTCGGAGAAATCTGTTCGTTTTCAATCTTAGACAATGTCGAACGGGCCAGACCGGTCCGTTTACTGGCTTCTTCCAGTGTCAGCCCGTGCGCCATCCTGATCTCTTTCAGACGCTTTCCTAACTGCATAGGCTCAATGGATTCTTTGTCGTTTTCCTGATCCCTGGCTACCGTAAGCGATGGATATGGATCCACATGATTGTCATCACTGTTCATCTTTGCCCTCCATGGCGATTCTGTGCACATTCTGGCACACCCCATTCACAACAGGAAAGCAAGCCAATAACAAAAACATGACCAATGCATCAAATTTGAGATTTAGTTTCCAATAGGAAACCTTGTGCAAAAAATCATCTTATTTATCCTTCAACTTTGGTTTCCAAACAGATTTCAATGTTGCTGAATGAAACGCGGACTGATTTCAAAACTTACCAGAAAACCTTGCTACCTCTGGCATTACACGGGTCAAAATCACGTTAAAGCGTTCAATGACTCACCTGAAAAATCCGAAAAGTTGGTGCACATCATAGAAATTTACATGACAAGAAGCAAACGTTTGCGTAAGATTACGGACACTAAAGTGAACAGTTATCCACTATTGGAAATTCCGGATTGATCCGTTATCAATAGAAGCGTATGTTACGCATTTGTTAGGCAAGCACACCAAGATGCATACCTGAAAACCAAAGCGTGACCACTGACGATAACAATAGTCACCGCTCTGCAAGCCGCGCTGATTCACCGGTTCAGAGTGCGAATTGAGGATAACGTGAAATGAAAGCTTCATACCAAAACCATGATCTGGAGATGTTCTTCTCAACCAACCTTGCTGAGGTTGATGGAGCCGTGAATGCCGGGATTACCGCAGAGCTGAACCGCCAGAACCAGCAAATTGAGCTGATTGCATCCGAAAACATTGTTTCCAAGGCTGTGATGCAGGCGCAAGGCACTTGCCTGACAAACAAGTATGCAGAAGGCTACGCAGGTCGCCGTTACTACGGCGGTTGCGAACATGTGGATGAAGTTGAACGCATTGCCATTTCACGTGCCAAACAACTGTTCCAGTGCGAATACGTCAACGTTCAGCCACACTCTGGCGCACAGGCCAATGGGGCGGTGATGCTGGCGCTGCTGCAACCGGGCGATACAATTCTGGGCATGTCTCTGGATGCCGGGGGTCACCTGACACACGGTGCACGCCCTGCTCTGTCGGGTAAATGGTTTAATGCCATCCAGTATGGTGTGAAGCAAGGCAGCTGCGATATCGACTACGATCAAGTTCGTGAGCTGGCGCTTGAGCACAAACCAAAAATGATTATTGCGGGTGGCTCAGCCATTCCGCGTCAGGTCGATTTCGAAAAATTCCGCGCCATTGCCGATGAAGTCGATGCCTACCTGATGGTCGACATGGCCCATATTGCTGGCCTGATTGCTGCCGGTGAACATCCGTCGCCACTGCCGCATGCACATGTGGTGACAACAACAACGCACAAAACATTGCGTGGTCCTCGTGGCGGCATGATTCTGACCAACCTCGAAGACATCAATAAGAAGATTAATTCGGCGGTTTTCCCAGGGCTGCAAGGTGGTCCGCTAATGCATGTGATCGCAGGTAAAGCCGTTGCACTGGGTGAAGCGCTGGAACCAGAATTCAAGCTGTATATCAAGCGTGTGATCAACAACGCCAAAGTTCTGGCAGAAACCCTGCAGGAACGTGGTTGTGACATTGTCACAGGCGGCACCGACACACACCTGATGCTGGTTGACCTGCGTCCGAAGGGTCTGAAAGGCAATCAGGTTGAAGAAGCGCTGGAGCGCGCTGGCATCACCTGTAACAAAAACGGAATTCCGTTTGATCCGGAAAAGCCAATGGTCACGTCTGGCATTCGTTTAGGCACCCCTGCCGGGACAAGCCGTGGCTTTGGTGAAGCCGAATTTAAACAAATCGGTGAATGGATTGGTGATGTGCTGGATGGCCTGGCGGCAAATCCAGAGGATAACAGTGAAGTTGAACAACGCGTGAAGCAGCAGGTCCAAAAGCTGTGCAGCCGCTTCCCGCTGTACCATTAATCAGGAAGCTGCGATTTAACGTCGCAGCGGATGAAGGAAATCAACCGGCGGAAGCCCTGCTCCTGCCGGTATAAATAACAAAAGATGCGGAAACATTGCGCAAGGAGATTCAAATGAGCAACCTGAAGTTTACTGAAAGCCACGAGTGGGTACGCGACAACGGCGACGGCACAATCACCATGGGAATCACAGACCACGCTCAAGGCCTGCTGGGTGATGTGGTTTTCGTAGACCTGCCTGAAGTCGGTGATAGCACTGAAGCCGGTGAGTCTTTCTCTCTGGTTGAGTCTGTGAAAGCGGCCTCTGATATTTACGCGCCTGTCACAGGTGAAATTGTTGCCATCAACGAAGATCTGTCGGACAGCCCGGAGCTGATCAACGAAGAACCGTTCGAAGGCGGCTGGATTGCTAAAATCAAGATTGCTGATGTTGAAGAACTGAGCAAGCTGATCGATCAAGACCAGTATCAGGCGACGATCGAAGACTAAGGAACACCACGGCTTTCGGATTGAAAGCCGTTTTTCCACCCAAGAGATTTCTCGCCATTGCCGGCACTTGACTGGCAATGTGTAGTAACTGTTCAGGAAAGAACCATGACCGACATGAACCTTTTACATGCACTCAGTGACGACCAAGCCTTTGCAACCCGTCACAACGGCCCGAATGCAGCACAGCAAGCAACCATGCTGAACACCATCGGCGTCGACAGCATTGACAAGTTGATTGAAGAAACTGTCCCGGCTTCCATTCGTCTGAAAGAAGCCATGAAGCTGGATCAGCCACAAAGCGAAGCAGATATGCTCGCTGCGCTGAAAGTCGTTGCGAGCCAAAACGTCATCAACCGCAGTTTCATCGGTCAGGGTTACTACAACACCTTCACGCCGAACGTGATTCTGCGCAACGTCCTGGAAAATCCAGGCTGGTACACCGCATACACGCCTTATCAGCCAGAAATCTCTCAGGGCCGTCTGGAATCCCTGCTGAACTATCAGCAAATGATCATGGATCTGACCGGCATGGAACTGGCGAACGCTTCCCTGCTGGATGAAGCAACTGCTGCTGCAGAAGCGATGACCCTGTGTCAGCGTGCGAGCAAAAGCAAGAGCAAAACATTCTTCGTCTCGACAGACCTGCATCCACAAACCATTGATGTGGTTGTGACCCGTGCCGAATACATCGGCATCGAAATCATTCGCGGCAAAGCAGAAGAACTGGACAATCACGACGTTTTCGGTGCACTGGTTCAGTACCCGGGCACGACAGGTGCCGTGTCCGACCTGTCTGACATCATCGAAAAAGCACATGCCAAGAAGACTCTGGTGGCTGTTGCTTCTGATCTGCTGGCACTGACGCTGCTGAAAGCACCGGGCGACATGGGCGCAGACGTTGTCATCGGCAGCGCACAGCGCTTCGGCGTTCCAATGGGCTTTGGTGGCCCGCACGCTGGCTTCATGGCAACCAAAGATGCTCACAAACGCACCATGCCTGGCCGTGTCATTGGCGTATCAAAAGACGCTAAAGGCAATCAGGCGTTGCGCATGGCGATGCAAACCCGTGAGCAGCATATCCGTCGTGAAAAAGCGACCTCGAACATTTGTACGGCTCAGGCACTGCTGGCAAACATGGCTGCATTTTATGCCCTGTATCATGGTCCGGAAGGTCTGCGTAAAATCGGCCGTCGCGTGCATCACCTGACTGCAATTCTGGCTGCTGGCCTGAAAAACGCTGGCATTGAACTGGTGAATGACACCTTCTTCGATACCATCACCGTCAACACGGCAAAACAAACCGACGCGATCTACAAAAAAGCGCTGGCTGCAGGAATCAACCTGCGCAAGTACAGCGACAAGCTGGGTGTCAGCCTGGACGAAACCACGCAGGTTTCTGATGTTGAAGAACTGCTGGAAATTTTCACTGGCCAGTCGCTGAAAGCCACCGCGTTTACCGACGACATTGCAGCAAACGAGTTCGCCGCAATTCCGGAAAACTGCCGCCGCACCAGTGAATACCTGACGCACCCTGTCTTTAACCAGTATCACAGCGAAACGCAAATGATGCGTTACATGAAGAAACTGGAAAACAAAGACTATTCACTCACACACGGCATGATCCCACTGGGCAGCTGCACCATGAAGCTGAACGCTGCGGCAGAAATGATTCCGGTCACCTGGCCTGAATTCGGTGCCCTGCACCCGTTTGCGCCAGCGGATCAAACCCAAGGTTATCAGCAACTGGCGAGCAAGCTGTCTGAAATGCTGTGTTCTGTCACTGGCTACGATGCATTCTCTCTGCAGCCAAACTCTGGTGCTCAGGGCGAGTATGCCGGTTTGATTGCAATTCAGCGTTACCATGCCGCCAATGGTGAAGCGCACCGGAATGTGTGCCTGATCCCAAGCTCTGCGCACGGTACGAACCCGGCTTCTGCGGCAATGGTGTCGATGAAAGTTGTGGTCGTTGGCTGTGATGCAAACGGCAACATCGACGTTGAAGATCTGAAAGCGAAAATTGAAAAACACCGCGACAACCTGTCATGCATCATGATTACTTACCCGTCGACGCACGGTGTCTACGAAGAAGCAGTCCGTGAAGTGTGTGAACTGGTTCATGCGGCTGGCGGCCAAGTTTATCTGGACGGCGCAAACATGAACGCACAGGTTGGCCTGACCAACCCTGGTTTTATCGGTTCCGATGTATCGCACCTGAACCTGCACAAAACCTTCTGTATCCCGCATGGCGGTGGCGGTCCGGGTATGGGTCCGATTGGTGTGAAATCGCATCTGGCTCCCTTCCTGCCAGGTCACGTAGAATCTGTGAATGCCACAGAAGGTTCTCAGTACGCGGTATCTGCGGCTGAACTGGGTTCGGCATCGATTCTGCCAATCTCTTACGCTTACATCGCGATGATGGGTTCAGAAGGCCTGACTCAGGCAACCAAGCTGGCGATTCTGAACGCAAACTATGTAATGGAACGTCTGCGTGACCACTACCCTGTCCTGTACCGGGGTACGCAGGGACGCATCGCGCACGAATGTATTATCGACATCCGTCCGCTGAAAGAAGCCTCTGGCATTTCTGAAGAAGATGTCGCGAAGCGTCTGATGGACTACGGTTTCCACGCGCCAACCATGTCCTTCCCGGTTGCTGGCACTCTGATGATCGAACCGACTGAATCGGAAGATCTGGCTGAACTGGATCGCTTCTGCGATGCAATGATCGCCATCCGTCAGGAAATTGCCCGCGTTCAGGCTGGTGAATGGCCACTGGAAGACAACCCGCTGGTCAATGCACCGCATACTCAGGCTGACCTAATGGATGCGGAGTGGAACCACAGCTACAGCCGCGAGCTGGCGTGCTTCCCATCGGCACACACCAAAGGTGCGAAATACTGGCCAACCGTCAATCGCGTCGACAACGTCTTCGGTGACCGGAATCTGATCTGCTCATGCCCAAGCATCGAGAACTATATTGAGGACTGATGGTTTTTGATCACAGTGTTCAACAAAGCGAGGCCAAATGGCCTCGCTTTTTTTACCGTCAATTTTCAACACGATAGTGCTGCTCACAAACTTTGTTCGTAACATGACACAAATTCACGATTAAAACTGACACAACATAATAATTACAGAGCGTTGGTCATCTATTTTGCGTGCTATTGGATGAAGTTCAGAAAAAGGTATTCTTGCCTTAATGTCATTTTCAACATCAACATTACCATTATTAATAATTAGATTATCTATTACATACTTAATTCTAGTACTTGATAATTTAAAATTATTTAAAGAGTCACCAACTTGACTAGCATGACCTGAAATTACAATTTTTTTATTTTCATTAACACGACTCAAAACATAATGTGATAACTTCCTTTTCAGGTCATTATAATTATCCGAATATTTACCCTTATATTGTTCCATATTTGAATTCGAATCCAAATCACAATTATTATTAAATTTTTCTACTCTTTCATTATTAACCTTATATCCATTGATGGCATAATCACTATTGTTACAAAAATGAACCTCAAAGTATTCACTAGAATCCACAGACTCAATTAAACAACGCGAATACTTTTCCATAAAGTTTTCCTGTGAATGAAGTTGAACCGCTACTGATATAACTTTAGGTTCACTATCACTTGTACAAACATCCATACTATCATCAGAATTTCGGCCACCATAAAAGCAGCTAATGTTACGGTTAGGAATCCAAGAGTATGTTTCTTTGTACCATTCTTCATTATCGACTAACTTGACAAGTGTATAATTAGAAAATAGAATTTTAACTGGATAGTGATTTTCAAATCCCTTTTGAACAATATATTTCCCCTCATCATAATTAATGTCAATTATCGCTGAGATAATAGGTAAAATCACTATCGGCATAACTAAAAAGCTCATTAACTTTGTTATTTCAAAACGATGATGTCGAGTTAACTTAATAAATCTATTTTCATCTCTTTCTTTAAACATCAATCTATAATACCTCTCAATATAATTAAAATAAATAAATATAGATAATAAAACTGATAGATAAAACGAAATTGAAGTTAAAGCAATATCATATAGATCTGAAAAAGAAATAAACCCTAGAGAATAAAATAAAAAAGACAAATCAGAATAAAAATATGTTACCAAATAAATAATGGAAAATAAATATATTGCTGAAACACCTACAATCGGAAGTGATATGGTTTCAATTCCAAAATGATTAAATATTTTAAAATCTTTAATCAAAACGCAACCATCTAATTTATGTTCCATTCTCCCCTCGATATTTTTCTCTTTTACAATATCAATTTTTATGAACTTTTTAAGAAAGTTAATGGTTTTATCAAATTCATCAATATTCACATCTAAACGCCGCCTTTTCAAGTGAATATACTCCCTCAGAGATTTCACTATCATCAACTCTGTTTTTATTCTTTTCGACAGACGTTCAATTTTATCTTTCTCTGAGTCAATCTCACTGAGAAATATTTTCGAAACCCCAGATCTTGAAATCGTTGGATAGTTATTTTTATAAGAATTCAAATAAGATTCTGTTAATGCTTGTAAATATTTCTTTAAACTACCACCTCTTTGTTCATAAAATTTCCTGCTTTCTACATCTAAGCAATCAATATCATATTTTATTTCCTCTACTTCGTTTATACTATTTATCATCCCGCATAATAATAATTTAACCTTTTTCTCGATAAATATTTTAAATGTCAAATAATCGGATGCAGATTTGTCTTTCATGGAAATCTCTTTGATACAGTCACTCATGCATAAGTAATCACTCTTTACTTTTCCATTCACATCCTCTAATTTCATTTTTAAAAGGTTAATGCTCTCTTTTTTAGAATCAATAAATTCTTTAAACTTTTCATTCTCATCATTAAAAGTCAAATCATCAACAGAATAATATTTATCAGAATAAATATATATTTTCTCAAGTAAAATACCTCCTGGAAGAAAACTATTGAAATTATTTTTTAAGTTATAGTAATACTTATCAAAAGGAGACTTGCTCATATTAACCTCGCCAATGACAATTTGACATAATTATTAGTTTAACAATAGCAGAAAAACTCGATATTGTTTTATAGCATGATTATTTCCATACAAATAGACATTGTTTCATAAATGAAGAGCAGCAACATGGAATCCGTAACATTTCTAATGAACAAGACAAATAAAATTAAATTAATATAGAGACTCTAATCAGAGGGTATCAACATGACCAAAAATATCATCCTTCTCTCAGATGGGACTGGCAACAGTGCTGCAAAACTCAATAAAACAAATGTCTGGCGGACTTACAAAGCGATTGACTATAATAATCAGGAAGTTATTCAAATATCTCTCTATGATGACGGTGTTGGAACATCATCTTTTAAACCATTGAAGCTCCTTGGCGGCGCCTTTGGATATGGACTCAGGCGAAATGTTATCGACTTATATCTATTCCTAAGCCGAAATTATAAACCTGGCGATCATATCTACTGCTTTGGGTTTAGTCGTGGTGCATTTACTATTCGTGTTTTGATTGGGTTTATCGCAAATAGAGGATTAATCAATTTTAATGGTGAGTCACCAGATAAGATGAGAAAAGAAGCGATTCAAAAGTTTAGTGAGTACCGAAAAAATTGGAAAAACAGAGTAGAAGGCACAGATCATACCAATGTCATCCAGCAATTGAATCCAGAAATAAAAATAAAATTTGTAGGATTATGGGATACAGTCGATGCCTATGGCGCTCCAATAAAATTCATGAAAGAAATAGTGAATAAGTTTTTTCATTTATACCTCCCTGATCATCACCTCTCTCACATTGTAGAGAAAGCCTGCCATGCACTTGCAATTGATGATGAAAGAGAAACTTTTCATCCTGTTCTTTGGGAAAATGAAGTAGAGGAATCATCAAAAACATCCAAAAATCCACCTCGAATTGAACAGGTATGGTTCAGTGGCATGCACTCAAATGTTGGAGGCGGTTACCCAGATGACGATCTGTCTTATGTTCCTCTGATCTGGATACTTGAGAAAGCTCAAGCTGCAGGGTTGATAATTGATCATCATATTTTTTCTAATTATTTAAAGCGAGCAAATCCTCATGGAAAAATGTACGATTCAAGGAAAGGGTTAGGCATATTTTACCGCTATAGCCCCCGAGTGATCGCTGAAAGATGTAACATTTGTGGTAAAGAAAAGCCAATTACCCTTGTTGATAAAAGTGTCATTCACCGGCTGTCACAGAATATAACTGGCTATGCACCAATCGCCCTGCCAACATCGATAATAGTAGACGCAAAAGAAGTTCAACTGGGAGATGAACCAATCTACAAAAAGCTCGAAAAAAACATCGACAAAGTTAAAAAATACTATCTTACCTCTGCAACCATATTTACACTTATCTTCATTTATCTTACCGTGATGATCTCATACAATAAGAGATGGGAATTCAATTTTTTATCATCTTATTCGCATGAAATATTGTGTTCCATAAAAAACCACCCCATTATTTCAATTATCTTATTGAGTATACTTTGTTTCCTCAGCTATCTCAGCCGAAAACAAAAAGATGATATCTTGAAGGGGCCAATGGAATTTGGTTAGAATGGCTGAAGAGCAGGCTACACACGGTAATCCCCCCGATAAATAACAGTGACAAAAAGTAGAATTATCTCGTAACCTAAACGAAAGGAGATTCTGCATGAACAAATCACGGTACACGGACAGTCAGATCCTGGCGATAGCTTTGTTGATCAACTCAGATAACAAACAGATCCATCCTAAATAAGTCATGATCTAGCTTTATGTGTTTCAGGGATACATAACCCTGTTAACTTGTTCAACGCACGAACGGCTGCAAGTGCTTCGCCGACTTGACCGTTGTAATCACGCAGGCTTAAAGCTGAGCCAAGCAGCCGCTTATATCTCGACATCGCCGTTTCCGAGATTGAGCGACTGTGGTAACCACTGGTCTTTTTTCAGTGTTCATTGCTACCGTGAATCCGCTGGTTTCCAACCGCAACATTTCTGGGATAACCCGCGCTCCAAGTATGCCGTTCCAGATCTGGACGGAATAAGGGGCTGTGCCTTCTTCCGTTGAATCGCTTGGTATCATACGCACCGTCATCTGATATCGATTTGATCTGACGATAAGTCTGGTTGAGCATCGTTGGCCTGATTTCGCGATCAGTGACGGTTGATAACGAGAGTTCTGCGCAGATGACTTGATGAGCAATAGCAAGATGGAACTTTCGCCTGAAACGGCGTTTCTCCTTACCACGCTTTTTCATTTTCCCTTTACCGAAAAGCTTCTTGCCAGTTGCGTCAATGGCAAAATGACGAATTTCACCTCGAGCAGGTATTTTGATGGAGATATCGAGTATTTTCACGCGTTTGCTGAGACTGCTGAAGTTCGGGCATGTTAGCGGTACTTTCATCAGAGAAAACACTGAATTCATGAAACCTTGAACAGCACGAAGTGACAGGTTAATAGACACTTCACCATAAGCGCAGTCATGATCGCCGTGTCTGAATACTGATAGCGCGTCCATGGTTACCGTGATGTTCAGAGCATAACCAACGGCTTAGTGCTTCTTCGTCGATCCAGAAAGTCAGTGAGCATTATAAGATCAGATCACTGGCTGAAATAAAAGTTCATGCCGATTTAGTCAGCAAAGCCAGGGCTATGGTATATAAATCCATGAATACTCGCAAAACAGCCCAGAAAAAATCCTATAAAGACAAAGCCTTAGATGAAATTTATGTGCTTAAGGCTCTGTCTGTGGCTGCACACCTCTTCAAATTTCATCATCAAATTATTTTCAGGAAGCGAAAGATGAGTGCATGCAAGTCTCCTCCGATTTTCCTTCATTTTTGATAACAAACCTATAACTCAGCGTGCTGATTCACCCCAGAACCATTCTGGAAATAATTAATTCAAACCTGTCAAACACAGCCAAAAACAGTGATTTTAGCCACAAAAATGTAGGGTATAAACCTTATCAGAGCAAAAAACATTACTTGAGTCACACTTGAAATGGAAATATTTTTCCACAAGTATTTGTTAGTGGTATGTTCACTTACAGTTAAAACAATCAATACAGAGCTATGAACATTTTGAATTCTGCTATACATGAAACTGAGTCACTGAAGGGAGTGAATCAATCCATCTGGAATTACCTTCAGGTAAATAAGGTTGAGGTCGCGTTCATGACGATCAGTGAGTTTAGCCAATCAGCGGGATGCAGCCTTTCCAGCATTAACCGGTTTGTGAAAGCTATTGGGTTTGCTGGATATAACGAATTTCAAAAGCAGCTACAGGCCGAAGTTAAAGTTCAATTTCAACCCATGAATATTACGAAAGAAATTATTAAAGGAGATGGATGCATATTACATGATATTATCGCTAGTGATATGAGAATTATCGAGTCAGTTAATACGATTGAAAACCAGATCAAGATAGACGACTGGTGCAACAAAATAAGCAATTCTGATACGATATATATCCATAGTTCCAGGAGCTCATACTCACTGGCCTATTATATCCATTTCCTACTAAAAAATTTCATTAAAAATGTTATATTGCTTGATGACTCTCATTCAAATTTATCTAACTCATTACAATTCGTCAGCAGCAATGATATTTTGATTTCTTTCAGCTTTAGCCGATATACCAAGCAGACCGTTGATGTGGCAACGTATTTTTCGGAATTAAATTGCAACGTACTGGCAGTTACGGACTCCTTCCAGTCGCCTATTTCCATGAAAAAAGAGAATACCATGGTCATCGAGAATGTTTCCGGAACATTTACTTTCGCAGCACCGATGATTATCGCAAACGTTCTCGTTTCTACTTTAGCAAAAAATAACAGAACGACCTACGAAGAGCGAATGAAACAACAGGTAAAACTTGCTGAACATCTGAATACATACAACTAAGAGGGATAATATGAAAAAGGGTATTTTCTATTCGTCAATCATCTGTGCACTTTATTCCACCGGTGCCGTTGCATCTGAATATCCAGATAAAGCTATCACACTGGTTGCGCCATATAGCGCAGGTGGCGCTTCTGATATTGCAGCACGCTCCCTTGCTCTTGTGGCTCAAAAGTACACTGATGACACTCCCATCGTCGTCATCAACAAGACAGGTAACGGGGGCATGGTTGGTGCCAGCTATGTTTCCAAATCCAAACCAGACGGCTATACGTTGCTCCTGTCACGCGTGGGTATGTCTCTCTACCCTGCTGTAAATAAACAGTCTCCAACAGACTGGGATGACTACAGTTTCCTGAGTATCGTGGAATCGACACCGATGATTTTAGCCGTTAATGCTAAATCCGGTATCCAGACGATTGAACAGTTAATCGAGAAAATCAAGGCCGAGCCGGGAAGGCTAACCTATGCTGCATCAGGCCCGCTTGCGATTGATGGCTTCACAGTTCAGGCCCTGCTTGACGATAACGGCATTCAAGCTCAGTCAGGGGCCACCCTTATCCCTTACACCGGGGGCGGCGCAATGGCCTCTGCTCTCCTGGGCGGACATATTGACTTCTTGGCAATTGCGGGGAGCTCGTTAATCCCGCACATCGAGTCAGGCAAACTCACCCCGCTGCTGGTTTATGCAACCGACCGTCTGAGCAGCATGCCTGATGTACCGACAGCGAAAGAGATGGGCTATATACAGGCGGGGCAGATCACTGGGTGGAGTGGCCTTTATGGTCCGAAAAACCTCCCACAGGATGTCGTAGAAAAATGGCAAAGCATACTGACTCAAGTTGAGAAAGATAGCGAGTGGAAAGAACTTGTTTCTAAACGTAGTGCTATCTCGCTCATCAACCAGGTTGATGCCGAAGCGTTTGCTGGCGATCAGTACAAACTATTTGTCGAGCTTTCAAAAAAATTCGGCTATTAAGATAACTGTCCATCAACAATAGGGTAGGTCCCTACCCTTTTTTGAGTACACCTCATGAACGAACAAAGAAATGAACTAGTCATTGGAATAATATTTTTAATATTATCTCTCCTTGTCATATTTTTTATTATTCCTGTGTGGGTCGAAACCCCAGCTTATTTAACCAATTCTGCTGTGGGGCCTAGCTTCTGGCCATATACGATCACATCAGTTTGTTGTGTTATTTCTTTCTCCATGATTTTAACCAACATAAAGCAGATATCCAAATTAAGGATAAACATCAATAAAGGTAAATCACTCAAGCTTATTTTTATATTTACCCTATTTATTCTCTATTATGAATTAATCTCTATTCTCGGATTTATCATATCGACAATCTTTCTTAGTTTAGCCTTGATCATGATGTCAAATCCAGGCCCAGCAAGCACGACCTCTGTTTTGAAGGCCTTTGGCGTGTCTGCTTTGTTTACTTTATTAATATATTTCATATTTACAAACATCGCTCAAACACAATTTCCAACCGGCTTCTTAGGAGTGTAACCAGATATGTTGAATGAAATACTCTCTGCAGCAGAACTCGTTTTTACGCTCGAAAATATCATCGTCATGGTTGCTGGTATATGGTTTGGTGTGATCGTTGGTTCCATTCCCGGAATGACGGGAACCATGGCGGTCACGCTCGCGCTTCCTTTTACCTTTTATATGCCTCCTATCACGAGCATCTTATTGTTGGTTGCTCTGTACAAAGGCAGTACATATGGCGCATCAATTTCGGCGATATTAATTAAAACCCCAGGTACCGCCTCTGCCGCCTGTACTGTACTCGATGGTTACCCACTCGCCCAGCAAGGGAAAGCGAATACGGCCCTGAAAGCTGCGCTGTATTCTTCATGCATAGGAGACTTCATCTCTAACATCGCTCTGATTTTCCTTGCGATTCCCCTTGCCGCTTATGCGCTTCTGATTGGGCCGCCAGAATATTTCCTGATCATGGTCATTGCTCTGTTTATTATATCGGGAGTGTCCGAGGGCAACCTTAGGAAGGGGATCCTTTCCGCCTGCCTGGGCCTGATACTGGCTACCGTAGGTCAGGATATCTATGGCAGCTATCGCTTTGCATTTAACGAGAACCTGCAAAGTAAATTGAATGTCGTTCCCGTCCTTATTGGCTTGTTTGCCATCCCGGAAGTATTGAAACTCATCATGAACAAAGGCGAAGGCGCTTCTCCTGTCATGAAAGTGAAAAAAACCACCTTCTCATTACGTGATCTTAAAAGTTCGTCCAAAGCGATTCTCAAAGGAAGCACAATCGGCGTAGTTCTTGGCGCTATCCCAGGTATCGGACCAGCTTCGGCCGCATTCTTCTCCTACAGCGAAGCCAAACGAAGCTCCAAAAACCCTGAAGAATTCGGCCATGGCTCCATCGAGGGTATCGCTGCTTCAGAGTCAGCAAACAACGGCTGCTGCGGCGCAACAATGATCCCTCTATTGGCTCTCGGAATTCCCGGCGATGTGATTACCGGCGTCATGTTGGGAGCCTTTATGATCCACGGGATCAACCCAGGCCCTCTCCTTTTCGAAACAAATATTAACCTTATTTATTCGCTGTTCATCGGTATCCTTCTCAGCTCGTTCATTCTGTTCTTTGCTGGCTCGATCACCGCAAGGATGTTTTCACATATCGTCAAACTTCCCAAGCACTACTTATTCCCCTGTGTATTGGTCCTGTGCCTGTTCGGGATCTACTCAGTCACGAATAACACTTTTGATATCGCAGTACTGCTCGTTATGGGCGGACTCGGTTACTTCATGATGAGTGCAAAGATCCCCACCGCTCCGTTTTTGATCGCTTTCATTATCGGGCCAATGCTCGAAGAGAACCTTCGACGTTCTCTCTCTATCTCCAGAGGTGAACTAGGCATCTTTACAGAATCAGGCATTAGCAAGGGCTTAGTTTTTGTGATTGTCTGCTTTGTTCTCATTTCCATCATCAAACTCATCAAACATCGATCTCAAAAACAAAAGGTAACACTATGATTTCTCAAGAACGATTATGGAAAGACATTGAAACCATAGCAACGATGACAGAAGAAGGATCCTTTGCTCGCCGTTGTTTTACAAAGGAATACCGGCAGGCAAGAGCTTGGCTTCAGTCGGAGTTTGACAAACTGGGCATGGAAACCACGGTCGATCCGGCTGGGAATATGATCGGCCGCCTGAAAGGGCATAGCGATCTTCCTGCCATCGCCACAGGTTCTCACCTGGATACGGTGCAAAACGGGGGTCGGTTTGATGGTATCGCAGGCGTGCTTGCCGGACTAGAGGTCGCTCGGAGCATCGTAGAACAGGGAATCGTGACAAAGCGTGACTTCTTGGTCATTGACTTTACAAGTGAGGAGCCGAGTGACTTTGGAATTTCCTGCATTGGTTCTCGGGCAATGGCAGGCAAACTCCCCAAAAATGCGCTAGAGCGTCAGGATCGCAGTGGGTTGTCACTGGACGGTGCCATACGGCTCATCGGCGGAGCGCCTGAACAATTGGATCAGTGCGTATTGTCTGACAGCGATATAGCAAAATTCGTCGAATTACATATCGAACAAGGCCCGCATCTGGAAGACACCAACACCGATGTAGGCATCGTGAGCTCTATTGTTGGCATCCAGCGTATCGAAGTTGTGATTGAAGGGACCGCGGCACACTCTGGTACAACACCAATGAATCTAAGGAAAGATGCATTCAATTCTGCTTCATACCTCTTCCGTTTTATTCATGATACGGCCATCAGCTTTGCCACCGAAAGTGAACATTATTTTGTCGCAACGATCGGGCAATGCTCTGTCTTTCCAAACGGTGCGAATGTGGTTCCAAACCGATGTACGTTTACGTGTGACATTCGATCGAGCAATGACGCAATGATCGTAAAATTCATCAACATCTTAAAAGAGGTGGCTCAGCAAATCCAGGAACAACATCAAACACCAGTCGGCATACAAATCCTCTCTTCGTCGCCAGCGGAAATCTGTGATGCTGATATCCAACGCAATCTGACCCAATATGCAGAGGAGCTCAACCTGACCCATTGCACCATGGCAAGCGGCGCAGGCCATGATGCAGCCTACATCAACAAAATATGCCCGTCGTCCATGATATTCATTCCTTCAAAGGACGGTCGCAGCCACTGCCCTGAAGAGTACTCATCCAGAACTCAACTGTTTAAGGGCACTCTGCTGTTAGAAAAATACATCATGAGGGAAGCATGTTAAGCTATCTATCCATTTTACAGAAGCTGATTAGCTTTGACTCGACAAGTTCGAAAAGCAACCTGGACCTCATTGACTGGATCCAAGCTTTCCTTTCTGAGCATGACATAAACCCGACCATCATTTACAACCAGGAGAAAACGAAGGCTAACCTGTTCGCCCATATCGGGCCAGAGAAGGAAGGCGGAATCGTGCTGTCTGGGCATACGGATGTGGTACCAGCCGTTGAGCCCGACTGGAACAGCAACCCTTTCGAGATGAGCATTCGTGATGGCTTGGTCTATGGACGGGGGACCTGTGACATGAAGGGGTTCATTGCCGTTGTCCTTTACAACATCGCCAAACTGAATCACAACGAACTTACAGCACCGCTATATCTCATATTCTCATATGATGAAGAGGTTGGCTGTATTGGTATCCACAGTGCCCTTGATTACCTCAGACAGAATAACATCCACCCGGATCTGGCTATTATTGGCGAGCCCTCCATGATGAATACCATCAACGGCCACAAAGGAAAAATCAGCGTTCAATGCCATGTAAAGGGCACCTGCGGCCATTCTTCGGACGCCCCCAACCAGGTCAATGCCATAGAGTATGCCGCGAAAGCTATCGTCAAAATTAGCGAGCAAGCTGAACGATTCAAGACCGAGGGCCCGTATGATCATGACTACACCGTTCCTCATAATACGATGCTCACTACGATGATATCTGGCGGTGTTGCAACCAATATCACACCTGAGGACTGCGCGTTTCGTTTCGAGATCCGCCATCTGCCAGAAACCCAACCTTTGCACGTGCTTCAGAAGCTCTACGATGATATTGACACTCAGTTGACACCAGGCATGAAAGCAGTCGATCCAAAGTGTGGTTTTACATGGCGTACTCAGTTCAACTATCCAGGGATGTCCGACGCTTGCAGTTCAGACGCTTTCATGAAACTCAACCCGCTGTTCAGCAAACCAAGTGGGAAGGTATCCTATGGTACTGAAGGAGGGTCGTTTGAGAGCATCAACGGAATACCGAGCATTATTTGTGGCCCGGGCAGCATCAACGAGGCTCACAAGCCCAACGAGTATATCTCTCTGGAACAGCTTGAACGCTGTGATGAGTTCGTTCAAAAGCTATTCAGGCTCATGAGCACACCAGGATAACAGTCTATGAAATCACATCTTGCATGTGTGGTGATCATCGCTTTCATATGCAGATGTAGAGGCTAAACCGTTCATTTTTGACAACACCTCTCCTACTGCCCACTTAGGTATAGTTGGGGAGGTAGCTCGCTAATCTGGGCTGAATTATTCAGGTAAACGGTCAGCATTAATGCCATGAATTCAGACAAAACCGACCTTGAGGCTCAAGCATAAATCTGAGTCTACAGCCGCCTGATTTAGAATGGCTAAACCCTCAGCTTGCTCAACCAGTTGGCCTTTGAATATCCCAACTTCAACGGTATCGATATTGCGGGTCTTTTGGGTTGTCATATCCACCCCGATAAATCATTTGACTCACTGAACGCGGTGTCCAAAAGTATTGGATCAATTCACATCACCAATGTCGCTTGAAAGCGAATGGCTGAGTTGAATGAGGCGGTCCAGCGTGGCGTCAATGTTCCGGTTTCTCGGTATTTTCGGTGGCTCCATATACGCGCAGGTCAATGCTGCAACTGCATCACCAAATGGGCCACACACTGGCACACTCATATCGGTGCTCCCCACAACCTGATGAGACGGTTCAATCCGATAGCCCGCTTGCCGCACGCTGTTTAACTCAGGTTCAACTGCACGCAAACGTCGCTGGGCATCAGTCACCCCCCATTGGCCAAGTATTTCATCCACCCGCGACGGATGCTGGCAGGCTAATAATGTCAGCCCTGAGCCCGTCTCAAATAAATCCATCGTTGCCCCGACTCTGGCCCGAAACTCCCAATGAGAAACAGCGCTGGCTTGCGCGATGATCACACCAAATCCATGCTGGGGAATCACAAGGTGACAAGGTTGCCGCATATCGCGGGAAAACTCATCCATCAAAGGTTGAGCCATTGCCGTCAAACGGCGGATCGGGGAATAGCTTGTCGACAATAAAAATAGTTTTATCGACAGGCATAGCGATCGCCGCCTTCTATCCGGTTCACGTAACCACGCGCCACCAGCCGCTCCAGCATGCGATAGATCTGCGATGCGCTGACTCCAAGCTCAGACACAAGCTCAGTACGCGTTAAACCACCCGACTGTTTTGCCAGCACTTCCAGAATATCCAGTCCACGATCAAGTGCCGGAGCACGGTAACGCGTTTCTTTCAGATCAACATCCTTTGTCATCTTATCTCCTTCTCAATCTCCTTCAACCCGAAAATCGTTCAACTTTCACTCAACAGTCACATTTCATTAATATCCATGAAATTTATGGTTCAGCACCCTGTCGGTACATATTAAATATGGAATGATATTTTAAATATGAATATACCATTCTGCTGTGTCAATGCGTTCAGAAGGAAGTGACATGCGACTCCAGGGTAAAAAAATCCTCATTACAGCGGCGGGACAAGGCATGGGCCGCGCAAGTGCCATTTCATGCGCAGCACAGGGTGCTCAGGTGATCGCAACGGATCTGGATGCAGATTCATTACAGGGGTTAAGCCAGTTTGGAATTACCACAACAACGCTGGATGTGACCGATAAACATGCCATTGAAGCCATTGCTGCCTTCACTGGCCCGCTGGATGGACTCTTTAATTGTGCGGGAATCGTGCATCACGGCACGCTGCTCGGTCTTTCTGATCAAGACTGGACAACCAGCATTGATGTCAACATCACCTCCATGGTCCGAATGACCCGCGCCGTGCTGCCCGGTATGCTGGAGCGCGCAAAAGTCACAGGATCCACCTCCATTTTAAATATGTCTTCCATGGCTTCATCCATCAAAGGCTTCCCTAATCGTGCCGCATATGGTGCGACCAAAGCTGCCGTCATCGGATTAACCAAAGCGATTGCCGCAGATTTTGTTCAACATGGCGTGCGTTGTAATGCCCTGTGTCCCGGAACCGTAGACACCCCCTCTTTGCGCGGACGTATTGCCACCGCCGATGATCCAGAACAAGCAGAAAAAGACTTCATTGCACGCCAGCCGATGGGACGTCTGGCCACCGTGGAAGACGTCACCCCTCTGGTCACCTACCTGCTCTCGGATGAAAGCCGCTTTGTCACAGGACAAGCTCTTTCCGTAGATGGTGGCGTCACAATCTAACGGAGACAGTGAAAGGTGGTTATCGATGCACATTGTCATTTCTGGCGTCTTGAACGCGGTGACTATCACTGGTTAACCCAAGGAACTGAGGCACTGACACCCATCCCTCAGAACTTTTTACCCGAAGATTATCCAAATAATGAAAAAGTGATTGCGGTGCAGACTGCAGCAAGTGTCGAAGAAACGCGCTTCCTGCTTGATCTCGCAGCCCGTGATTTATCCAGTGAAAACGCTGCACTAACTTTACGTGAGCTGGCGAGTCATACTTTGCTGCGCGGTATCCGACCGATGTTGCAGAATATCAAAGATTCATTATTACCATTTAGTCCATCTCATACAGGATGATCTTCGGGCATCCACAGGCGCGATCGTCAATATCAGCTCGAAAACCGCACTCACCGGACAGGGAATTACATCGGCTTAGGTTGCGGCCAAAGCCGGTCAACAACCCTCTTCTCTGGAACGGTTTGATTTTTACAACCGAACAAAGAAAGCTTTTGCGATCATCCAGTGCACTGAATTCAGGCCTTATGGGAACTTTATTCTGCGCAAAGGCGTGATCAATGAATAAAGCATATTTTGCAGGTTTCAGTGGCGATGACGCATCGCGATTCAATGATCAAAGCCACTGAGTGCTGAGCACGGGAGGTTCGCCATATTCAGGAAGGCCGGCTAAAGTTCTGCCGGATACGTTCAGCTTCTTCCCGAAACGCGCAGTCTTCTGCGTGATCATTGACCAGTCCCATCGCCTGCATAAATGCGTAGACCGTGGTTGGTCCTACGAATTTCCAGCCCCGTTTCTTGAGTTCTTTTGAAATCGCTTTGGATTCTTCCGACACAGATAAGGTCTGCGGGGTCACCCCGGAGGTATCCGGTTCGTATCGCCAGAAAAATGCTGCCAGCGAGCCTTCTTTTTGCACCATCTCGATGGCGCACCGGGCATTATTGATGGTGGCTTCAATTTTTCCCCGATGCCGGACAATGCCTTCATCCTGAAGTAACCTTTCCACATCTTTTTCTGTAAATTTGGCGACCTGATAGAAATCAAACTGCTGAAAAGCTTGTCTGAAATTCTCCCGTTTGGCCAGAATGGTTCGCCAGCTCAGGCCTGACTGAAACCCTTCCAGACAAATTTTTTCAAACAGCCGCTGGTCGTCACCCACCGGATAACCCCATTCATGATCGTGATAGTCGATATAGGCTTCGGTTGCACTGCACCATCCGCAACGCAGCTTGCCATCGGTCCCTTCCATTAACGGACTCATGCAGAGACCTCCATCAGCAAGTTACAAACAGAATTCTGTTTCTTATGCGCCCAATCCGAACGCATCGTACTTGCCTGATCCCGGCTCACCGAATCTGATGTTTTGCAGGGTTCGATGGCCACACTTTTCAATTGATTCGACACGCAAATTCCTTTTTCTTCTGTTGATCGGGTGCACCTTGGAACCCATATCTTCGCACGCCGCTTCGATACATGCGACCCACCCGATTGGATCGGTCCTGTGATCAAAATCAGGCACAGTTAACACGGCTGTGCCTGAGCGATCGAACAACGGACCCGTTTACTTCACTTTCACAATGTCGTCTGGTTTCCAGGTTTGATCATAAAAAGCATCCATGGCGCCATAAAGCCGTAACGCAACCAGATAATCACGCCCCGGAGCCGTTTGAATAAAGGCGGCATCAACCACATCCTTTGGCTTTTTCGGGCCGAACCAGATATCAATCGAGCCATCCTCATTTTTTGGAAGGCACCAAGTTGAATGGCTGCCTGTGCGGTTTCTTCAGTAACTTCATCACAACTCCTTATTTTTAAGAGCCCAAGCGAAACAACTCAGATACGCGTCAGGATAAGTAAACCTATGAAAGCATAGAACACTTTCCGTCGATGTCATGAAGAACAGGAGCGACCGTTCAAGTCTGGCAACCGATTGGGGTCAACACCTCAGCAGACAACCCAGCGTATCAATGCAATCAATCCGCCATATAAACCGATCATGATCACATTGTTGCATATATGTATGCTGCAGAGATTCCATTTCTCTGCTGAATGGGCAAGTATCCATCACGTCATGCAGTCATATAAACCATAAATTTCACATCGATATAAACTGTATGACTACTAATGAAGCAAAAATTCAAACTTTTACTCTGAATCCATTGAAATTAAAAGAAGGATTGTCATGACGACGCTCATTTTATCCAGTAAGAAATTTATCCTGTCCATCAAACCCTCTATCCGAGCGATGTATTTCCATGAAAACACCTTGCTCATCACAGAGCAGCTCACGGCTGAAGACAGAGATCTTCTGGTGCCTCAGTTCGGTCACATTCTCGAACTGGATGACTATTTCTCACACGCCGCGACAGCACTGCTGCAGTTTGTCGCCACCATCAAAACACAACCAGCCATTGAAAAAGTGCTCGCTTTTTCGGAAGGCGACATTCTCCGGGCGGCACATATCCGTGAAATCCTCCACCTTCCCGGACAGCATTACGAACAAGCCATTTTGTTCAGAGATAAAATCCTGATGAAACAACACGCGGCACGTTACGGTGTCACAGTTGCGATGCCGCAGGACGCAAAATTGGTGAAGCACTGGCCATCTTTACCCTATCCCATCGTCATCAAGCCAGCAGCCGGGCGGGGATCGCAGCAAACACTACGCATCGAATCGTTCGAACAGTGGTCTGAAATCAGAACTGAAATTGACCCGACGGATATGATCATCGAACCCTTCATCGAAGGCGAGGTGTTCCATATTGATGGCCTTGTCGTCAACGGAAACGTCTTGATTTCCAGCCCTGCCCGCTATGTCGGGAACTGTATGGATTTTGTCGGTGGTCAAAGTCTCGGCTCGTATACGCTGTCTGAATCAAACCCTCTTTATCGACCTTTAACTGCATTCAGCCGCTATTTACTCGAGCAGGTATTCCCGACCCCGCAGCATTCCCTGTTCCATATCGAATGCTTCGTTGGCAACGATCAGCAAATCACCCTGTGTGAAATCGCCTGCCGCCTTGGGGGCAACGATCTGCTCACGGAAGTGGAACTGGCTTATGGCGTGAACGTTGTTGAGGCTTATTTACACGCTGAGTTCACCTCGGAAGCCCTCTGTGAACCGAGCCGCTTTCCTTTGCAGATTGGGGGGCGCTTTCAGCTACCACCCCAGTCTGGCCATTTAACCTGTGCAGGAGTACCGACTTTTCAGCACCCGGGAATCGTCAAATTTCAATCCAGAGCAATATCCGGGCATCACTACCAGGCCATGACCATGTCGAATGATGCACTGCTGCATGTGGTTGCCAAAGCAAACAGCGAAGCCGAGATGGAAGCCTTGTTTCGGGATATCGCGCACTGGGCAGCCAGTGAATTCACCTGGTCAACCCGGACAGTGGAGGTCGCGACGTGCACGCAGAACTAATCGCGGTTGCCAAAAACCCGCAGTATCGCCATTTCTGGCTGGCGAATATCATAAGCAATGGCGCTATCTGGATTCAGAATACGACCTCTTCTATTGCATTAACGCATCTGTCGACCTCTGCCGTGATGAATTCACTGGTCCAGGTGGCTGCCACGCTGCCATTTCTGGTGTTTGGGATTCTGGCTGGCCAGGTTGGCGACAGATACAGCAAACCACTGGTCCTGACCATGGCTCAACTCAGCCTAGGTCTGGTTTCACTGACGCTTGCAGCCGCCACTGGGTGGGGGCTGTTATCCCCGGCATTACTGATTGCGGTGACGGCTGCTTTTTCTGTGGCCACTGTCTTTCGGATGCCGGTGGCACAAGCCGGGATCGCATTAACCGTGCCTCGGGAACAGGTGAAACATGCTGCCGTGCTGAATAACCTCGGGTTTAATATTGCCCGCGCTACGGGGCCAGCCGTCGCCGGCACACTCCTGCTTGTTCTGGCCTATGCGCAGGTTTATCTGCTGACGGCAGCCCTGTTACTGGCTGTCTCTGTCTATTTTTTCTGGGGGTTTTACAACGAGCGGTCTGCGACAGCCAGTCCGCCAGCGTTTATTTCCATGCGCGATGCATGGCAGCACATTGCCGCCTCACCTCTGTTTCGCCGCTGTACCTTTGATGCCTGTATTTTGTTTTTCGCAGGCAGTGTGATCTGGTCCATGATGCCTTTCATCGCAAAATACCATCTGAATCAGAGCACGGCAGGCCAAGGGACACTCATGGGTGCAACGGGGCTGGGCGCGCTGTTAACCGTGATCGTCCTGCCTGTGGTCCTGAAGTTACGTCACAGCCAGCATGGTTATTGGTTATGTTATGGCCTGATGGCTTCAGCCATTGCAACCATTTGGCTCAGCAGTCATCTGACCGTCATTTTCGCCGCGCTCATGGTTTTCGGTCTGAGCTGGAGCATGGCCGTGACCTTGCTCAATGGCGAAATTCAGTCCGCCTTTTCACGAGAAATTCTTTCTCGGGTGATCGCCATCTATCTGATTGTGATGTATCTAGCTCAGGCGACCGGCGCTTTCTGGGCAGGCCTGATCAGTCAGTTCCTTGAAACAGACTCGGCGCTCATCAGCTCTGTCACCGTCCTTGGACTGGGACTGGGCATTCGAAGCTTGATCTTTCCTTCCACAGACACAAGTGAGGCTTAGCACGATGGCACGTATTACATTCACGTTGATTGGTGGCGGCGCATCTTCACTGGCTTTCATCGATGCATTTACCCGGCATTGGCAACCCCGGAAAAATCAGGATGTTATTCTGCTGGTCATGGAGAAAAAGAGTGTCTGGGGCGTCGGCAATGCCTATGCAGACGACAGCCATTCGAATCTGCTCAATACGCAGGCTGGTCTGATCTCAGGTTTACCGGGTCAGCCGGGGGATTTTATGCAGTGGCTGAATGCGTATCCGTTCAAATGGCAGCCGGACTTCCCTGATCTGAGCATCAGCGCATCCACTTACGCCCCCCGTCCGTTATTCGGGCGTTACATGCAGGATCGCTATCACCGGGTGATCCGGCAGGCCGCAGAAAAGAATATATTCATCGTCACGGTCGCTGCCTCAGCTGCCGCCATTCATCCGGATACCGGCACCGACGGATATACAATCTCAACCGAATGCGGACACCAGTATTTTGCTGATGCCGTCATTCTGGCCTGCGGGACGCACACGAAAATCATGGAGAACGCACAACCAGCAAATAAAGTCTTTTCAAGCCCTTATCCTGTGCGGTCTGTCGTACGTGCAATTAATCCACAAGATAATGTCACCATTGTTGGCGCACGTCTCAGCGCCATCGACATGGCAATCGGCCTCCTTGAAAGTGGCCACCAGGGGAAAATCCGATTCCGCTCCAGAGGCGGATTCTTCCCGAGTGTCCGGGGCACACAAGGCGCATACCGCAACCAATTTTTATCCAAGCGCTACATAGAACAACATTATGAAACACTGACGCTGGCTGATTTAGCCTTGCTGTTCCACCAAGAGCTGAGACACTATCGGGCGAACTTTGAAGATACGCCAGAGTCTGTCCGGTTCCCGACGCCACCCGTCCATGACTTTGGGCGCTTCCTGCAGGATGAAATTCAACGGGCCAGCGGGCCGCGGGGCTGGCAGGCAATTCTGTACAGTGCAAACGCGGCACTGGATGTCATCTGGCGGAAACTGACCGACGCCGAAAAAGAGCGGGCATTGGACACGCACTGGTCCAACGCGATGGCGTTGCGGGTTTCGATTCCGAAGGTCAATGCGGAAAAACTGCTGGCAGCCGTTCAATCCGGCCAGCTCAGTTATCAGATGGGTTCAGATGCGGAGACACCCGATGATGTGATTGTGTATGCCACCGGCAACGCCCGTCATCTGAATCAGGCGGACTCCCCATTACTGAATCAGATGTTTGCGTCTGGACTTGCACGCTGTCATCCGCATGGTGGCTTACAAATCCTCAACGAAACTTATCAGGTGCTGGACAGCCGGGGATTCGCCCACGCAAGCATGTTTGCTTTAGGCGAAATTACCAACGGTAACTTCCTGTTTACCAGCGCTTTGGACTTGATTGTTGAGCATGCTTCCCGGTGTGCGACTTCCGTGATTGCGGCCTTCACGCAGCCGGGGCCACCCACGGAAGACTCGAACCGGACACAGGAAATTGGCAGTGAAATAAAATAAATCAATCTCTTACAAGCAACAGGCGGCCTGTAGAAGGCCGCCCTGTGTTCAGCCTTCAAAAAGGCGTATTCAGATCAGCCAGCCCTCAAGGTTACAATTTACATCATACAAAGTTACTGTAAATGGTCAGATACAATTTGCCTTGACATGACTATTTACACTAAAATAAATCCATGTAAATTGTAATCACGGAGCGGAGCATGGCAGTAGTGACATCAGAATCTCATTCCCAGAAACTAAAGGCGCTTACAGAAATCAGCAAACTGGAACTGATTGAGGTGATGGCCCAGCGAATGCAAAACGCACTGGACAGAGTGATCACCGCAATGAAAACAGGTGCCGTAGACATCGAAATTAACACACTCAGCCACTCTGATCGTCTGTTCATGCTGGAAGTGCTTGAATATGAATCGATAGCTTCTGTGTTGGGTCAACTCACCAAAGAAGAAAAAGTGTTACTTCGCCGACTGAAAAGCAAAAGAATGTTTGCACAGCAGGTGAAAAATGATGGTGGCGTACTCACGGCAAAGCAGGCTCAAGAATTACTCTCTGTCACCCGGCAAACAATGAAATCCTGGCGTGAAGAAGGCAGACTATTGGCGCTGAGTATGGACAATAAATTTGTCTATCCAACTTTTCAGTTTACGGCCACTGATCAAAATTCAGACCGTGGCATTGTCAAAGGTGTCGGCCAGTTACTGAAAATACTGAAAGAGAAACAGCTCAGTGATCGAATGGAATACTCTTTCTTTCTGTCCGTAAGAAATGAACCCATTCAAGGGATCTGCGACGGTCAACAACCCTACACGATTGCTCAACTCCTGAAAGTTGGTGTTCCGAATGAAGCCCTCACAGAGCTTGAAAGACTGGCAAAGTTATATGGCACTGCGGATCAGGCATAAAATTGGGGAGAGGTCTTTTCTCCCCCGTTGGTTTAGGTGGCCTCCACTGAGATATTCAACTGTTCTATCAGAACATCAATCGCATCAATCCCATCGATAACCAGTTCACTCAATACCGTCTGTTTTACGGTTTCTGCAAGGCCTATTCCTGCGACTGTATATTTCTGAGTATCGGCCCAGAGCGCCCAACAGTTTTTTCCTGTGACATTACTCAAAAACTCAATCCCATCGAAGCCAGCGCGATAGGCCCACTTTGCCAGCATTTGTGTGACGTGACGATTGGGTGAGGTTAACTCATGGAGTTTCACGTTTGAACGTGCCAGTAAAATCGTTGTATCAAGCACACTCAACGTTTGTTTAAGCTGAATTTCACCCATAAAATACTGCCTGAGATCGACTTCAGTTAATGCAAATACATTCTGGAAGACTTCCTTCATTGCAGTCATTTCATGCAAAGAAACATACATCGTACCAACTTTTTCCTGGCAGAGCCCAAATCGAGTCTCTTTCCCATTCCTATTAAAGTAGACGTGATTTCCGCCATGTGAACCATACTGTAGACGGAAAAACTTTTGGTCCGGTGTTAGAACTTTCGAATGATGACTTCGAAGATTCTGCCAGTCTAATGTTTGAAACTTCTGAATCGATTTTTTGTCTTTTTCAGTGAACTGACATGCCATATCAATACCATTTTTACATCCTTATCATTTGAATCACGGAACACAGAAAAAGTCTGCCATATCACCTCAAATGATTGATATTCGAAACCAATGCTTCATCATTTAAAGTCACCCGTTCAAAAACACAACGCCTGATATCTATTCATGGATAATTTCCGCCCCGCGACATATTTTCCTGCAACGGGAACGGCTCACATGCATTTTTACATGATCCTTTTCTCAAGCAACATCGCCACCAAATCCGATCGCTGCACCGCTGTTACCTGCTTCCCGCGCCGAAGTGCGACTTGTGCATTTTTGATTTCCTTTTCTCTGATAATCAGGATGTTAGGAATTTTCAATTTGTGGAATCGTTTAATTATTCGGGCAACACTACTGTTGCTCTGGTCCGAGATAACGTGCAACCCAGCGGACTGAATCATTGCCAAATGCTGCGTGGAGATTTTGACGGACAACTGCGGATAACCATACTGGCGATAGACAAGCTGAGCCCGACTCAGAAAATGTCTCACCTCATCCCGAGCCTGAGACCAGGCACAAAATACATGGGCATCATCCTGAGTGAACTGACGTAAACGCAGGCAACCATTCAATGATCCGGAGGATTCGTTGCGGTGCACCAGCCCGAACTCAAACAATTTCACAGGCATATCCCGGTAACTGTGCACACCGCGTTTAAATAGTAAAATGTGTGCGGGACATGACATGGATTTGAGCGCATAATCCTGATCGTTTTCCTGATCGCCGCCAAAGAATATGCTTTCACTGAACATTGATAAATGGCCAGATGTTTACCAGAGATCTTTTTTCAGAAACTGCGGTGTACGAACCTCCTGAAGCCCATGCAACTGATAAAGTTGGCGGATGTGTTCCTGAATACTCTGAAATAACCGCCAGCCATTCGGATGCCAAAAGATCATCCCTGGACCATGGGGGTTCTGATTGAAATAAATCGAGTTGTTCTGTGATATCGCGATGATTTTTCATGCGTCTCTTTCCTGTATCAGCTTCATTGAAACTCTGAGCGAAACGCGGATGCAGGCATGAAAAAACCCTCTGACGAATCGCTCAGAGGGTTTAAAAAACTTGTATCGCACCTACCCCCCGAACAACCTGCTGGTTTCAGTGGTGGTGGTTTGTGAAACTGGCATGGCCAGTTGAGGCATTAATTTCATTTTCATCATGTGGAATTTTTTGTCAGAAGAAATTTCAGAATGCAATTAAAAATATTGTCGCTGCCTTTTCTTCAAAACCTTCGACTTATGCCCACTGAAAGTGACAGCCCTTTATTTCTCCGCCAGTGTTAAGCCTTCATATTCCGGCCAAAGAACATCCCCCCCTTTCAGATAATGATCAAAAAAAGTCACCATACTTTGTTTCTTGATGGCATGTATCTGATCAATGTCAATCTGAGAAGGATAACCCAGTACCCAGCGATTTTGATCCATGAAATCCTGATGCGTGGTTTTCTCTATTGTGAGCAGGAAAGTATCATGACCATTGTCTGCAAATGCATCCGATAACTCCTGCTCCGGTGTCTGGAGCAACAATAAAGGCTTATTCAGCGGCTGAAAACGAATGTCTCCGAGCAACAGTCCGTCCATATTTGCACTGGCAGCACAGGCTGCAATTTGAGCACAGCTGTTCATTGCTGCCGAACCACCCAGACTGTAACCCAGCGTCCCGATTCTGGTGTCATCCAACTGATAGTCAAAGATTTCCTGATGCCAGGACAACCACTGATAAACATAAATCACATCATGGGTAATCTGCGGTGCCACGACCTCGTTAAAATAAGCTGAACCTTTCTCGGTTCTCACATTCGACGTCCCTTCCGGCAAATAGACGTTCACGACACTGCCGTCCTGAAAACTGGCGGCACCGGCAATATAGGGATGATTGATTGAAACGACGACATAACCCCGGCTGGCCAGATCTTCCAAAAGCTCCGTATTATCCACTTCAAATAACAAAGCACCGTGGGAATAGAATAAGATTGGCCAGCCCTGGCCTGATTCCGCCTCGGCTATCGCGACATCCCCCTGCGACCAGGACTGAATGCCCTGTAAATCAAACTGATTCGGGTGGATTGGTGCGCCCTGAGGCCGATTCTTTTCCAGAAACGCGACCTGATGACCCCACGAATCAAAGTAACGCTGATAGGTGCCGGTTTTTTCCTTCGTGGGATAAAACACTTTGATCGGCAATCGGCGTGTTTCATGGGGCACCGGGCTCATGCCATCTGGCCCGGCATCCAGAATATCGATCGTTTTCACCCCGACCTGATACTGGCCTCCCGGTGCGGGATAAACATGTTCCGCCACGGGTTCTGTCACTGTTGTTTCTGCGGGGGAATCCTCTGAATCACACCCGGTCAACCCCACAAACACAGACAGCCATAAGGCTTGATAAATCGGTTTCAATTTCATGTGCTTCTCCTTTTTTCTGGAAGTCCAGCATGAAGAAGCCACCCTGAAAAAGCGTCCGGATAAGTGAATCAGACGTCCGAATTCACGAATTCGCACCTTTCAACCGGGTTTTATACTGTGATGGCGTACACGACTGATATTTTTTAAAAGCTGCATTGAAGGTTGATTTCGAGTTGAATCCTGCTTCGAATGCCAGAGCCAATACTGCCTTTGATGGCTGTTTTTCCATCCGCGCACAGACATACGCAATACGTCGACGATTCACTAAATCGTAGAAATTCATTCCCATGACCTGATTCAGCACCTGACTCAGCAGATAAGGTTTCACCCCAATTTCAGCGGCTAACGACGCCAGACTGAGTTCAGGTTTCAGAAAGTATTGCTGACTGTCCATGAGCTGGAGAATGTCCTGACTGAGTGCCGTCATCACTTCATCAGGTTGTAAAGGTACCGTTTCAACAACCGATTCCGCCCAGACTTCAAAATGAAGCAACTCTGGGCGAAGGAGTAACGCGCAAGTGATGACAAAAAGCAGCAAAGAGACTGCGAGATACGGCAACGGTACACCAGGATTCAGCGTGGCTTGCGGTAACACCATGATCAATGCCAGCAGCAGACTGCCGCACATGCCCCATAATACCGTGACGTTCGCATTTGAAAGATTCGCTTGATACGTGCTCTGCCGGATTTGATATCGCCAGACCAAACGCATTCCCGCCAAACAATAGCCCAGATAAAACACCACCAGACAGAAGGCAATCAATACATGCCTTGTCGTGAGCAAGGTATTTGCCGGTGACATGATTAAATCAATACAAATGAGGCTCATCGTAAACAGTGGGAGAAAATGGACGCCATCCCGCCAGGCCAACTTGATGTCGGTTAAACACTGCCGTATAAACAAATAAAACAAGACCGGATAAAGCAGCGGCCACATCATGTTCCATCGTGATGAGACCCAGTGCTCCTGCCACGCCATCACCAAACTCAGATCCAGAGCAAAACACAGATGAATCATTGCAAGCGACCAGAACAAGGGTTGCGTCTTGCTCTTTCCAACCAGAAACACACTCAGCATCAAGCTTTGTATCATACCTGCCAACAAGATTGCCGATATCATGGTTCGCTCCATCTACCCATTTCCTACTGGCAGCAGATTATGAACGAAAACTGTTTCAGAATCAGGTGTCTTTCAAGAATGATGAATTCGGTTCAGGTTCTGTCAGACATCTTAAGGCTTGGAACAACCTGCAGCCAGAGAGTCCGGGAACCAATTAATCATCTTTCGGTATTGCGCCGTTGCGATCCGGTCCGTTGCCAGACTCATTGCCATTTCCCTCAGCCGACACAGCATCGGGTGCCGGATATTGGCTAACTGCCCAATCATCCAGGATTGTTGATTAATCATCGCAGTGCGATTTCGGCGTGCATGGACATAAGATGAAAAGTCTGGAGATACCGGATTCTCCGCAATCGCTTCGGCCAGACTGTAAGCACTTTCAATAGCCATGGCTGCGCCTTGACCAAGATTTGGCGTTATTGGATGGATCGCATCCCCGAGCAGCACCACACCGTTGTCGTTATGCCATTGTTGCTTTGGTTTCCGGTCAAACAATGGCGTTTCGATCAACGCGTCTTCCTGTTGCGCATCCAGCAAGCTTTTCACTGGCCACCACCAATCCGAAAAGACTTTCCGCAACATCTCAATGGGTCGGTCTGATACCATCTGAGCTGGCAACTCAGACAAGGTCGCATACCAGTAAAATTGTGCCGCATTGACTCTGACAAAACCAAAACGCAATCCAATCCCCCAAAGTTCATAGAACTGATGAGAAAGCCCTTCTGCATCAGGCAAAGTCACTAATCCCCGAAAACAAAACTGTCGGGCATCCCTGAGCGGTTCCTGGCCAAAAATCTGTTCCCGGACCCGGCTTCGAATCCCATCGGCACCAACCAGCACGTCGTAGTGACATTTCAATCCATTTTCAAATTCACAAGACTTTTCCACCGGATGAAGGGATTCAAGTCCATGCCCTAAATGTAATTGTGATGGTTCAATTGCGTCCGCGAGAAGCTGATGTAAACAGCTGCGGGGAATGGCGACAGCACTCCCCTGACCCGCATGATTGACCTGAATTTGATTGAGCGTCTTTCCCTGCTTGGAATGAATAGAAAATCGATGTATTTCATGTCCGTTTTGCACAATCTGCTGAGAAAGACCCAACACATCCAAAATACGCATGGCATTCGACGGCAGGATAATCCCAGCGCCCACCGCACGAATTTCCTCCGATTTTTCAGCAATCGTGAATGGTAAATTTTTTTGAGATAAAAGATTTGCAAGGGTTAAACCGCCTATCCCAGCACCAATAATCAGCGTTTGTTGTGTCTGCAAGCGATCGGACATACGTGTTTACCTGATGAAAGACAAATAAAAATAGCCTGCCCCAAGAAGCAAACAAAGCGGTGAATAAACCCAGCTATCCCAGGTCGCAAACGCACTTCCCTTCACTTTTTTACTGAACCCGACCAACCGAAAATCGCCCAGCGATCTGAGGAAGAATATTCCCGAGACGATAAACCCGGCAGCGGAAAGATAATGGGTCACGAATCGCGGTAACTGAATCATTCCGACCAAAGATAATGACAAAATAGAAAATAAGAAAAGTCCGAATGCGACCACAAATGTAATGAATGCCCCTGGCGTAAAAGACCGTTCTCCGCCTTCGACCGGTATGGCATTGAATATCCCTTTCCGGCCCCCAAAGGCCCAGTAAACATGAATCAGAGAGACCAGCATTAAACATGCGGCCATAAAAATCGAGATAAACTCAGCCATTTAATTTTTACCCTAATCAATAAAAGTGAATACATCTGAGTGACTGTTTTCAGTACTCCGAAGGTTACTTGTATTCATCTTGCATCGCGAATTCTCAAGTGATGAACTTCAGCACATCTCCCAAAATTTAAAAACAAACTTGCTGCTGCTTTCGCCTTAAGATTTGTCCGCTTCTCAATCAATGCGTTTCATGTTCCGACAATTTCTGGCGTGATGTATTCCATCAGAGATTGAGTCTAATTCGTCGTCACAAGATGAGGGATCACCCATCGCTGGATGATCCCTGAACCACGTGATTTAGACTTCAACTGACCACCAGCGTGTCACAGGATTCAAGCTGGGATCACTTTTTCTCGGGGAGCAATCCCCACCGCAAGTTCACCCCGAACACACACGGTTTTGCCATGAAATGCTTTTACTTTAAACACATGTAACGCATCAGATGCCATGTCCAGCTGGACTGTCAATTGGAGCCTGACCCCAGGTAAAACTGGCTTCGGGTAACGCACATTCGTTTTCAGCAAGACATACAAGTCCGATCGGACATCCTTTTGCGCCTGTCCGAGCGCCATAAATGCCGCGCAAGTCTGCGCTAATGCTTCCACAACCAAAACCCCAGGCATCACCGGAAACTCAGGAAAGTGACCCGCAACCCAGAACTCATCCTCTCTCACCAATTTCACAGCGGTCAGAGATTCCCCAGGCTGATAGTCTTCAAGACCGTCAATCAGTAAAAAAGGATCCCGGTGCGGGATTAAAGTTTTCACATCGAGATCGGACACATCAATAGCCGCAGATTGTGCGCTTGTCACGGATAGCATTTCAGCGGCCCTCCATCAGCAACAGAGAAAACTGACCATGATCATCCAGTTCAAGAATCACAATCGCGCGTTGTTGCGCGTCATCAGCCGATGCCGCCTCTGTCAGTTTTTCTTCCGCCAGGGCAGCGAGGAGTAGTCCATTGGCACATTCCCCATCAAAATGTTCCTCTGAGAAAACAATCAGGTGCGGATGAAGTCCGGCATCCTGTAATTTCTGAAGCAGACGTTCCTGATTCAACAAACGCTGACCGGAAACCCAAATTTCATCGATGGGTTTACCGCCCAGATTTCTTCGAGCCAGTTCGGATACGGACTGTGCAATTGAGGCTTCATGGTTCACCGCCATTCGGATGATCGGCGGATAAAACACAACAGTGTCTTCAAGATGACCGCGTCTCAGCGCGGATGCCACCGCAATTTCCCTGCCGGGCACAGACAAGCGACTGTGATAAGGTGAAACCACTTCGACGGCCCCCACAATGGCCTTTTCAACCGAACCATTATCAAGATGCATCATGGCCGCATCCAATGCCTGAAACACACTGAGCCGCCCGGCAGACACCGTGCAGTTCGGACCTTTAATGCCAACAAAGCGTGCGAAATGACTGCCAACAGCATTCGCGAGCGTATTGGGCGCTTTCAAGGGACTCACATAATCCGGCCCATAATTTTTCGCACACAGATCAAATTCGAAATCATCTTCAAGATTGATGTTTTCACAGGCAATATAGACTCCGACCTGATGCGGCCGGGCATTCACAGACAAAGCAATGTCTTCGTGCTCAGTCAACTTCAGCGCAGTAGAGCTTAGCAGCCGTGTCGCCGCACTCAGATGACGGCTCTTCCCCAGTGATTTCTTTTCATCATAATTCCCGAACTGACCCGCGAACGCCTGCTCATTCAGCGCTTCACCGAGTTTCGCCGGACTCTCACTGCCGGGGCTTTTAAAAACAATGGCATCAAAACTGTAATTCATGACTGCACTCCTTCTTCCAGCTTGCTGAAGATCACCGACGAAACATTACCGCCGAATGCAAACGCATTGCTCAGGATATGATTGACCTGAGCCTGACGGCTTTCTCCCGGAATAACATCGAATGCCACAGGAAACGCTGGATCAATCTCAGATGTATTCATGGTGGGCGGCAGTGTCTGACGTTCCAGTGCCAGTGCACAAACAACCGCTTCAATGGCGCTGGCGGCGCCCATACAATGGCCGAGCATCGATTTTACAGAGCTCACTGGCGTCTGCTTCAATGCATCGCCGAAGACGCTGTGCATCGCAATCGCTTCTGAGATGTCATTCGCACTGGTGCCGGTGCCATGGGCACTCACATAATCAATGTCTTTGGGTTTCAGGGAAGCCATTGCCAATGCCTGCTGCATGGCCATTACGGCCCCTTCTCCCTCTGGATGCGGTGCCGTGGCATGATGGGCATCGCAGGTCAGCGCATAGCCTTTCACTTCTGCATAAATTTTTGCACCACGGGCAATCGCATGTTCATATTCTTCCAGAACCAGCATGGCGGCCCCTTCCCCGACGACCATTCCGTCCCGCGCTTTATCAAACGGGCGGCAAGTCTCAGCTGTTGAGGCATTTAAACGGTGGAAAATGGTGTAGCAGGTGCGGCTGAACGGATCGGCTCCGCCGGCAAGGATCATCTGATTCCGCCCACTTCGGATGCGGTCAAATGCCAATCCAACAGAATAGTTTCCCGCAGCACAGGCATTGGCCAACGTCATCGAACTTCCCTGAAAACCAAACCGCTGCATGATTTCAGCGCTCAGCAGTGACGGTGAAAAATAATCCAGTTCTTGGCCGCTTATCGTGCTGGCGGGGCTGTCTTCAGTCAGATGATATTGATCAATCGCCCGTTCAACGATGTCCTGATTTCCCATCGTCGTTCCAACAATCACACCATAATCATTGTCTGGTGCAAGCTGGCTGAACCCGGCATCGGCAAGCGCCATCCGGCTGGCAGCCACGGTATATGCCACAGCCTGACCAAATGGGCGTAATGACTGATCCTGACTTTCAGGTGTCGTATCCCAGCCGCTCACTTCTGCAGCCAGCGGACGCGGATACAGCGACGCATCCAGCTTAGTTAATGTATCAATACCAGACTCTCCGCGGGTCAGACGCTGCCAGAACTGTTCCTTATCGCAGCCCAGCGGTGAAACCACAGAAAGACCTGTAATAACGACGCGTTTCATAGTTATTTCCCTGTTTTTAAACACTCATGCCACCGTCAACGACCAGCGTATGACCCGTGATATAGTCTGCCCCTGACGACAATAGAAACAGCGCACAATTCGCAATTTCCTCAACCGTGCCCATTCGACGTGCCGGGACCAGATTTTTGATCCGTTTTCTCGCCGCTTCATCCATGTTCTGAACCATTTCGGTATCAATAAAGCCGGGCGCAATTGCGTTCACCTGAATATGAAAACGAGCCATTTCATGGCTGAGTGTCCGTGTCAGGCCAACCAGAGCTGCCTTCGTTGCACTATAATTGGCCTGGCCCGGACTGGCCTGAAGACCACTGACGGAGGACATCATGATCACCTTCCCTTCCCGGTGATGAATCATTTTTCTCAATGCCGCCTGCGTCAGATAAAAGGTGCCGCTCAGGTTTGTTGCAATCACATCCTCCCAGTTTTCAGAAGACATCGTCACTGCCGATTTATCTGCCGTGATGCCCGCATTGTTAATCACGCCAAACAAAGGGCCGAAACGCGTTTCAATGGTTTCAACCAGTCCTTCCACAACGTCTTTATCACGAATATCTGCCTGAAATGCATGCACCTGAAGATTCTGAGCCTGAAAAGACGCAGCCAGGTCCATGGCAGCGCCCGCACTATTGCTGTAGGTAAAAACCACAGTTGCCCCCGCATGCGCCAGCAACTGGACAATGGCCTTACCGATTCCCCGAGAACCACCCGTGACTAAAACCACCTTGCCCTGAATGGTGTTCAATTGGTTGTTCATAAGTGTTTACCTGTCTGTACTTTTTTAATCGCATGAAGCATCACTGCCATGCTGCGTGTATGAAGAAAAGGTGAGATATAGGAAGCGCAGTTGGACGCCCAGTCTGTGGTCAGCAAGGCCGCAAAATTTTCAGTATCCTCATGACTGCGCTGACGATGCTGAAATCGGGCTATTAAATCGTGAGCAGATTCTGATGCCGAATGAATCAGCGCCTGAATCCCTTCACCTTTAACCAAACCGCCGTGGCCGGGAATCAGTTCATCAACCGCTAACTGTGACAACCGGCTGAGACTGGCCAGATAGGCTTCAACATCATCAAACATCAGCGGACGCCAGGACATCGATGGCACATGCAGATCGCCCAGCGCATCTGCGCAAAAAAGACGTTTGTTCTTCCGATCGTAAAATGCGATCTGATCCTCGGCATGGCCCGGTGTTGCAATGACCTCAAATCTGCAGGTCTCACTCAAGGACACGACTTCCTGAGGCTGCACCGCTTTGATTCGCATTTCCCGGAAATCCATCAGAGGAACCGGGGTCTCACACAGTTCTTGGTTCAACCGGCAGATCACCCCTTGCGCACTGTCACTCTGCCAATGCTGCTGAGTGGCTTCACTGGCGACAACCACAACGTTCGGCAAAAACGGATACAACGCAGCCAGAGCGCCGCAATGATCAAAATGCGAATGCGTGATCAGCCACCAGTGCACCTTTTCCGGTTCAATCAGGCTTGTCAGTTGCTCCCAGACAGACTGACTGTGCCGGGCGATTCCCCCTTCAATCAGTGCCCACTGATCAGCTGAGACCTGAAACAGGTAAACAGGCACATCCGCACTGCCGAGCAGATACAGGTTGGGGGCGACTTCACCTGAATGTATACATTGCAACATCGGTCACCACACCGGCACTTGATACAATGCCGCCCCCCAGGTTGCGCCTGAGCCATAGGTCAGCATCAATATCAGATTGCCCGGTTTGAACTGAGACTTGCATACGGCGTAAGTCACGGGAAACGAGGCCGATGCCATGTTTCCCAATTGATCAACGGTCACCAGTAACTTCTCTGGCGGCAGGCTGAGATTTTCACGGACAGCATCCAGGATTCTCAGATTCGGCTGATGACACAGTACATAGTCAATCGCATTCAGGGTCAGGCCATGTTTGTTCAGCATCGCTGTTGCAATGGCGGTCAGCGTTGTGCTGGCATGGTCAAACATGGGTTTGCCCTGCATCACGAACTGAGTCTGACCGCTGTCGTACGCTTCCTGAGACAGAAAAGTTGCCCCACTGGAACCGGGACTATGCGTCATGAGCAAATCAAAAAAGTTACCGTCTGCCCCCAGTTCAAGATCCAGCATGCCCTGCCCGGCATGAGACTGACGAGTTATAACGGCCGCGCCAGCACCGTCTCCCAGTAAAATGGCCAGATTGCGGCCTTTGTCGCTGCAGTCCATGCGTTTCGACAGGGCTTCTCCGCAGATCAACAGCACATGCCTGTATTTGCCCGATTGCAGAAAATGACTGGCAATTTCATAGCCGTATAAAAAGCCGCTGCACTGCGCGCGAATATCAAACGCAGGGACGGATCGCAATTCGAGCTGCTTTTGAATCAAGCAAGCCTGGGACGGATCGTGATGGTCCGGTGAAAGTGTATTCACAATCAGACAATCAATATCAGACGGTTTTAAACCCGCATCCGCTATCGCCCGCTGGCCAGCCGGAATCATGAGTTCACTGACCCCCGCGTCACCATTCTGATGGAAACGGCTGATCACCCCGGTTCGTTCCAGAATGAAAGACTCAGAGGTATTCATCATCGACACAATATCTGAATTCAATACTCGCCGTTCAGGAAGTGCATAGCCCGTTCCCGAAATAAAAGTACTTGTCATATTGATCACTTAAAAATGTTGTCCATTTTGCTGGCGAGATAAATATTCCCTTTGACCAGCAGTTTCCGTGTCAAAATGGCCGTCATCCCTTTAATTTCGTTATTCACCAGACGCAGATAAGTTTCATCATCAGTTTCAAAAGTGACATTGGGTTTCTCGACCAGCCCTGAAATAATTTCATATTTCCCGTCATTGACGAATACACAGAAATCACGGCCTTTATCCCCTTTAATTTTCCACTGATAACGGGAAACAATGCCTTTACTTTGTTCAGGCTGAAAACGTGCTTCCATTGAAGTAATCACTTCATCAATGCTATTTAATTTCGCCATAATCTTTAACTATCCTTGTGGTTTAATGTGTCGAGCAGATGGCCAAAACCCTGCATTTCCCAAATGTCGTGATACATCGGGTTATAAATTCCGGAAGAAATAAAGTAATGCATCAGTGGCTTCATCAATTCATCATTTAATTGCTGCCGATGCGGGGATTCAAGCACCGTTTCAAGCAAAGATTCCTGATCATCAAAAGCTGGATCTGCCGGGTTTACGCGGTCAAAACAATCGACATTCGTCACACCCTGATCAATGAGTTGCCGCACATAAACAGGCGTGAGTTGTTGTGCGTGTTCTTTAAACTCATCATCGGTATCAATCAGGCTCTTGATCATTTGCTGGCCCCATTTGATATGGCGCATTTCTTCCCGCCAGTGAGCCTGCACAACCGCTTTTGCCATGGGATGTACATACTCTGCATCAGCATCAAGCCGCTGATATTCATCCGCAATCCATTCAATAATCATGGTGAGGTAGACTGCCATCAGCGGATATTTTCCGGTCCCCGCGTTATCGTCATAAAAGCTGCGAAGAAACTCAGGCATGGGATAAATTTCGATGCCGAAATAGTCCAGCGCCTTTCCGAAGACCAACGTGTGGACCAGCTCTTCTTTAATAAAGTGCTTCATGTAATCACGAATGACAGGCAAATCATCAAAGGCACCACCATTGAGCTCTTTCATGTAGTACTCAACCACAAGCGATTCCAGATGAATAAATGCAGACCACCACGACACCATTTCTTCCTGTGATAAACGGATGCGTTCTGCTTCAGTCATCTTGTCCCAGTAATCTGTTCCGTAAATCGAAATCCGTTCTTTCTTCCGCAATACCGGATGTTCTCCTACGGGTACATCCCAGGGATGATCGTTCAGCGTACTCATCGAACGTTTTTCAGAGGAGTTGATCAACCGTTCAGTGACGGTATTCAACCGATTAATTTTCTTTTCAAATTCAGCAGTATTTGTATCCATATCAAACCGTCTCCAAACTGTTCGTTTCAGGTGATTTCCGTATCGCATCCGCCCTGCATTTCAACGTTGCAGCAGTGAATCCGAGGCAAATTGCCGGTTCATAGCCAGCCCCATTCATCCAGGTCCCAACAAAAGAAAGTCCCTCAACCGGTGGCTTTTTCAGAAAGCGCATATTTCTTCCCGGTAAAGGTTTATAACCAAACGAGGAGCCCCCCCCAGAATTGGTAAATTTCTGATTTGTACGCGGCGTCGAAGATTCAATGAATGCGATATGAGGTTTCAGCTCAGGAAAATATCTGAGCGCTCGTTGCAGGATCTTTTCGGTGATTTGTGCTTTCTTGGCTTTATATTCACGACGGGGCAGCGTCAGCCAATCATCCTGCTGATCCAGCATTTCCAATTGAATGACATACCCGTAATTTTCATCCAGTGCATGATAGTTTGAGATTGAAAGCGGCCAGGTGTCATACCGCTCCTCCCCGAGGCAGGCTTGCTTTGCCTGCATCGCATAATCTGGCGATGCAATCAGATAATCCTGCTCACTGATGCCAATGGATGATGGTGGAACATCCAGCCCGAGGTAAACGATAAACGCACCCAATCCAAACGACAAAGAATCAAACTTATCGCGATATGCTGCCGGCACGTTTTCAGCAGGCAACAGCGAGAGCACCTGATGCGGACAGCCGGTAAAGATCAGATGATCGCAGCGGATATCATATCGGCGACTGTGTACGCCAGTCACCCGGCCGTGATGAACGTCAATGCTGTTCACCTCTTCTCTGACCAGTAATGTGCCACCTTTACTCACAAAGGCTGCTGCGAGCGCATCGGACAAAGCCTGGGATGAACCTTTTACATAACGTTTTTCGGTATATAGAAAGGTGTAAGCGAAATGCAGAAAATACAGTGCATCCGCTTCGACCGACTCAACACCCAAATTAATCGCCAGAGAACTGAACAGGGTAATTAACCGAGGATCATCAAACCGTTGTTTCAGATAATCGTAAGTCGAAACTTTACTGAGCTGCTTGCTTTGTAAAAATAACTCAGGGTCAATCTCATATTCCCCCAATGCCATCCTTGCCAGCATGTAGTTCTGATAACCATGGGTTTTCACATCATGGCAAAACGCATCCAACTGGGCTTTCTCATCCGGAAAGTAATCCCGCAGACAAGCCATCAAGGACTCGCCATCCGCCGGCAGAGTGAGCTCCAGATCATCCAGCCGGAATGTCGTCAGATGGTGATAAGGATGAAATTCGATCAAATCGAACAAGTCGGCACGCTTCAAAGCATTTTCAACATTCCCGGACTCACCGAACCCAGTCATTTTATGGAGGCTGCAGTCGAATATATAACGTCGTTTACGCAGAAAGTTCGTCGCATACCCGCCAGGCTTAGTGTGCTTTTCAATTAAAGCGACGCGTTTCCCACCCGCAGCCAGTACATTGGCATACACGAGGCCGGTTAAACCGGCCCCGACGACAACTTCATCCACAGTTAAGATCTGTTTGTCCATTCGATATCCAGTTGTCCGTTATTCAGCCGGGACAGCTTGTTTTTCTTCCAGTAATTCAGACAGAATTTCGGCGATCTTTCTGACTGTTGTCATTTCTTCATAACGCGCTGGCGGGATTTTAATCTGATATTTTTTCTCAATATTCACCGCAATTTCCAGCCCGGCCAATGAATCCAGACCGAGTTCAATCAAATCTTCATCCGGTGCTAATTCATCAATATCAAGCTCTGCAGCATCGATTACATATTCGGTAATCACTGAATAAAGTGCTTCCATTTTTCAATTCCTTTTTTTATTAACAGAGAGTCATTTTTCCAAGTTTCCAGACTTGGGCCGCAAAGCCCCAGCCTGTCGCAGCCCCTGCAAGGACGACTGTTCCGCCTTCCGGGATTTTGTTTTCCTTCAACGCGGTATACAGCGTGAAAGGAATAGATACCGAGACCACCACCCCTGTTTTATCCATGGTTGTGGTGAATTTTTCTTCCGGGCAACCGACACCGGACGCCCAGGCATGCAGCAAAATAGGAGACGGCTGATGAAATACAAAATGATCAATATCTGCCGTTGACAGGGATGCCATGCTGAGAGCACGGTTCACCGCAATCGGTACATTATCCGGGACGAACTCTTGCATTTTGCTCTGGCCTTCTTCTTCCAGTGTAAAAAGCAATTTGGCGCGTGTTTTTTCCGGATCGTTTTCGTGAAAACGCCATTGTGCTGTCGCAATATCATAATGATCCGCCCGGCTGTGCTGGGTCGCACTCAGCAAATCACTCTCATCATCGCTGCGAGTAATCAATGCACCAGCACACCCATCGGCAAATATCGTTGCACTTCGGGCCGTAAAATCGAGCATGTTTGAGATATATTCGCTGCAAACGACAATGACATTTCTGGCAAGCCCCTGCTGGACAAAACTGGCAGCAATTCTGAGATTTAACAGAAAACTCGCACATTCCATTTGCGTGTCCATGTGCAGCGCATGATTCAGATTCATCGACTGTTTCAACGCGGTCGCCAGCCTCGGATATAAGCGCGCATCCGACTGAACCCCGCGGCCATCGTCTGTCATGATCGGGCAAGAAGCAGAACACAAAAGCAGATCAACATCACCGGGAGCTAAACCGTTGTGATCGAGTAACCGACTGACAACCCTCTGTGCCACCTTGAGTTCACTTTCGCCATTTTCCGGACGAAAGTAGCCCCGTTTTTCAATGCCCCAGAAACGCCACCAGCGATTGGACATTTCAGGCAGCTGATCAAAGACTTTGTCTTCATTTCCAAAGGATTGAGATGGCATTTCACATGTAATTGAGGCCAGTTTTACTTTATGCATGGCTTCTCTCCTGAGCCCATTTCAGAGTGACCGTATCCACCTGCATCGAAAATAAATCAACACTCACCAGTTGAAATCGTCCAGCATCTGATGGGCGCTGTGCCAAGTCATTCGGGATACCGAACGGACCTTCACAAACACCGGATTCCGGTGAATCGGACAGCCATGATTCAATGATCGGTGTTGTCCCTGAAAAAGCAGGGTTGGACAGGATTTTATCGACGCTCCGATTGATTTCCTGGGCGAGCGCAGGGGCATGCGGCAGTACAAACTGACCTTTTGCTGAGTGCGCGTCCTGAATATGTTTGGCCAGATTGACGCGTAACGGCTGGCCCTGCCATTGGATGGCTTCGGAGAAAAATGACTGTGTCGGATCCGGCGTCAGCAACATGGCCATCACGCCATTTGCAATCTCAAATCCTGATTGGTTGCAGGGATCGAGGTGAACGGTATTTTCAGCGCGGACAAGCAAAACACGCCGATATCCTTGCGCACTGGCAAGCAAATTCACGACATGGAGTGTTTTTGCCAGAGAAGCATCCATCGCATCAAAAACAAAGGCATGCTTCGCGCCAATCTCACGCTGTAACGGATGACCAATCCGTGGCCCCATGACATTTGTTTTTGCAACCAGATGATCAGGAGACAGCGACAAGCTCACGATCAGATCAATCGATTCAGCGCTGCACGCCCCCTGGGCCAAAACATCGTCAACGCACGCCGTCAGGTCAGGCAATAACGACTGTCCCTTCAATCCTTTCGCGCGATGAGCGCCATAAGGACCCTTGACATGATTCAAGTTGTTCTTAAACAACTTGCAGGAAACGGTGATTAGCTGCACTGGGTCGCCTCCCTGATTTCCAGATCGTTCTCTTCGGCAAGATCGATCAGACTCTGACGATTCAATTTCCCGTTTGCATTTCTTGGCATCTCATGGAGCGCGATCACCACACCGGGAGCCATATATGATTCATGTTGGGAGCGGATAAAATGCTTCATCGCGGCCGCATCAATTTCACCGGATCGGGTCACAACGAATAGTGTCGCGCGTAACGTATCTCGCGCTCTGGAGCTGGGCACCAGAACGGCCTCTTGGACATCCGCGAAGGCTTCACACACAGATTGCTCGACCACCGCCGGTACAATCCAGCGTCCATTGACTTTAAATAAGTCATCTTCGCGGCCCAGATAACAGAAGGAGCCATGTTCATCCAGCTCGAACAAATCCCCGGTGCGATACCAACCGTCACAGAATTTTTCTGCGGTCAATTGATCCTGCTTGAGATAGCCGGAGCTCAAGCTTGGTCCACGGATCAACAGTACACCCGCAACATGTGGGGTCTTAATCTCTTGTCCGCTTTTATCAATCAGCCGATACTCATAGCCATCCAATACGCGGGTTAACAGTGAACCACGCTGGGCTTCATTCATGCTGGCCAGAAACACATGGCCGAGTTCGGTTGCACCAAAACCATTCCTAATGTGCACCCCCAAGTCTGCCCAATAGGCAGCCTCTTCACGACTCAGTACAGACCCGGCAGAGACGGCGGTTCGGATAATACTGGCAACATCTTTCGCTCTTGGACGCAGTAAATTAAAAATAGCCGGGCCACCAAACAGAATCGTCGGGCGGCTTTCATTCAGATGACTGACGATGCTGTTCAACTTCGGCCAATCGCAATCGAGAACCGCAGACGCACCGGTGAAAAGAGGGAAAAACAGACTGTTACCCATGCCATAGCCAAAAAACATTTTCGGCACGGAATAAATCACATCCGCAGAGCTTAAGCCCAACCATGAACAGGCAACGTTGCGGCAAAAAGCTAATGTTGCTTCTGCAGAATGGCGGACAGCTTTTGGGAAGCCGGTAGATCCGGATGTCAGCTGTAAGTAACTCGTGTCCGTGCCTGGTGTTCTGACAAAATCACGCCAGTCAGGATTTCCCTTTCCTAAAGAAAAATCCGATATATCAACCTGATGATCATTCTCTGCAAACAACACTTCAAACTGGCAGCTATGCGGTATATAAGCCGCCTTATCAATTGAGGTAAAAATCAGTTTTGCATCCGTCAATTGAATCACATGCTGTAGACCTTCACGCTTCGTCATCGGATTCACAACGGAAGGAATACCACCGCAGGCAATCGTGGAGAGAAAAGCACACACAAGTGACGGACTGTCGTTCAGATACAAAACAACCTGATCACCGGGTTCAATATAATGACAAAGATGACTCGACAACTCACTGACGGATTGAATCATCCGCTTCCGCGTAATGAGATTGCCTTTATAACGGTAAAGCGGCAATTGCATGTCATGACGATGAAACAGTAATTCTTCCGTGAGATTCAAAACTCTCATTCTGTTTAGCTCCCTTAAACAGCCGCCGCGTAAGTTTCTAAAATGTCGCAACACCATTCCGCAACTCGGGATTGCGTCATGACAGATTGGCTTTCTTCGTCAATTGCCAAACCCACAAAATGTTTGCCATCTGCAGTTAATGCACGGGATTTTTCAAATTCATAGCCTTCATTTTTCCACTGCCCAATCGGCTGAACACCTCGCAAGACAAGTGACTCATGAATCATCCCCATGGCGTCCAAAAACCACTCCGGATAGCCGTATTGGTCACCCACGCCAAATAAAGCCACCGTTTTTCCTGAAAGATTCAAACGTTCAAAAATGTCCCACTGCTCTTCCCACTCCGACTGAAGATTTCCATAATCCCAGGTTGGGCAGCCAAAAATAATGATGTCCTGTAATTCAATATCTTTAAAACCCACTTCCTCGATATCAAACTTTTCCGCAATTTTTTCACCCAGCGTATCCAATAAGCACTCGGATACCATCTCAGTGTTTCCAGATGTCGATGCGTAGTAGATCCCTATTTTCACGGTATATCTCCTATAATGTTGAGAGGATCATATTTGAAGCCCGACGAAACAAAAAACTGACTATTCACAGGAGAGAAATGGTTTACCGCGCAGTATTCATTGATAGATAAGACTCAAGCCAAGATTGATAAGAAGAATCATCCAAAATGACAATGAAAAATCCGACCAACAAAAACTAGTTAAAAACTCACTAGTTTTTATAAATGAAAATAAACAAGCTTTCTGATCATGACGCATCATCGCCTGATGATCATGCAGGATAATGATGGACAACTCCTCCGTCATCCGACCAGACAAATAACACTTACATCAATAAAGAGGAAGGAAATATGAAATAAACAACGCTCTGGATGTATATTCAATTGTTCCATTGAAATCCAATGACTCTAATCAAGCCATTACGTGACTGCGCTCAAATTTACATCATTATCGTGCGGACACACAGTTTGAAAATGCTCAACAAGAGCGTTATGATAGCGCCCCGATACATAATAAATATCTATCAAATTAATATACAGATAAAAGAAATAGATACCCTACATTATCAGTTGCTTATGGAACCATAAAATGATATCGGCACTTGCTAACCAAACATTTGAACAAGTGGAAGTGTTTTTATCTCCTATCTACCCGACTTTGAACACCCGATAGTTCAGGTAAAAATCACGCTTCCTTACGCTTGAATCTTTCAATCAAATTGAATACGAAACCTTTCAAACAATAGTTTACTTTTGTTTCGTACGCTTGTGTAGAAATCACGGACGAGTCAATAAAAATGTATATCAAAAATCTGAACCACGTTTACTCATTTCTGAATGTCGTCAAAACGGGGTCAATTTCATCCGCGTCGCGACTGATGAGAAAGTCGCAAACCTCGGTGAGCAACAGTGTTGTCAGTTTAGAAATAGAGCTGGGCGTGGATTTACTGATTCGCGATGGCCAGAAAGCAATTCCGACGGAAGAAGCGATTCAACTGATCCCCTACATGGAAAACTTACTCAGTTACCAAAGAATTCTGTCTAGCATTGCTGATGAGATTTTTGCCGACAAACCTGAGTTACACATTTACATTGATCAACGGGTCTCCAGCCGGTTTCTCGATTTATTACAAAACGTTATCCTCGATCATGAAGATAAAACGGTCAATATTCACCGAGGATTAGATATTACTAACATACAACAGTCGAAACGTGGTGATATATACATTGTTATTTCCATATTTAATGATTTATCACTACATAAATTAGATAAAAAAACACTGGGCATTCGTGAAGATGTGATTGTCGTTTCTGCTCAGAATAAACGCGTTCAAGAGAATCGAACTGTGTGTTTCAATGAGATCTTAAATCACAGACAGATTTATGTTTGTAACAGTATTGCCGACGTCCAATCAAATCCGCTCAGTTCAAAGGTCTGTTTCGTCGACTCTTATGACGATGCAATTCATTTCATCAAGAATGATTTTGGGTGGGGCATTCTTCCCTACTATGTCATCGAAGACGAGCTGAAAGCCGGCTCTCTCATTGCGCTGGAAGATAAAAAGAAACATGACGCCACCCTTCAGCACAATGTCTACTGTTACTTTTCTCCGCTTTTGCGAAACAGCCCTGCCTTCAAAACCTTCATTCAGCACTGTAAAACCAGCATGATCCATGCTTGTGAAACAGAAACATAGCCGCCAGTCTCAACCACCAGTGAATCATCCGGGCTATCATGGAACCCAAAGCCTGCAGGTCACATGAGCGTGATGCGTGATACGTGATACGTGATACGTGATGCAAGCTATTGTTTGAACAACATTTCAATATGAAATAAAAAACATATCATTCCATACCTGCCTAGGGTTAACATGCTCCCTCAGCAACCAAAGCGGATCGTGGCTGATACCGTCTGCAGCGCGATAAGGGACACATTCAAAAGGACTTTTCATTGATATCGCAACGTATCACAGAATCTCTCAAAGCTTATCAAGGATTACCGAAAGAAATTTATGCGCTGTCACTTGCGCGTTTTATTCTCGGGCTGGGTAATTTCATCATTCCTTTTCTGGCACTGCTGCTGACCCAAAAACAAGGCTATTCAACCGCAGCGGCGGGCACGCTGGTCATGATCGTAACCGGTACTTATATGCTGGGCGGTTTTCTTGGCGGGAAGTTGTCAGATAGCTACGGGCATAAGCAAGTGATGGTTGCCGGAGAACTCCTCGGCGCTATCATTTTGCTGATCTGCGGCTTTTTTGCAGAACACCATTGGATTGCCCCTGCGTCCATGTGTCTTGCCTATTTCTTTATTGGCGTTGCTTTGCCAGCGAGTCATGCGCTGGTCGCGGATCATTCCCAGCCACAAAACCGCGATGCCGTGATGTCACTGAGTTATCTGGCTTACAATCTTGGATCTGGCGTTGGACCCGTTGTGGCTGGCTACCTGTTCTGGAATCACACCGAATGGATTTACTGGGGAAATGGTCTGGCGGTGCTCATCGGTATCCTGATCGTCCAGTTCCAGGTCAGCAGCGTTCAGCATCAGCACTACAACGATGACACCAACCAATCCACCTTAGAGCAGGCGACCGATCGCTCCGTTTGGGCGGTATTCAGAGAACGGCCCCGTCTCCTCATTTTTGGCGCGCTATGTACGCTGCTCTGGTTTGCGCTCAATCAGATGACGCTCACCAGCCCGCTCTATTTCAGTCAGTTATTCAGTGCAGACGGTGCCGTATTATTCGGTCAGCTCATGACATTCGCCAGCATTGTCGTCGTTGTGACCACGCCTTTTGTGCTACGGCTCACCCGAAAGCAATCCGAGTTCAACAGTCTGGCGCTGGCGGGCACACTCTTTGCACTTGGATATCTGGGAATTCTGCTCTCTACTGCTATTCCTTTTATTTTTGCGGCGTGGTTTATCCTTTCCGTCGCCGAAGTCTTACTGCTGACGAAGGAAGGTGTTTATATCGCCAACCATTCCCCGAGCAGCCATCGGGGTCGCATCAGCGGCGTCCTCCTGACCATCCGAAATATTGGCCTGATGCCTTCATATCTGCTGATAGGTTTTTCAATAGAACAGATTGGCTACGACACATCCTGGCTGATCATTATTGGCGTGGCGGGTCTGGCCGCGGTCAGTTTTGGCCTCCTTCATTTGCAGCAATCAGGGAATACCGTCCCCTCTCGGGCACATTCCTGATAAAAATATCAATCACTTTGTTTTCGCTGGATAGGTGCTATACATGCAGATAAACTGCGAAAAAATTCTGAGCATAGAAGTCACAAGAAATAACGGACGGTCTGCGCTGGCACCCAGCCAGACATGCTCGATGTAACATCGCACCTCGGCGGCTCTGAATACGCTCTGCTGGGCAAAGTATTTGCTGTGAAGCGCCCCGAATCATACAGCGACCCCATTATCGACACGGAGAGATCAGCGATGACTTTAGATACACTTCATAGTGAAGCGATTCAGGAACGTATTGACACCAAAACCAAACCACCAGGTTCTCTGGGGCAGCTTGAGACAACCGCATTACAGCTAGCCCTGATTCAGAGCCAGGGACAACCAGAAGCCGTTCAGCAAATTACGCTGTCCAACCCGACCCTGCTGCTGTTTGCCGGTGACCATGGCATCGCAAAAGAAGGCGTAAGTATCGCCCCCAGTGAAGTCACACAACAAATGGTGCTGAATTTTCTAGCCGGTGGTGCAGCAATCAATCAGTTCTGCCGCATCAATGCCATTGCGCTGAAAGTGATTGACTGCGGCATTCTGCTTCCGGTTGACACCGATCACCCTGATTTCATTCTGCAACGTTTAGGTGCCAGAACCCAAAACCTTGCAGAAAAGCCGGCCCTGACCAAAGCGCAGGTTGCCCAGGGCCTTGAACTGGGGGGGCCATTGCGCAACGAACCATTGAGTCGGGTTGTAACCTGTTGATGTTCGGTGAAATGGGCATTGGCAACACCAGTAGTGCTTCCGCATTGCTGGCAGCAATCACGCAAACCGACGTTGCCTATTGCGTCGGTAAAGGAACCGGCATCAACGATACACAAATGAGTCAGAAAATCAGCCTGATCCGAAAAGGGGTCGCGAGATATCACGAAACCGGTCAACCCGACCCATACCGTGCACTCGAAGAACTGGGCGGTTTTGAGATTGTGCAGATGGTCGGTGCGTTTCTTCAGGCCAGTGATCAGCGTGTGCCTGTGCTGGTTGATGGTTTCATTGTGTCGGTCGCCGCGTTTATCGCAACACGCATCAAACCGGAAGCAAGAGATATCATGATCTTTGCCCACCGCTCTGAGGAACAGGGCCACCAGAAAGTGCTGGCAGAAATGGAAGCACAGCCGTTACTGGATCTGGGTTTACGTTTGGGGGAAGGCACAGGCGCAGCACTTGCTTACCCGCTGCTGGCCGCCAGTGCTGAGTTTTACAATCACATGGCCAGCTTTGCAGATGCCGGAGTCACGGTGTAAATGATCAACCTTCGTTATCAGGCGCAACTATTTTGTCTGGCGGTTTCATTTTTCAGCCGCCTGCCGATCCCTGCGGCAACGCCCTACTCGGATGAACGGATGAACCGGGCCGGGCGATATTTTGCACTGGTCGGGCTGTTATTGGGCGCGCTGTGCGCCTTCCTGTACGCTTGGGCTGCTCACTGGTTTCCACCCCAGATCGCTGTTTTTCTGATGATGGTGTTCAGTCTCCTGCTGACTGGTGCCTTTCATGAAGATGGCCTGACAGATATGGCCGATGGCATCGGCGGCGGCATGACGACAGAACGCCGTCTGGCCATTATGAAAGACAGTCGGATCGGCACCTATGGCGCGGCAACGCTCGTAATGGCGTTGCTGGGTAAATTCATCATGCTCAGTTATCTGGCCACAGAAACCGGGCTGGTCGCAGCACTGATTGTGGGCTATACACTCAGCCGGGCTGTCGCTGCAACTCTCATTTTTGACATGCACTATGTCCGCGAGAGTGACACCAGCAAAAGCAAGCCGATTGCCAACGCCCAGACGGTGCCTGAATTACTCTTTCTGATTGCCACTGGTGTGCTGGTCTGCCTGATTTTTACCCCGCAACTGACGCTCCCGCTCATTCTGGGTGCAGTGATTTTCAGGATGGCCTTCAAGTTCTGGCTGAATGCAAGACTGGGCGGATTTACCGGCGATTGTCTGGGGGCTGCACAACAATTGATGGAACTGCTGATCTACCTGATCATCATTGCCTCAGTGAATCCGACAGGCGGTATGCATGGCTGACCCGTCAAATATTCGCCTGATTCTGGGCGGTGCCCGTTCCGGCAAATCCAGCTATGCGGAAAAACTGGCGCATGGATTATCGACCCCGGCTCATACTTTGCATTATGTCGCAACGGCCACTGCATTCGATGAGGAAATGCAGGCGCGAATTCTGCACCATCAGCAGCAGCGAGGCACAGTTTGGGTTGAGCATGAATGTCCGCTGGAATTAGCCGCTTTGCTGAAAAGCTTCCGTGCTGACGACATTGTGCTGATCGAATGCTTGACCCTGTGGCTCAATAATCTGATTTTCGAACTCGGAACAACCTGTAGCCACGATCAGTTAACCGCCCGAATTGCTGAACTGGCAGCAACGGCCAGCCAGTGTCCGGCACAACTGATCTTCGTTTCTAACGAAGTCGGACTCGGTGTCGTGCCGATGGGCGAAGTCAGCCGCACTTTTGTGGATCATGCCGGTCGGATGAATCAGAAAATCGCAGCGATAGCCAATGAAGTCACGCTGATTGCGGCCGGATTGCCACTTCAGCTCAAAGGCGCTTCATCATGAACACTTGCGAGAAATCTTATACGGTGACACTGATTCGCCATGGGAAAGTCAATGGCCCGCCAGCGCTCTATGGCACCACGGACATAGCAGTGAGCGAGACCGTCAACCACGTCATCTGTCGCCAGATACAATCTCAACCGATCCCCTTTGATGTGATCATCACCTCCCCCTTACGCCGCTGCCAGTCACTGGCCGAGTTACTTCGCGGTTCAACCCCCTTGATCACAGCGTCCGGATTTCAGGAGATAGACTTTGGTGAACTTGATGGCCAACCATTTGAGTCGCTAACCCCGCACAGTCAGACCTGGCAACGATTGGAGCAATTTTGGGACAACCCGGCCAGTCATCCTCTTCCGGAGGCTGAGTCACTGGATCATTTCTTCTGCCGGGTTCAATCCACCTGGGCGCAAACCATCGCAACCCATCGGAACGATTTACTGATCGTTACCCACGGTGGTGTCATCCGGGCGATTCTGGCAGATGTTCTGGGACTCGACTGGCGAAATCCAAAATGGTATTCAACGCTGAATATCGCAAATGGCAGTCTCACACAAATTCAGGTAACGCACAGTGAGCACCGAATCTACTTTGCCGTGAAACAGATTGGTTCAGTCATCCCAGTGCAAAACTAAAAAACCGGAAACCACACAGGGTTTCCGGCTGATTGTTTCACTCAGATCATGTCAATTAAACGCCTGAGTTTTCTTTTCTCACACTCACCTGGACATCCGTCAGACCCGCATCTTCCAACTGATCTTTGATGCTTTTTTCCATCGTTGCCATATTGCTGTCTCCCTGTGGCAACGGGATTTCTTCAAAATACAGCTCACCGGTGAATTGGTCTTCAGCATAGAACTGGCCTTTGATTCGGGCTTTCTTCGGCGACAGCACCTTACCCAACCAGTAACGGGTGTCATAAGAGCCCGCAGTTTGCGCGATCCAGTTCCAGTCCCAGGTTTTGTTCATCCCGGTGATATCACGGTGATCCCACTGGAATTCAAGGCTCTTTTCATTTCCGGCAAAACGGCCAATTGCGAACGTCGCACTGAAATCAGGTCTGTCTTCCGGATGCCACAACAGGCCATTCCCCGACCAGCGCATAAAGCCATCGAAGCCCAGTTCGTAAGACACATCTGCATCAAACACATAAGGGTAAGAAATGTCGGCACGGTATACATTCAACAGCACTTTCAGCGCGCTGTTTGCTGGCACGGTCGGTCTGGCCTGAATCGTCACACGGTTACTTTCTTCCCCGCCGCTGGTACTGCCCCAGCCTTGCGTGGCGCCAATGGTGACCTGAATCGACTTGTCCACCCCGCCGGTCACTTCCGGGCTCTTGAACGTACTGGTCACCGCGACGCTCTCACTGAAGCTGTAGCTGTTGTTTTGTGACCAGCTTGTCGAGGTGTTGTAGCTGATATCAATGACGTACTGTTGTTCAATACTGGTTTTGTTGACCGCCGTTGACGAAATGGTATTCACCAGCTGGCTGTTCGAGTTCACAACAGAGCCATCAACTTTGAAAGACTTCGGATCCATGGTGTACGAGAAGTTTTTCACCGAAATGGTGCTCCTGTCCTGACAACGATAGCCTTCACACGCGCCATCATTCCCGCGGATTTTCCAGACATTGGCCTGACTGTCCCACCAGACTTTCATATCTTCACCCACCTGAGCGCCTTTCGGACCGCCTACCCAGGCGTATCCCATATGATGCGCAAGATAGGCAGCCGGCAATACGAAGTTGTCAGCATCGTTCACCAGCGTCCACTCAACCCGCTCTTTCGAACCTTCATCAATCGTGACAGAAGGGAAAGTTAAAATGTTGGTGTCGGCATTGAGCGGGTAACAAGCGGTATGCTCAGCACTCCCTTCTTTAATTTCCCCCTGATAACCCGGCCCCATAATCACCCAGCCATCAGCCAGCGTGACATACGACCACTTACCGATTTTATTCATGATCGAATCCCGGAAACGCAATGCTTCTGCACGTGTAACCGGTCTGTAATCGGCTTTACAGACGGCAGGCCCAAGATTGTAATGGATTTCGACTTCTTCCGGATAAAACGCACTGGTTTCAATCGCTGAAGCGCTCGATATATATCCGAATGGGATAATCAATAGTAAAGGTGTCCATTCTTTTTTCATATTTGCCTTCTTGTTCATTGTTGTTATCGCATTCAAAACTGCGCAAGTTTTTGAATAATACACTTTGCACATATGCGATAAATCTTATACCAAGGTGAATTTTATCGAGTCAATCAATTATTTCAGGGTGTTCATCTTTATTTTGTTATAAAAATAATCAAAGCAACTTTCAAATTGACTTATCTATAGATTTAAATATTACGGAGATACAATTCATCACCAGGTCAGTCGAACATCAAAAACAAATAGTAAAAACATGAAGTTACAGAGCGTTCAGTGAGAAAACTTGTCCTTCAATGTCAGTCACTTAGGACAAACACCCAATTTATAATGTTAAAAATAAATCCGTTTTCAGTTCATCAATCGATGAAATAACATGCTGCTAAAAAATCAGGAAATAAAATTAAAAATGTGATCAAACTAATAGTTCTCTCTTCGAATACTTCCGCATCTGCAGCGATAAATCATTCACTTTAAAACCGAACCATTCAGAAATAATAAATACTGTTTTCCATCAGACTCAATAGTCATTCGACTTACCGTAAGTAAAAAACGATTCAATCAGCCAAAGTTTAAATGGCGCATCAGAAACAATCGGGAATGAATGCACCCGTCTGCTATCTTTGTCTTATACCAATCAAAGTAAGTCAATGATCAGAAATAGCGCAGGAAAAATGTTTGAGAACAAGGCAGGTTTTTAGATAAGTAGTGATTCTACAATCAAAAAATCTAACGCAGTGATCGAACATTTTAACAAGCTAGGATGACCAGTTATTTACTGCGATTGGTATTGTATTTCGGCGCAATGAATGGACAGGGAGATCAGATCATGAACATGAAACAGCCGCGACAACTGGCAAACCACTGTTTGCGTCTTCGTCCGGATGCCCGTATTGAAGAGTTAGCCATTGATGAGACATTCTGGCCTCGCTTGATGGCTGGCCAGCTTGGTGATTTTCACAACGAGTATCTGGTGAGCCTATATGAATTTTCAGAAAACTGGCCTAGCAGTGAAATTCATCCGCAAGGCGATGAAGTCGTCATTTTACTGGAAGGCGCTGCGGTGTTTCAGCTTGAACAGGCTGAAGGCATACACGCTGTGGAATTGTCACAGCCCGGTGCATACGTGTTTGTGCCAAAAGGCACCTGGCATACCGCAAAAATTCAACAGTATGCCAAAATGCTGTTTATTACAGCCGGAGAAGATACACAACACCGACCTCACCGTGATTCGCCATGAAACAACAGGGCACTCGAAATCGAGTGCCCTGTTCCGTGACTACCCGTGCTGAACAACCTTATGGCGTCACGATATTGAACCAGAAATCAAAGTTATCCAGATAGGAGACCAACTCGCCGAGTTTGTCCTGATCGCCGGAAATTTTCACATCACCTTTTTCGATCGCATCTTCGAGCTTCATTTGCTTCAGCATAATCGCATTGAGAGTCGTCCTCGCCAGTGTGACAGACACATCTGCCTCTTTCGATTCAGCCCCCTGAGTATGGTTCAGAACACCATTCTCCATTTCCAGCAAATATTTTTCTTTCACATCGGTGAAATCAAAATTCAGCACAATGGATTTTCCATCAGCCTTTTCGCTGTTCAGCCGCATCGCCAGATAATCAAAGAACAAATCCAGACTCATGGCTTTCACAGTATCCGGGCTCGCCGTATCGGGTACCGGCAATTTATTCACCCCTTCCCGCAGCTCTTTGGCACCCGTCAGATAGAAGTTACGCCAAGGGCCACTTTCTGCCTGATATCCCATTTGCTCCAACGCGTCTGCCTGCAGATTCTTGGCAGCCTGATTGGACGGATCGGCAAACACGGCGTGATTCACCACTTCCGCCACCCAGCGATACTCACCTTTGTCATAGTAAGCCTTCGCTTTTTTCAGTAATTCATCGGTGCCGCCCATCATGTCCACATAACGTTTGGCAGATTCAACAGGGGTTAAAGGATGCAGGGTTGCCGGATTCCCGATAAACCACCCCAGATACAACACATAAGTGGCTTTCACATTGTGATTGATGGAACCGTAATATCCCCGGTTTGAAAAATAAGTGTTCAGCGCATCGGGTAATTTGAAATCTTCCGCAATTTCAACCATGGTTTTCCCCTGGTTCGCCATTCGAAGCGTTTCATCGTTAATAAACCGATACAGGTCACGTTGCGACTTCAGATGCTTGTTAATATTGTCCTTGCCCCAGACAGGCCAGTGGTGCATGGCAAACATGACGTTCGCATCCTTACCCCACATATGAATCGCTTGGTTCAGGTATTTCGACCATGCCAGCGGATCCCGGATTTTCGCACCACGCAGAGAATAGGTGTTGTGCAGGGTATGCGTAGAATCCTCAGCAGCATTGATGGCTTTCTTCTCTTTGATATAAAAGAGCATTTCCGACGGTGCTTCAGAGCCGGGCGCATACAGAAACTCGTAAGTCAGCCCGTCGATTACGCGCGTCTCACCAGTTTTTTCAATGATATCTGTCGGCGGAATTAAAGAGACGGTTCCTGCTGAAGTCGTCGTCCCTAAGCCTGCACCCACTTGTCCCGTCGGACTTGGTGGCAGCAAGTTACCATACATGTAAGCGGCCCGGCGGCTCATCGCCGTCCCTGCCATGACGTTTTCAGCGACTGCAGCTTCCATAAAGCCAACAGGCGCATAAATTTTCACTTTCCCGGATGTCACATCCGCTTCATCCACAACCCCCGCACACCACCGTAGTGATCGACATGGCTGTGGGTATAAACGACAGCAACCACAGGTTTTTTCGGACGATGTTCGAAATACAGATCCAAAGCAACCTTTGCGGTTTCTGTCGAAATCAGCGGGTCAAAAATGGTGAGGCCTTCTTTCCCTTCGACAATCGTCATATTCGACAGATCCTGATTTCGGATCTGATAAATCCCTTCCGTGACTTCAAACAAGCCAGAGATATTGATCAGTTGCGACTGACGCCACAAACTGGGGTTGACTGTATCCGGAGACGCTTTCCCTTCTTCGATAAATGCATACTTCGCCGGATCCCAGACCAGATTTCCCTGCTCACCTTTAATTTGTTCTTGAGGTAAAGCGGCAATAAAACCTTTGTGCGCATTTTCAAAACTGGTTTTATCCTCAAACGGCAGTGCTTCCATCAGTGCCTGATTAGCGGATTTGGTCGCATCTGTCGCGGGCTTTGGTTCTTCCGCCGCAAATGCCACGGGGGCGAGTAATGCGCTCAAAACAAACACAGATGCCAGCCGGACCGTCCGACGCATATCATCCGATCTTGTTGTGATTCGGTGCTTCAATCTGAAATCCGGGGTTGATTCTTGATTCGATGTTGCTTTCATTGCATGACTCCTTCGCGACTCTGATTCACAAATATCCATCATTCACGGCTAAACTGATGTCAGTCTTTAGTCGATAAACTGCATGTTGAATCCTAGAAAAACTTGCCAGTCCGGATACCCCGCGCCATCATCTGCCACAGAAAACTGTGGCTCAACAAACACGTTGTAGACCGTTTTGCCTTTTTTAATCACCTGACCCGCACCAACGCCAAGCGGCACGCTGTAGCTGTCATCTTCAAAGTTATAGACCCAGATTGGTGCAGCCCGCAGATAGGTACCGCCGCCCAGTTGATAGAAGGCAAACGGCTGAAAGGCACCGACATTTACATCCTGTCTGGCATCTTCACCAGCAAAGCTTTCTTGCCAGGTCAGTAAATAACCGTATTGGAAAACAGCAGAACTCGCGTTAAAAAGTACATTCGCGATGCCCGCAGACCATTTTTCGCTGCCAACTTCATCTTTACTGGCAGTGGGCGCTGTTAACTGTGGCCCCACACCGAAGCTCACAGCTGGATTACCAGTATCAATTAAATACGCCGCAAAGATATTGAAATCACCGATACCAGTCGTATGACTGCCATTGGGCGGGATTGGATAGGTATTCACGGGGAGTGAAGCCCGCACAATCCAGTTGGTCTCCGCCACAGAGACGGGCTTGGCATAGCGAATCCAGAACTGATTGGCATCTTCATCGGATTCGGTAACATCACCGATGTAATAATTCTGGAAATTCAGCGCCGTCATATTCGCCAATGGGTTATTTGCCTGCGCCGCAGAGGCCCCCTGCTCCTGAGCCGTCGTGCTGAAACTTAGCAGCACTAAAGCGGATAAGGCCCAATGGAAATTCTGTTGTTGATTCATCCTGACTCCCTGTGTGCCACTGAACTTCAGCGTCCTTATTCGCTTAAAGCATTAAACTGCTGGATTACTTGCCATTTATCTCTTGTACGGATTAAAAGTAGCACAACAAAAAAACTCTGCTTTATCAAAACCATCAAAAAAATCCGACAGTTCTGTTCAATTGAACACGCTTCACCTCTGATATGAGATTGATTGAAAGCAAGCATTCTGCCGGGTTAGAATCGTCCGTGTTGACCTTGAATATGGCAATCCAGCACCAAAGTTCTTGTGAAAAAGTTCTCGTCAAAAAGTTAACCCAACAGAGAAGCATTCAGATGTCCGAATTTCATTTCCTTTGGCCAATTTTGGCCTTACTCACGCTGGGCGCGATGACACCCGGCCCGTCTTTCCTGCTCGTGGCCCAGTGCGCGATGTCACAGTCACGCGTTCATGCGATCGCCGTGGCGCTGGGGATGGGATGTGGTGCACTGGTGTTTGCATTGCTGGCCTCATTCGGACTCGTCACCTTGCTGACGGTTGTGTCTGAACTTTATCTGACATTCAAAATTCTGGGCGGAGCTTACCTCTGCGTTCTGGCTTACCGCATCTGGAAAATCAGTGATCAACCTGCCCCTCAGACTTCACCGAAACATACAGAAAAGCATGCCGGATCATGGTTTGTTTTTGGCCTCACAACCCAGTTGTGCAACCCGAAAACAGCCCTGGTATTCAGCAGCGTATTCGCTGCATTGCTGCCTGCTGATGTGCCATCCGGGACACCTTATGTATTAAGTGCCGGCGTATTTTTATCAAACTTTGGCTGGTACGCCTGTGTGGCGATTCTGCTGTCCACTGAAAAAGCACAATCTGTGTATCTCAGTTTCAAGAAAGCATTTTGCCGGACTGCAGGCGGGTTGCTGGGGATCTTCGGACTCAAAATGATAGCTTCTGCGGCCCAATGACATCAGGCGGCCCCGGAACAGATGCCGCCTGCTCATTCGTCTCTTCCCCTAAGAAACGATCACCGGATTAAGGCTGCGTCAGTGAGAGCTGAAAATCATCCAGATGCACGTCTGCCATACTGCCGGATTTTTTCACCGCCCGCAGCGTCAGTTTCACCGATCGCGCATTGGCCGGTATCCGCATTGAGGATGTCTGAGTAAGCCAGGTTTGCTTCTGACTTTCAGTCTGAATCACGCTGGGTTCACCCAGGTTATTTCCGCTCGCGTCCTGAGCTTGTAAGGTAACGACAGCATGATCACCATCTCCCCAGCCGTTGCTGCTGAAACTCAGGCGCAGAAAAGCAGAGGATTGGTCGATAGCCTCTTGGTACGGATGGAGATCAACAACCTGACTCAAATCATCATACGCCGCACCACCCGCAGTTGAATCGTTCGGACGGGCGCTGAAATAGGACTGGCCTTCAGATGCGGTGATATTGTCGATTTGCTCCAGAACGCGCCAGTAGCCTTGCTCAAGAGTCCAGCCCGTCAGATCCTGATTTTCTGCGCCACCATTGACTAAAGGCAGTGCGGTTGTGACGCCCTCATTGATGGACAAGGTTGCGGTATCACTCCAGTCAGACCATCCCAGGTTTTCATTGCGAACCCGGGCACGCCAGTACCATGTGTCCCCGGGAAGAGTGTCAGCACAGGCGCTGAACTGCCCTGAAACGGATCACGATATGAGTCATGGGAATGTTCAGACGATCGTTTCTGCCATTTATAGGTTTCATCAACTCCCATTTTCAGCTTGCCCGAATAATCCGACAGATTAACTTTCGTTAAATCAGCGCCAGCCTGCGTATCCACCGGCTTGCCTTGCGTGGTGCCGTCCTGCATCGGCCAGATGTTATGGCTCCGGGTCTGGTTCCCCCAGAGATCAAAAACGCCCTCACTGAACTGGCTGTTTTTGCTCAGTTGCCATTGCACTTCATAGATTGTATCCGGATCCGAGTGGCTGATTGCCAGCTTCAACTGGTTCAACCCCAGATTCCCATGACCTTCGGACACTTGGGGCGCATCCGGTGCCTGCACGGAAGTCTGCATTGTCAGCGTATCCGACACCGTAAAAGTATCTTCCAGGCTGGCAAAACCGCCCCCTTTCGATGCAACGGTGGCGCTGTAGCGGGTCAGTTTCATGGATGGCGACGCGTCCTGATTGAACGTCAGCAGGTTAAAACCAAACTCACTCTGGCTGATGGCAAACGTATCGTAGTCGCGTGTGTCGTTGTGATAGTAGTTGTCATCGTTGATCTTCTCACGATACCCCGCGGCTGTCGCAGCATTCAGCCAGAGATGAGATGTGTCCATCGACTGCCCACGCGAATAAGCATGCGTGTGGCCAAATAAATGCCCCGTCAGCTTACCCGTTTTCCGGCTGAAATCTTCCATTTCGGCAACCATCTCGCAACTGCCGATACTTTCACCTGACAACCACATTTCAGACAAACACGGATGGTGGAACATACTCAGCACATAATCGACATCCTGATTACTTTCTGTATCGACCAGTAACTCTCTGAGCCATTGCCGCTGAATTCCGAGAATTTCAGCCTGAAACTGACCGTGATTTTTGGAGATGGGATAACTGTCCAGACCCACCAGCCTCAGGTTGCCATAATCCAGCCAGTACCAACGTTCTTCATAGCCTACAGAACCATTCTCAGGTTGCTGGAAGAAATGGCGGTAGTTCGTCAGCTCTGTATTACCGTAATAATCATGGTTTCCCGGTACAGCGACCAGCGGCACATAAGGTGTGATCGCTTTCAACTGATCAAAGAAGTCGCGACGCCACTGAAGCAGATCGTAGCCATTGTTCACGATATCACCGGAAATGGTGATCGCCGCAATTTCAGAGGCGCATTGCTCTGCCTGATTCTGACAGACCGTGGGAATGACGCCTTTGGTGATGATATCGTTCAGCGCACCAAGGGTACTGTTATTTTGTGTATCACTGATCGCAATGACATTGAATGGTAAAGGACTTTCACCTGCTGAAGGATAAGTATTGAAGATATAGCGGTTTGAAACAGCCGATAGTTTTTTCCCTTTCCCACCACTGACAATAAAGTATTCATAAGCCGTGCTGGCAACCAGCCCTTGAATGCTTGCACTGTAGAGGTTTGTTTGGTCAACCTGCACAGGTTTTACCACCAGAAATTCACCCTCACTGTCGGTTGCTCTGACCCAGACTTCCGGCGAGTCATCCCCGGTTTCAAACAAAACAGCCATGCTGTGTGCAGTGGGCTGCTGCAAATAGGGATAAATCGTAAACACGACAGGCTGCTCAGAGACCGGGGCTGGCACAATGTGGCCTACACCAACTTGCCCTTTTTTATCTTCCGGTGTCGGATCATCCTGAGTGTTACATCCTGAGATGGCCATTACGGCCAGAAACGCTGCGGTTCTGACGCCAATCTGCTGCTTGATTATCGACATGTTTTTTCCTTTTGTGTCATATGAGCCCAGATAATCTGGACTAGTCCAGTTAGTCGTCAGCTATGCTAAAACGCGTATATGACACGCGGTCTAAAACGGGATGACAGTTATTTATCATTTTATTGACACTAGAAAGCAGGGGGCGATCCGGCAAATCCGAATTACATCACCTTCCCATCACCTCAAACCCAATTCACGCATCAGTTTCCGTTGTTCAGGCTTGTGTTCGCGCAGCCACATGCTATGTTCACTCAAACACTGAAACACCCTCAGAGAAATGAATAAATATCAGTCACTTGCTTTACAACTGAAACAACAAATCCGTGAACAGATCTGGCGATCCGGCGAGAAGATACCATCGGTCCGGGCCTGTAGTCGTCAGGCTCAGGTCAGCACTGCGACCGTTCTTCAGGCCTATCAATTACTTGAAACCGAAGGTTGGCTGGTTGCGAAGCCTCAATCGGGGTATCTGGTCGCAACGAATATCAGGCAAGTGATCCGGGCAGAAGGTGAAACGCCTCCACCGGACACCCCCCGATGCGAATTAACGACCTGCTTTATGATGTGTTTCAACGCACCAAAAGCAGCGATTTCATGCCTTTCAGTTCAGCCTTTCCGGAAGCCAACCTGTTTCCGCAGCAGGAACTGGTCCGCAGCCTGGCCAGCGCCTCCCGAAAGATGAAAGAGAACAGTGCGCTCACCAATCTGCCCCCAGGCAGCTACGAATTACGCCGCCTGATCGCCCAGCGGTATGTCCAGCAAGGGCTCTCGGTGAAACCAGATGACATTGTAATTACAACCGGTGGGCTGGAAGCCTTGAATCTGAGTTTGCAGGTGGTTACCCAGCCCGGCGATTACGTCGCGATTGAATCGCCCACTTTTTACGGTGCATTGCAGGCCATCGAACGGTTGAAACTGATCCCGGTTGAAATCCCGGCTTCCGTGACCTCCGGGCTCGATTTGGATGTGCTGGAAGAAAAGCTGGCGGCCTATCCGGTCAAAGCCTGCTGGCTGATGACCAATTTTCAGAACCCACTCGGTTACAGCCTCAGCAATGCACAAAAACAACGTCTGGTATCACTGCTGAATCGCCACGAGGCGTATCTGATTGAAGATGATGTGTATTCGGAGCTGTACTTCAGTGAACAAAAGCCCTTACCGGCAAAAGCGTTTGACCCGCAGAATCGGGTCCTGCTGTGCAGTTCCTTTTCGAAATGCCTGTCTCCGGGATTCCGGATTGGCTGGGTTGTGGCCGGCAAGCTGAGTGATCAGATTCAGCGTCAGCAGTTTCTGTCGACCATTTCCAGCAGCGTGCCCGCGCAGCTCGGGATCAGCCATTATTTACTGCATGGTGGCTACGACAACCACTTGAGAAAACTGCGGACCACATTGCAAAGCCGAAAAACAGCGATGATCGCGGCGATCAAACAGGCCTTTCCAAAGCAGACACAAGTGTCCGACCCGGATGGTGGGTATGTGGTCTGGCTGAGTTTCCCGCCTCCGTTTGACTGCCAGAAATTCTACGAACTGGCCTCACAGGCAAACATTGCGATCGCACCGGGAACCATTTTCAGCCTTCAGCAAGATGCCCGGCAGCACATCCGTTTAAATTACTCTTATCCGCTCAATCCGAAAACATTGACGGCCATCAATACATTGGGCGATCTCGCGGCACGATGCCTGCGATCTGAGAGCGAGCCCTCAAGCTAAACTGTTTGGTCATTTAACCCCTGAACTGTATCGGTCTGTCTTGCACGTGCTGTGATGAAATACAGACTCACATCAGTACTAAGGGTCTTCTCATGAAAAAAACCACCAAGCCAATTGACGAAGTCAGAATGATTCCAACCGCCATCATGTGTCTGCTGCTGGTGGTGATTGGGCACTTTGTGCTTGTGAAAGATTTGGCCTATTTCGCTTGGGCAGAAGTGACTGCCGCCGCCATTCCATTCCTGCTGGTCGGCTTAGGTTTCTTTTCCGTTCGCCGCGCCGCGGTCATTGATCAAAAAAATCAAACGTCAGATTAATTGGCTCTGCCCCTTTGGCTTACCAAAGGGGCAATTTTCACCATCAGCCTCAGCGTTTGCCCGACTCTATTTCATTGGATCTGACATAGCTTTCATGGCTCAGCAGTTGCTTCTCATAACGTGCAAGATTCGGAAAAGACGGTAATACTCCCTTCTGATACAGAATTTCAATCATGAAAGACATCATGATATCCGCACCAGACAATTGCTCTGCGACCAGATATTTTTTTCCTGCCAGCGATTGCTCCAGATACGAAAGAATGCTCATCATTTCTTTATCGGCATACCCTGCCAGGAAATTGGTCTCGCATCCGTCCTTCTCAAGAAACATCTTCAGCAGCATTGGCAGCATCGCTGAACTCTCTGCAAAGTGAATCCACTGCACATAAGCCGCATATTCTGGTGTTCCGCGTTGCGGTGCCAACCGGCCTTCACCATAAGTTTCAATCAGATACTCCGTGATCGCGCCGGACTCCGTCAGCACCAGATCGCCATCTTCAAGCACTGGCGATTTTCCTAAAGGATGCACTGATTTCAGTTCAGGTGGGGCCAGAAAAGTCACGGCATCGCGTTGATACGGCACCATCTCATAGCTCAGTCCCAGTTCTTCCAGCAACCAGATGATTCGTTTCGAACGTGATTGATTCAGGTGGTGTAGCTTAATCATGTTGAATCTGCCTTTATCTTGAATACTTCAGCCCACCAGCCTAAAGCATTTGATTTCTAAGGGCGATGAAAATCAGTTTTCCCGTTCCGGATAGGAAACGTTACGCGCAGCCGATCGCATAAAATTCTCCTTTTCCGCCAGGAAAATGCAGAGAACGTGATTCGATTGATCTGAATCAAGCCATCTTTTCCCCGGAAAGTTACATTGAAGACCTCCATGTTTTTTGGGAAATGCATGTGTACGTTTGCCCCTGACTTGCAGGGGCTTTTTTTCATGCTGACCCACGATCAAACAATCAGCATTCAACTGCCATTCAGTTTTTCCTGAACCTGAGTCTGCTAGGATCCTATCAGGCTTCATATCAAGGGAAGAACACAGCATGCAGACTTTTCCTGCTCACTTTCTGTGGGGCGGTGCGATCGCAGCCAATCAGGTCGAAGGGGCCTTCAATGAAGGCGGTAAAGGATTGTCGACAGCCGACCTTTTGCCCAAGGGCATTTTGAGCCCGCATCAGCCTGAAGCGGAACGAACGCCCGGTATTAAAGACGTCGCAATTGATTTCTATCACCGCTATCCGGAAGACATCGCACTATTCAAAGAAATGGGATTCACCTGCCTGCGCTTGTCGATTGCCTGGACACGTATTTTTCCGAACGGTGATGAGGAAACCCCCAACGAAGCCGGACTGGCTTTTTATGACCAGATTTTTGATGAACTCGCAACGCATCACATCACACCATTTGTGACATTGTCACACTATGAGATGCCTTTCGGCCTGGTCAAAGCTCAGGGCGGCTGGGCGAGCCGTAAAACCATCGCTTGTTTTGAACGTTATGCGCGAACCGTATTCGAACGCTATCAGCACAAGGTGAAGCTCTGGCTGACGTTCAACGAAATCAATATGTCGCTCCATGCGCCTTTCACAGGCGTGGGTTTACCTGAAGATGCCGATGAACAATCCATCTATCAGGCGATTCATCACCAGCTCGTAGCCAGCGCAATCGCCGTCAACTTATGTCACGAGATCATCCCCGACGCCAAGATTGGCAATATGCTGCTGGGCGCGGTGAACTATCCTTACACCTGCAACCCGGATGATGTTTTGGCAGCGATGCATGAAAACAACAAGTGGCTGTTTTTCGGTGATGTGCAAACCCGGGGCAAATATCCAGGCTATATGCTCCGCTATTTCCGGGATCAGGGCATCGAACTGAAAATCATGCCGGGTGATCTGGAAACACTGGCCAGCGCCAGTGTTGATTTCATCTCGTTCAGTTACTACGCCAGTGGCTGTGCAAGCGCGGATCCAAAACAAAAAGAGGTCGGCAATATTGTCGACAGTGTGCCAAACCCATATCTGAAAAAGAGTGAATGGGGCTGGCTGATCGATCCAAAGGGGCTGCGTTATTTACTGAACCTGCTCCACGACAGATATCAAAAGCCGTTGTTCATTGTCGAAAATGGTCTCGGCGCGAAGGATAGTGTGGCAGAGAATGGCGACATCAACGACGATTACCGCATCGCTTATCTCAATGATCACCTGGTACAGACACGGGAAGCCATTGCGGATGGTGTCGAGGTGATGGGATTCACCAGTTGGGGACCGATTGATCTGGTCGCGAACTCTACGGCAGAAATGAGCAAGCGTTACGGCTATATTTATGTCGATCGGCATGATGATGGCAGCGGCACGCTGGCACGTTACCGAAAGAAAAGTTTCTACTGGTATCAGGATGTTATCCGGACCAACGGCGCCGTATTAAAACCCTGAACAATTGAACAATAAGGCTGGTAAGCGTATGCTTCCGGCGCTTCAACACAATCAATAAGGACAGCTATGAGCAGTAAGCGTACCTACCCTATCGGCACGCCAGGCCAGAAGTGGACCATGAAAGAAAAAGCGGAATGGCTGGCGCAGCTCACCATTCAGCGATCTTATCAGGATGAAGTGGTGACCCGGATCGAAGCCCTGAAAAACCGCTTCGATGTACTTCAATATGGTGCACTCTCTTACGACACCGAGAAGTATCCTCTGTTGGCCATCAAATCCAAGCAATGGCAGGACCATAAACCGACGATTCTGGTCACAGGTGGCGTGCATGGTTACGAAACCAGCGGCGTTCACGGTGCCATCCAGTTTGTCGATCAGAAAGCCGAGCATTACAGCCAGTTCTTCAACATTCTGGTTGCACCCTGCGTGAGTCCCTGGGGCTACGAAACCATCAACCGATGGAACCCGAATGCCGTTGATCCGAACCGCTCGTTTTACGATAACAGCCCTGCTGAAGAATCAGCCGCACTGATGAAGCTGGTTAAAGATCAGGGTGTTGAGATTCGGGCGCACATTGATCTGCACGAAACTACGGATACCGATGAAACCGAATTCCGCCCCGCACTCGCTGCCCGTGACGGGGTTGAATATATTCCGGGCACTATTCCGGACGGTTTCTATGTGGTTGGCGATACCGACAACCCACACGACGCTTTCCAGAAAGCCATCATTGATGAAGTCCGCAAAGTGACCCACATTGCGCCACCGGACGATGAAGGCAACATCATTGGATCACCGGTGTCGCAGGAAGGTGTCATTGATTATCCGCTGAAAAAACTGGGTCTGTGTGCAGGCTTGTCAGACTGCCAGTACACCTCCACAACAGAAGTCTATCCGGACAGTCCGCTGGTGACGCCATCAGCGTGTAATGATGCTCAGGTGGCCGCCATTGTCGGCGCACTGGAATATATTATCCGCCAGCAATAACGGATGCATGAAAACCCCGTGGCCCGGCAGGTGCCACGGGGTCGCATTGCTCCAGAGATGAATCGGGATCGATTGTTTGGATCAACGCGATTGCGCCTGCCAGACAATCACTTCAGCCTTGTGACCCGCATTTTCCGCCAGTTCAGCCCGGAGACTCATCGCTGGGATCATCACGCGCGTCTTCCCAATGTCAACGGGCTGCGCCTGCCGGGTAAAGTTCGCCACAAGCACACTGCCATCGCTGAAACGAGTTTGCTGCACATTCCCCGACGCATCCAGCCACTCAAATCCGATTAAAGCTTTATCCCACAGCGCCTGATGAATCGGCGCAAACCCCTGCTGATAATGTTGCAGAGCCCTGATTCTTGGTTGCTCAGCTGACTGCGCTTCATCCCGGTTCAAATGTACCATTGGCGGCGTGTTATAGAGCATGCCAGCCAGATCCCGGATCCCCTGAACATCTGAAAACTTCAGGCTGTCGGTATGCCAGTGATGACTGTTGATCAGTTCATCATGAAAGACCGCCTGATACAAAGGTACTTTAAACGCTGGCGAGAAAAATAAAGTCCGGTACGGCTCTTTCACTTGCGCCTGCCGGAAAAAGAAAGCCGGTTTGTGATCGGGATACCACGCCCCAGATAATACGGTGATTGCCGATTAGTCTTCATGTCCGGATCGGTCCAGCCAAACCCTGTGGTTTCCATGCCATGCGCAAAAACCACACCCCGGGTTGTGATCCCATTGCCGTCTTCCGAGCCCAGCACCAGATTCTGCTGGCTGAACCAGGATAAACGCTGATTAAAGGCCACTGCCATCGCCTGTTGTGACTTGGGACGAGACGATGCACCGGCGTCATCACGATAAACGCGCGCTGAATAGTCCTCCCGTACCATCCCGGTTGCGTCAACATCTAAAAACAGACTGTTAAACCCGCCCAGTGCCACAATCTGTTTCGCCCGCCGTTTCACCGCATCCAGCCCGCACCCGGGATTGAGATAGTTGCCCTGCCCGCGAAACCCGCGTTGCAGACGACCATCTGCATTTTCAATCGCACAGGCGGTGCGCATCGCTTTGGGCAGATGTGCCGTCAGCCAGCTTGGGTTGTCCGCCACATCAATCGCAGTGTTATACGAGTCATAAGTCGCGACCAGATAACCCGCCTGTTTCGCCTCAGCCACTACATCCGGCTGGAAGAACGCAGGCAGCCAGTTATCCAGTCCGATCCAGAGCCGGGACAATCCGGCAGTTTTCAGGGTTGCTAAAACTGGCGCAGATAAACTTTGGCCCCACTGTGAAGGCGGTATTAAAAAGCGCGACGCGTGTTGTTCTAAATACGCTTTACGGTATTGAATCGCATCAAACTGGGTCGCAATCTCGTCTGCATCCGTCTGTCCTTTGGCAAAAGGATAAAGCGCGACCAAAGACTGGTTGATCGCAGCCACAAGGATCTGCTTCTGATAGGCGTTCAAGCGGATAGGGGTTCCCGTTCGCCCCAGGTGTTTCAATTCACGGATCACTTCCTCTGAAGCTGATTCACTCAGCCGGGTGTCGCTGAAATACCAGTGCGTCAGTCCCGGCCAGTCTTTGACATCGGCTTCGGCAATCCCGTCTGAACCAAAGAGATACACATGGCTGGCACCAATCAGTTTTCGGACATCCGGGTTGCGTGCTGCTTTGTCGTGCAGGCTTTCCCGCTCACCCTTCGATGCCCGCCACGCACGATATCGCAACGCACCAGAGAGATTTTCTTCCCCCAGATGAATCAGCACCTGAAACGGATTTTCCCGGTTAAGCGGCGTGAAGTCATGGCTGGCCGACAGATTCATCTTCGCTGGATGCGAACTTGCTGTGCGGTTTGTCAGATCCTGAAAATCCAAACGGTTTTGATACGGATTCACCAGCAAAAATGACAAAAAACGTGTCTTCTTCGCGTTCACACCCGTGTTTCCGGATAGCGCTTCAGGTCGCACCGCCTGCGTCCAGAACGGCATTTTCAAATCTTGAGTGGTGTTACTGCCTGAATATTCCTGCGCAAGATAAGCGGCCCATTGCGGATGATCCACAGGCACCCGCATCCCCTCGTTGAAGGGCAACAATAACTCGGAAACAGTGTCCTGCGGTAAATCAAACCAGTTCAGCCGAACAGGATGATGACGCTCAACAGGGCGATGGGAGCGCCGTTGAAAATCCAGAGACAGATCCCGGCCTTCAAGGCGGGCTGTCACCTGAATCGCGCTGGGCTGCCACTGCCAGCTCACTTGATTGGGCTGAACTTGTGGCTGTAACAGCACCGATTGCATCTTGCCCTCGACGCTGGCATTGGCCTGATTCACCGCATAAGTCTGTCCACCCACAGTCCAGTGCATCGCCAGAGTTTCAGGATCCAGCTGAACCTGATGTTCGCCTTGAGTCAATTTGATGACGCTCGCACCTGTGACGGAGGAAAAACAGAGCAAGCCCGTCGTGAACAGTCCGAAAACCGCAGTTTGTCTGGCGGATTGCATCTTGAATACAGTCAACATTTTCATAAACATACCTGTGTGAAATCAACACAGGTATTCAACCGCATCAGCGCCCATGAAATGTCACCCCATTGTCTTCATTCCACAATCAATGGCCCCGATGTGGCAGATAACGGACAGGTAACGTCGCGCGACTGATCGTTTCAACTTCGATCTCACCCTGAAAATAACGTTCAGAAACGACCGCACTCAACCAGTTTGCCGACTCAGGAAAACTTTCTGGCAGAATTGCTCGATTCTGACGATCCATGCGCACTGCTTCCATCGGTGCAATCAACCTATATTCTGCATCCAGCCATTGCCATAATCGGCGCGAGCGCTGACAACGCTCATCCTGCATCGCTGGTGATGCCGAAAATTGAAACGGGCTCGCAGATGAATCATCAGGGTCTATCATGACCGGAGACGCTGGCGTTCCGGACCATTGGGTTGCCAGAATCAAGACATGACGCTGACTGCCCACGCTGAGCAGATACTCCCCCTCAGGAATGGGCTGAACCCCGTCCTGACTCTCGAGTTCGGCATAGCCCGATTCTGCAGGAGACAGATTGCCATTCAGCCAGTGTTTTCCGTCACGATCAGACAACGACACCTGAGTGGGCTGGCTGAGCCCCTCCATCGCAATCTTGAGCTGATAAACGTCCTGATTCAGATTCATTTTGTGCTGAATCACCAGCGTGACCTGTGGCTGGCCGGATGCCGGGCGGATCTTCTGAGTACCGGTCAAACGGCGGCCGCACTCACTCTGGTTCAGGATCTGTTGAAACAGGGGCCGCCATCGTTCAGCGGGCACATCGACGGATTCAGATTGCCGCAAAACCAGCTGCAATTCCTGCCAGGCCAGTGTCGTCTCTTCATTCATCAGCGCCTGATACACCGGTTGCAACGGTGTTGCTCTGAACCACCCTGCCTGAAGGGTGAGCGGTGCGAAGAGCGTGGCGAGTAACGCCAGCCAACGGACGCCGAAACAAGCCATACTGCCGCTCATGAGTCTGTTCCTTTCAGGCGGTAGCCGACACTGCGGACCGTTTCAATGTCCAGCGAAGGCAGTTTCTGACGCAGGTGCAGAATGTGATTATCGACAGTCCGGGTGGACGGAAAGGCCTGAAAACCCCAAACTCGATTGAGCAGCTCGTCCCGGTGATACACCCGGTTCTGATTTTGTATCAGCAAGGCCAGCAACTGGAACTCTTTGGGTTTCAGCGACACGGTGACTTCCCCATGTTTGACCCGCTGACCAGACAGGCTCACAACCAAATCTTTATATCGGATTTCCACTTCCCCCAAAGGCCGAAGTTGCGCCTGTATCCGGGCCAGAAGTTCCTGGTGAGCAAACGGTTTGATGACATAATCTTTCGCACCTGCGCCCAAGCCTTCCACTCTTTGCTCAATCTCTGTTTTTGCGGTCAGCAGAATCACCGGTAACGCTTTTTTCGTCAGCCAACCCGGCAACCAGCTGACACTGTCACCTTCCGGCATCTGACGGTCAAGAACGACCAGATCAGCCTGATACCAGCATGGTTCAACCTCAGTCAGACGCCGGACCCAGCGACAGGTGAATCCCTGCTCACGCAAAAAATCCGACAGACCCTCGCCTAGCAGGGCATCATCTTCCACCAGCAAAATGTGGCTCATAACGGTAACTCCAGACGATAACGTGTCGGATGGCGGCGATGGATCAGCCGTCCGCCGAACCGGCGCATCAAACGCCGGACAATCATCAGTCCGACGCCCATCCCCGCGACAGAAGGTGAGCGAGCGAACGACCACCGGAAAGGTGACTGTCCCTGATCACAGACTTCAATCCACACACGATTTGATTCAATGCTTGCCCGCAACGTCACGGGCGGCTGACCATGAATGAACGCATTGCGAAGCAGATTATCCAGACAGACGCCCAGCCAGTAATAGGGCAACGCGAGTTCCCGGTCCCCTTCCAGTTCATAATCGAGAGAATAAGATTCAGTGACCGCGGTCAGCCAGTCTGAAAACAGCACCGCATCGGTCTCTTTCATGGCTTGCCGCTGATCACTCAGAAATCCCTGACTCGTTTCAGTCAATCGGGACAGACGCTGAAAATCAGCCGACAGCCGGTAAAAGGCATCCTGCGCGGCTGTGCTCAGATCATCAAACTGATCACGAAACTGCTCCACGGTAAAGCCGAGACTGGCCACTGGCGTTCTCAGTTCATGCGTCAGCAACTGCAAAATAAACTGACGTTCTTTCATCGTACGGCGTCGCTCGAGCAACAAATGCACCGCCATCCCAGATGCCAGTACAAGTAACACCATCAACACAACCTGCCACCAGATGCGCTGCTGAGTCACAGGGGACAGGCACAAATTGCTGTATTGCATGGCACAGGATTGCCCCGCAGTTTGACGGGTTGACGCGACAGAAAGACCGACCCTCGCAGCAATGGGCTGCCACTGCTCGGCTTCCAGTACATCAATCCCCTGCGGATGACTGCGCCACAAGCGGCCGTCTTTCGCCAGATAATACCGATAGCCGCCCAAGATGGCAGTTTGTCCTGCTGCTGATAAACCTGAAAACGTCTGATGCAACGGATGTTCAGGGTTTGCGAGTGTCAGACTGCCAGTGTGCTGACGATAAAAAATATGGGATTGGCTGAGATCGGGCTGCTGTTGAAGGTAGGCCAGATAGCGATCGGCATAACTGCCACCAGCCGGATGCAGTGCAGACCACTGTTCGTCCCAATCGCCGCCGAAGTCTTCTCCCCGGCACAGCCGACGCTCAAAGGCCACAGCTTGCAACCAGGACGCACTGTGCAGATCTCGCGGTATGGCGGTTTCAACATCGCAATGCCGCTGTATCTGATAAAGTAACTTCAGTTCAGACCAGTCGTATCGCGTCAGATCCGGATACTGACTCTCCGGCAATAACAAATGCTGGGGATAGCAGTTCAATTGTTGCTGCGCAATCAAGCGGTCACTTCGCACTGCAGATAATTGTGTGGTCCATTGCTGCCACAACGCCTGAATCTCCGGCATATTCACCGGACTGCCCGGCTGCGCAAATACGGGCATCGCCAGAAAAAAACACAAGCGTCCGATGCCTTTCACCAGCGCCCCCTCAACATCAAAATGATAAAAGCGACATGATACATCTGGGTCATTCTGAAATTGTCTCCGCAATGTCACCGTTGCGGGTTTCTGTGATGGCGCAGGCAGCGTCTTGTGTCTGCATCGCCTGTTTCAACAGCTGAGTAAGTGCATCCAGCGCTTGCTGGGTGGCGTTTTCGGGTTCACCCGGTTCCGGTAATGCATACCCAATGTTGATCCGTAAACAATCCCGGTACAAATCACGACTGGTGAACAGCGCTCCGAGCCGGATATCCAATTGGACTGCCTGCAAAAGATGTTTGAATCGTGCCAGGTTCAGTGCCGGAATTTGCAACCACAGCACCATACCGCCTGCCGGGTCGCTGATTCTGACTTCCCCTGGTAACGCCTGTTCCAGATATTCGATATAACGGCGTTTATTAGCCAGCAATGCAAACCGGCGATGTTTGAGAGAACGACTGTATTGGCCGTTATCGATAAAGTCGGCAATGGCCAGTTGCACTGGCAACGATACGCCGAAACATCCGGCCGCGAAGCGACGCAGATAAGATTCGAAATAGCGCCCCGGCAAACACCAGCCTAAACGGTAACTGGCCGCCAGTGTTTTCGACACCGAACCACACCACAAGATGTAACCCGCCTGATCATAATATTTCGCCGGTAAGGGCACCGTATTGTTGTGCGGCAACTCCATATATACATCGTCTTCAATCACAGGCACCTGATATTGCGCGGCCATCCGGGCCAGACGTTGTTTCTGTTCTGGCGTCATCGTAATGCCCTGCGGATTCATGTGTGTGGTACAGAACAAGCCAGCCTGAATCGTCCCCTGCTGCATGTGATATTCCAGTTGGTCTAAATCGATACCACTTTCCACCGACGGAATTTCAACGATATTGCGCGACATTTCCCGCAATAATGTCAGCAATCCATTAAAGCAGGGGGAGCTGATTGCAATGGCATCACCGGGCTGGGTACAAACCTCGATTGCAGCCCGGATTGCATCCATACAGCCATTGGTGATCACCAGTTGATCCGGCTGAAAATGAAAACCGTAAGGTGCAAAGTGCTGCGACAGAACAGTGCGTGTGATCTGCTCGCCCTGAGGTGCAGGATAGAAATTCATCCGTTCGCCCAATCGCTGGTGAGCGCGGCGAAAACTCTGTTCCAGCTGCTTTGCCAGCACGGCATCCGCTTCAAACCGGGAATATCCCAAAGGACCCGCATGCTGACTTTCGGGCGCCTGTCCCTGTGAACCCCATTCTTCAGAAGCCTGATATTCCGCAGCCGAAGTCATCCGGCTTTCAAACCGGGCAAGCGCGGGCTGGCGATGGGTGCCCCGCTTTGCGACAAAGTAACCCGACTGAGGTTTGGCGACGATCCACCCCTGTGATTCAAGATGCTGGTAGCAGTTGAGCGTGGTCGTCATGCTCACCTGATGCAACTGAGAAAACTGACGCAGCGACGGCATCCGGCTCGGTGCAGCCAGCTTGCCCGACTGAATCGCTGAGATGTACTGCGCTGCAAGCTGCTTATACTTCATATCCCACCACCAACTGTACTCTTTTTGAATTTAAAAATTGTATCTGCACCGCTCTTGTTCAGCAATGCACAATGCAATTGAAATCAATCACGCAGGAGGACAACGAATGAATTTCAAGGATGCTTTGCTGGGTCTGTTTGTCATGCTGATCTGGGGAATCAACTTTTCAGTCATCAAGTTAGGCGTCAGTCAGACCGATCCCATGTTGATGACGGCCATCCGCTTTACCTTAGCCACGGTGCCGCTGATCTTTTTTGTGAAAAAACCCAATGTGCCATGGCGGTATCTCATCAGTTATGGCGTGATTTTTGGTGTTGGTGTCTGGGGTGTAGCGTCCTGGTCGATTACGGCGGGGTTGTCCGCTGGCATGGCATCTGTGCTGCTGCAAACCAATGTCATCTTTGGCCTGCTGATCGGCTTTCTGGTGTTTCAGGACAAAATCACGGCCAATAAAGTCATCGGCGCACTGTTTGCAGGTTGCGGGCTCACACTCTCTCTGATGGCAACCGACGGCACAATCACGCTTCAGGGCGTTGTGCTGATCCTGATCTCTGCTTTGTCGTGGAGTCTGGTCAGCACCATTGTGAAAAAATCCGGCACCACGCAGGCGTTCGCGTTCAGTATCTGGGGCATGGCGTTTGCCCCCGTGCCGTTACTGATTTTTGCACTGTCCTTGCACGGCACGGGAATCATTGCGGAGACCATTGAGGGCTGGAACCGTTACACCACGTTTTCCGTTCTCTTTCAGGCCTATCCGACCACGGTGTTCGGCTACTGGGTCTGGAATCGCTTGCTGCTGAAATATCCGCTCAGTACCGTAGCCCCCGTGAATCTGACCGTGTCTGTTTTCGGGTTAATGGGTGGCGCCCTCTTCTATGGCGAGCCTGTCGGTGCGCTTCAGATTCTGGCTGCCAGCCTGATTTTGTCTGGCGTTCTGGTGATTTTACTGAATCCGGGCAGACAGTCGCTGGTCCGCATGGTGATGCGGCTGCGTCATCGCGCTTCCTCAAATGCTTCTCTCTGAAACTGAAAAGACACCCGGTCACGGGTGTCTTATTGGAACAAAGGCTGTTTTTCAGGATTCAGATACGGGCATTCAACTGTGATTCCGCCACCAGCGCATCCATAAATCCAAACAGTGCACGGTTCATCTCGCTGTAGTCAACACTGAGCAGCACTTCTGCAGTCTGAATGAAAGGGCGAATGCCAGCACCTTCGAGATCGGCGCCTGAATGTTCAATCAAACCGGCAATGGATTCACGGGTAAACTCAGGATGACACTGAAAGCCATAAGCCTGCGACGAGTAGCGGACAATCTGGCGCGGACAACCCAGACTCGTCGCCAGCACCTGACACTCTGGTGTTAAACCCGGCATATCATTGTGCCAGTGGCCAACAACCAGTTGTGCCGGAAAGCCTTCGAATTTCCGGTCCAGCCGGGCATGTTTGTTGATGACAATCGGGAAACATCCGACTTCCGGCTCAGGGCTTCGCGTGTATGACGCACCAAAAGCCTCTCCCAGCAACTGTGCCCCGAGGCAGAAACCCACCACAGGTTTCCCGGTAGCCACAACCCGCTGAATGAGCTGAATCTCTGCTTTTGCATCAAAATAAGCACAGCTTTCCTGGGTTGTCGATGGACTTTGCGGCCCGCCCAGAACAATCAGTAAATCAATCTCATCCACCTGCTCCGGTAGAGCTTCTTCCAGATAAACCCGCGAATAGGATGTAGAGTAATTGCGCTGATCGACCCATTGCAGCAGCGCGCCCGGCCCTTCAAATGATTCGTGCATGACAAAATGTACTTTCATGACTGTCCCTTCTTTCAAACTTGTCATTCGTGATTCCAATTCATAATATGCACTATTGGTAACAACAGATAACGACAATATGACAAAAAATACCGGCAATCAGACAAAGCAAGCGGTGAATAGTAACACCTTGCTCTCGCAATACCCGGACCATCCTGTCCTGATCAATCGGATTGAAATGGCGAAAGGCTTCCATGACGCCAATCACAGCCATGACTGGCATCAGGTACTTTACCCATCCAGGGGCCTTCTGAAAACGAGGACAGATTCCCATCATTTTTATATCCCGCATCACAGAGCCCTGTTTATTCCGGCGGGCGTCAGTCATGCATCGGATGTGATCCGGGAAGCGACTTTCATTGGCCTGTACCTGAATCCGTCACAAATCAACGCATTACCCAAGGTGAGCCAGCCCATTGAGGTCAGCCCGTTTTTCCGGGCGTTGATCCTGAAGCTGGTTCAGGTCGTTGATCCTGCTCAGCCGATCACGCAACCGCTCCTGAATTTACTGGCGGTATTTGCCGACGAGCTCCGGGCAAAAAAAGACAGTGCGCTGGAACTGCCAATGCCTGCCGATCGCCGGTTACAACCGATAGTCAACGCACTGACTGAACAGCCGGACAGCCAGAAAACACTTCAGACATGGGCTGAAGAAACAGGCGCAACCGAGCGAACACTGTCTCGCCTGTTCAAAAAAGAAGTTCACCTGACCTTTCCGCAATGGCGCCAGCGGCTCCGCCTGATGAGTTCGCTCAATTTACTGGAGAAAGGAGATTCCGTTCAGGATGTTGCGCATCAGATTGGTTATCAATCTGTGTCCGCATTTATTGAAGCGTTCCGTCTGGCGTTTAAACAAACCCCGCAGCAATTCAAAACGGAATCCCGTCAGCAGGCTGCCTACTGATTCCCCTTCTCAATCAAGGCTTCATCACACACATGAACGATTTGCTGTTCTTCGTCCGTCATCCGGCCTTTTTTCCAGGTTCCGCGCCGAAACCAGCAGAAAGCAAAAATAGCGACCACAACATTCGTCACCGCGAAAGACCACCAAATACCCTGCTCCTGCAGCGTGGTGTGCTTCGACAGAACATAAGCGATCGGAAACTGAACCATCCATTGTGACACCAGGGCCACCATCATGGCGTTCTGCATATTGCCGGACGCACGAAACGCTGAAACCACACACAACTGAATCCCAATCCCGCCCCAGGTCAGGCACATGGTTCTGAGAAACTGCGCCCCCGCCTGAATGACCTCGGAGTCATCCGGAATAAATATCGCAATCACCTGTGGTGCGAACACATACACCAGCACACCAATCAGCGTCAGGCCCATCAATCCCCACAGGGTGCCGAGCAAGGTGACTTTTTCAGCCCGTTCGATCTGGCCGGCACCCATGTTCTGACCGACCAGGGTTGAAACAGCCATCGACAAGCCCATCGCAGGAATCATCACGAACTGAAGGATATTCGCGCCAACCCCGTAAGAGGCAATGGTCACGGTGCCGAAACTGGCCACCAAAAAAGACAAAATAATGGTCCCCAGCGCGCGAGCCGACAACTCAACGGAGCCCGGTACTCCCAAAAAGAAAGCCTTCCGGATATAAACAAAATCCGGAATGAAATTCCGCCACTCCAGTTGGATGCCATGCCTGCCCCGTAAAAACACAATCAAGCCGAGTACAGCTGCGATCGACTGAGTGACCAGCGTCGCAAGCGCTGCGCCCATCACACCCAGGCCCGGGAACATGCCCCATCCGAAAATGAACAAGGGATCGAGAAAGAAGTTCAGGACGACGGTTCCGAACACGATCATCAGCGGGATTTTAATTTGCCCTATTCCCCGCATCAGTGACTGAAACATGGCGAAGAGGAACACAAAAATCACGCCGATAAATGACACATGCATGAACTTCAGTGCATCACCATAAACTTGCTCACTGACCCCAAGCAACATCAGAAAATAAGGGGAGAGCAGATAACCCGAGAGACCCAGTATCACGGATGTAAAAGCTACCATCAGCATGGTTTGGGCAGCAACATGATTCACTTTTTCATATTGTCCCGCGCCCATATATTGCGCAGACAAAGTAGCACCTGCCATTGCTAAGCCGGAACCCAAGGCAATCACCAGAAAAGTCACGGGCATACTTACAGACACTGCCGCGACTTCAGAGGCTCCGAGCCGGCCCACCCAGAACGCATCGGTAAACTGATAGGCAGACTGCAATACATTGGTGAGAATAATGGGAATCGCCAGTGAAATCAGCGCTTTGTTAATCGGTCCTTCCAGAAATTTTTTCTGCTTATCAGACATCGGTAAACCTTCACATTATTTTTGTTGTTCCAATCAGCATGGCGCTCATACCCGTGAAGTCAATGGCGGCGGCCAACACTTCTGCGTTTCTTTCCAAACGATCTGAGACGCATGTTGTTCTGAATGACTGACAGATAAACCGGTCGCCTTGCTATACTTTCTCCAATACCTGCTCAGCGCCGTGATTCAACGAAGGATAACGGTATGAAATCCCTATTCCCCCTTGCTATTGTCGCAATGACCGTTGCTGGGTTTGCCCAGTCGGCCGACAAAGACGCCATGCTGCAAGATGCTTTGAGTGCTGCACCTCCCACCCTGCGGGATAAAGTCACTGTTATGGACTGGGATAAAAATGTACTTCAGGAAGGTTCAGGTTCCTACACCTGCTTTCCGACACCCCCGCAGCTTGAAGGGACAGCCCCGATGTGTATGGATGGCCTCTGGATGCTCTGGGCTGATGCATGGATGAATAAAAAACCGGTTCAGATCGAATCCATCGGCATCTCCTACATGCTGGCTGGCGATGGCGGTGCCAGTAACATTGACCCTTACGCTGAAAAGGAAACACCGGACAATCAGTGGATTGTGGAAGGGCCACATCTGATGATCATCACGCCGGATAAGTCTTTACTGGACGCCCTGCCGACAGATCCGAACAATGGCGGTCCTTACGTCATGTGGAAAGACACGCCTTACGCTCATATTATGGTGCCCGTCGGCCCCCGGAAGTAAATCACAACCTCAAGCCAGGCAAGAGACTGTCTTACCTGGTTTGCCCCCAACGATCAACATACATGCTCACATCAGTATCGATACACCACCAAATACAGCCATCCCTATCACCGCGGTCAACAGCACGTTTTTCGTTTTCCAGGCAATCAATGCCGAGACCAGCGCCCCAATCAGATAGGGGTTGCTCCACGATAAATTTAACCCGCTTTGTTCGGGTACAAACACAATCGGCGCCCAGATCGCGGTCAGAACCGCCGGGCTGGCGTAACTTAAAAAACGTTGCGCCTGATGATTCAGCCGAATGGGCAGGCCCGGTGCCAGAAAAAGATACCGGCTGGCAAAAACAATCAAAGCCATCGCAAGAATCGTTAACCAAATCATGCCTGTTCTTCCTTCTTGTTCAGGTACTCGAATGTTGTGTTCCCAAAAATTCGTTCAATGCTGTAACCGCAGAGCATTGCCAGCAAGCTGGCGATCATCAGCCCACCCTCAATCTCCATCGCTGCAGCAACAACAGAAGCAAGCACTGCAACCAGCACTGTCATCAGAACAGACCAGCGTTGAATGGTTGGAATCACAATGGCAATGAAAGTTGCAGCAATCGCAAAATCCAAACCGAGCTCATCAAGATTCGGAATAAATTTTCCGGCAAATATCCCGGCCAGCGTTGCCAGATTCCAACTGATGTAGAACCAGAGTCCGGCACCCAGCGCGTACCAGGGTTGAAAACGTTTCGGAGACTGATTCCCACAAAGTGCAAATAACTCATCGGTGAGCAGAAACCCCAGCCCGAGACGCCAGCGTAATGGTAAAGGGCTGATCGTCGGACGCATTGTGATGCTGTATAACAAGTGACGCGATGTGATGAAAAAAGTTGTCAGGAGGATCGTCAATATTCCGACACCGGCTTTGATCAAACCGGTTGCCACCAATTGCGCAGCCCCGGCAAATACAATGGCCGACATTGCGACACTTTGCATGACATTCATCCCCGCTTCAATTGCGAAAGAGCCAGCCAGTAATCCCCATGGAATGACGGCAATACATAATGGCGAAACGGCCAAGGATCCCTGTCTGAACAGCCGCCATTTTTCAACGTTGCTTAACGTGTTCTCAGAAACACCCACTTCTTCTGAATCTTTCACTGTCATCATCCCACCACACAAATTTTCCCCGCCCTGGCAAAGTGGTTGGCGCTTTTTTTCTTGCGCGAATTTGTCAATGCAAAAACGGGGGATAAAACAAAAAAATCGGAAATAATTGACCCTTTACGGATTATTAGCACTGACTAACAGTACTACAGTTTACTCTTTTCACGCCACAAGCTAATGTGGCGTACCAATACAAATAAACACCTTATAAATAAAAGACTTCCTGACCCGGCAATATATACAAGTGATTGCACTTCTGTCTCTGCAAATCAGTTGTATTTTATGCATCCGATTCAATGTCAGGTTTGCCTGAATAAAACAATGACAACAAATCTTTTTTCTCATTATTTTGTCACCGACAACACAGATCCCAGCTTATTGGTTTCGGGAGAATACGACGCCTCACTGGTCATTATTTCGCTATTGATTTCAATTGGCGCCTCGTTTCTGGCCCTCTTGCTGGCCGAATCCACAAAACTCAGTACAACGCCATTGATGCGACGGTTGCATATATTGATGGGCGCAGCCTCTTTGGGTGTGGGCGTCTGGTCGATGCATTTCATCGGCATGCTGGCCTTCGAGCTCTGTACCACAGTCAACTATCAAATCAACACCACACTTATTTCACTCGTGCCGAGTTTCCTTGCATCCTGGGTCACTCTCCATTTGCTCACCAAACAAACCGTGAGTTCAACACGGTTGCTGCTTTGCGGTGTTACCGTGGGTCTTGGGATCGGTTCAATGCATTACATCGGCATGGCCGCTATGGTCCTTGGTCCATCGCTGAAATATGAGCCCGTTTTGTTTGTACTGTCGATTCTGGTGGCAGCAACGCTGGCCACACTGGCGCTGTGGATCAGTTTCGGGCTTCGTAAACGGCTGGATATTCCCAGTTATCAGGTCCAGCTGCTCGCGAGTATTGTGATGGGATTAGCGATTGCAGGCATGCACTATACCGCCATGGAGGCGACACGTTTTATCGGGCTGCCAGACCCGGGTTTCACCGCTGGAAGTCAGCGGCATTACTTGCTGGCAGGCACCATCACTATTGTTACAGTGACACTGAGCCTGTTCATTGCTGCAGCGAATGCACTCACCCGCTACCGAGCCTTACTCCAACGAAGTGAAGAGACGGCGTCTGAACTCAAAGCGACAATTGATACTGCGGTCGATGGCATTATCAAAATCTCACATCGCGGAATTATTCAATCTTTCAATGCTTCTGCGGAACGTATCCTCGGCTATCAGGAAAACGAAGTCATCGGAAAAAATATCAATATTCTGATGCCTGAGCCATACCGAAGTGCCCATGATTCTTATCTGGGGAATTATCTGGAAACCGGGAAAGCACGGATTATCGGAATTGGCCGAGAAGTCTCGGCCATGCACAAAAATGGCCTGATCAAGCCGATCCGACTGTCAATCGGTGAATCCAAACTCAACGGGATCAGTACCTTTGTTGGCGTGATCACCGACATCAGCCAGCAAAAAGCCATGGAAGATGCCCTGCGCCGCTCCAAAGAAGAAGCCGAAATTGCAGCTCAGGCGAAAAGTACATTTCTGGCCAACATGAGCCATGAATTACGCACCCCGATGAACTCAATTATCGGGTTTTCAGAGCTGATGCTGGACAGCAACATGAGCCCTGAACAGCAACGTCATCTGGGCATTATCCGCAATTCTGCAAAAACATTATTGAACCTGCTGAATGATGTTCTGGACTCCGCCAAGCTGGAAAGTGGCACAACAGAGCTTGAAAGCCGGCATTTTTCACTGCGTCAGATGTGTGAACAGCTGATCGCAACTCAGTCCCTGCTGGCCAATAAAAAGGGCATTGAACTCCAGTTGCACTATGATGCGCAACTCAGTGAGTATTATCAGGGCGATCCATTACGGGTACAGCAAATTATTCTGAATCTACTGAGTAATGCCGTGAAGTTTACGGAAAAAGGGTACGTGAAATTGCATCTTTCTCCCGGCAGAATCAAAGGCATTACGATTCTGGTGGAAGATACGGGCATTGGGATCCCACCCGAGCGCCTGAACAGCATTTTTGCACCGTTTTCACAGGCAGACTCGACCATGTCGCGCAGATTTGGTGGCACTGGCTTGGGAACCACCATCGCCAAACAGTTGGTAGAGCTCATGCATGGCCAGATCAGTGTTTACAGCCAGCTGGCGCAAGGGTCAACCTTCAAAGTCGATCTCCCTTTACAACGCGGGGAACCGGCGAAAGTTGAAGACAATCATCAGGAAGAAATCCTCCTGCCACCACTCAAGATACTCGTCGCCGATGATGTATCGCAGAATCTCGAACTGATGAGCGGCCTGCTCAAACGGAATCACCATCAGTTACTCACCGCCAGAAATGGCCGGGATGCCCTGCGCATCTATCAGCAACACCCGGTCGATATCATTTTGATGGATGTTCAGATGCCAATCATGGATGGCTTGCAGGCCTGTCAGGCCATCCGACAATACGAAGCAGAACAAGGGCTGCCGCAAGTCCCTGTGATTGCATTGACAGCCAGTGTGCTTGAAAAAGACCGGCGCGATGCGATGGCTGCCGGCATGAACGGATTCGCGGTCAAACCGATTGATATTTATGGACTGAATGCAGAAATTGCTTATTTGATGGGGATTGCTGTTCAGACCCACATTTCGCCTCAGGATAACGCAGACGAAGCAGATCACCTCATCGACTTCAAAAAAGGCCGCCTGCTCTGGGGCTCGGAGCAATCTCAGATCGCCGCAATCCAGAAGTTTATCAGCCAGCACCAGCACCATCCTGATTTTCTGGCCCGGATCCTGAGTGGCAACCAAACCAAAGCCCTGTCACATGTTCATAAGGTGAAAGGTGTTGCCGGCAATTTGTGCATGCCAGCGCTCTACCAGTGTATGAAACAGCTCGAAAAAGCCCTGCAACGAGAAGAAAATACAGTGCCGTTGTTCAGCCAGTATCGAGCACGTTTTCAGGCGATGAATAACTTGCTGAGTTCCATGGATATGTTGACCGATTTTGAAGCCAATCCATCGAACACAGCACTCAACCACCACGATATTCTTAAAATGATCCAACAGCTGGAACAAGGAGAAATGCCCGAATCTGCCTTCATGGCCCTCCAGGCTCAGTTACCAGCCGAACTGGCCGATGATGTGGAAACCGCGATGAGCGATTTCGAACTGGATTTGGCCGCTTCATTATTGAGTGAATACCTGGCAAGCAAGACGCATGCAGAGGCTCAGGATGCATAATCGAAAAACACTACTGCTGGTCGATGATGAACCGGCAAACCTTCAGGTACTAAAAAACATTTTGTCTGCAGATTACCGTCTGCTGTTTGCCAGAAACGGCAGTCGCGCTCTGGCGCTCGCTGCATCTGAAAAACCAGATATGATTCTGCTGGATGTCATGATGCCGGATTTGTCTGGATTTGAGGTCATTCAGGAACTGAAAGCCCGGCCAGGCCTTCGTCATATTCCGGTAATTTTTGTGACCGCACTGTCTGAAACCGAAAATGAAACACAGGGTTTTGAACTGGGTGCAGTGGATTTCATTACCAAACCTGTCAGCCCGCCGATTGTCTGTGCCCGGGTCAAGAATCATTTGTCTCTGGTCAGTATGGATGAATTAAAGTCAACGCGTTTATCTGTCGTTCAGAAGCTTGGTAAAGCGGCTGAATATAAAGACAATGAAACGGGCTGCCATGTCATTCGTATGAGTCATTACGCACAAACCATAGCCCGGGCAGCAGGCCTTAGCGAGAGCTGGTCGGAAACCCTGCTCCATGCCGCACCGATGCATGATATCGGGAAGATTGGCATCCCGGATAACATTCTCAAGAAAAATGGAAAACTCACCGTGGATGAATGGCACGTGATGAAGCGTCATACATTAATTGGTGCAGAAATTCTTGGCGATGACCCGTCAGACCTGATGCAAATGGCTCGGAATATCACCATTTATCACCATGAGAGATGGGACGGCTCGGGGTATCCATATGGCATGAATGGTGATGCAATCCCGATCGAAGCCCGCATTACCGCCATCGCTGATGTTTTTGATGCCCTGACCAGCGAGCGGCCTTATAAAAGAGCCTGGTCCGTTGAGGAAGCAACGACTTATATCCGAAATCAAAGCGGTATGCACTTCGACCCGGAACTCGTCGATGCATTTCTTCATTGTTTACCTGAATTACTACAGGAAAAAGAGAAATGGGTAGAATGATTAATTTTCTGTTGTCCGTCCACTGAGTCTCACCATTGAGCACCAGGAGAAACTACTCGGTTTCTCCTTTTTATTTCCCAGCACTATGTCATTTCACAGCAAAAACAAGTGACTTTTATGCAGTTTACCCTGCGCCAAACCATGCGCACCATTGCTTATCACGATCAATGTATAACCTCTATTTGCAAGTCTGACCTCTGGTTCGACCATAAAATAAGTAAAGACTAATTAACTAATTTATTATTTTTGATAACAAAAAACCAATTTCCTGCTGAATCAAAATGAGAAGCCCTCGGCAATTTTCATGATTGCAACCGCTTACAGAGCAAAAAATCGAAGGTGGGATGTTAAACATCAGAATAGAATATGGAATCATAGTGATGGGAATTTTCAATTTTTGTAAACCTGACTGAATATTTATTTTGCTGAATTTTAGGGAAAACTTAACTGTGGTGTGTCAAACATGAACTGTGTGAAATGTGGTGTCAGAACACTCGACAAACCAGACGGCACGCCTGCTGAAATGTGTAAAAAATGCACGGAAGGCGATCAGGCCCAATCACAGGACGGTTTGCAGTCAAAATATTCACTGAAGTTCCGGCTGGCCATTGGTTTTCATACTTTATATGCCGTGATCTGGTTGATTTGGGGGATTGTCTGCGGCTTTCAGGCGGCGATTGACGGCGTTATGAATGTTGAGACCAATAACCTCTATATGGTGTTGCTGGCCGTTGTGATGATTGTCCTGCATCTCACCGCTGGATACACCTTACTGATTCGTCATCGCTGGGCAGAGAACGCCACGATGCTGTTTGGCGCCATACTCTTTTTCTTCTATCCATGGGGGACGGTGGCTGGCTCAACGCTGATTTACTCGCTGGTTCAATTGCGATATGACTACACGCTGACATCTAAATTCTTTAAGAAACTTTACCGTTAATCCAACCATTTCACCTGATCCTATCTCCCTTTTGCTTCACAACGAATTGACGTACACTGTGCGGCTTTTCATTGAACAGGAGGGAGTATGTATATCGGTTTCGACTATGGCACAGCCAATTGCGCAGTGGCAATCATGGAGAATGGTCAGCCCAGGCTGCTCCCTTTAGAAGGCGATCAATTCTATATCCCTTCCACACTGGCCGCACCCACCCGGGAAGCCGTCAGCGAAGCATTATTCAAACATTACGATATCAAACCCGCAGATAAAGCCGGAGAGATTCTCCTTCGCCGATCCATTATTGCGAACCGGGAAGAAGACATTGTTGTCGATGCGCAAGCCTTGCAGTTTGGGCAGCAAGCGCTGGACAGCTATCTGGCTGAACCCGATGAAGTTTATTACGTCAAATCCCCCAAATCATTCCTGGGAGCGGCCGGTTTGCATGAGATGCAACTGAGTCTTTTTGAAGATTTAGTTTGTGCCATGATGGCGAACATCAAACGCCGCTGTGAGGCGATTTGTGAAGACACAATCACTCAGGCTGTCATCGGCCGCCCCATCAACTTTCAGGGAACCAGCGGCGAAAAAGCCAATGAGCAGGCGGAAGCCATTCTGCGTCGTGCCGCGACACGGGTTGGTTTTCAATCGGTTGAATTCCAGTTTGAACCCGTGGCTGCCGGGCTTGAGTATGAAAGTCGGCTGAAGGAAGACAAAACAGTACTTGTTGTGGATATCGGTGGTGGTACGACAGACTGTTCTGTGTTGCAAATGGGTCCGAGCTGGCTGAATCAAACCGATCGGACCGCCGGTCTGATTGCACACAGCGGTAGCCGAGTCGGCGGGAATGATCTGGATATCGCCCTCGCCTTCGAACGTATCATGCCGTTGTTTGGAAAGCACACACGTAACCAGCGCGGACTCGCAGCACCACTCAGCCAGTTCTGGAATCCCGTTGCCATTAACAACGTTGCTGCGCAGAGTGACTTCTATGCCAGCAATAATTTTGCAACGCTGAAACAACTGGTCAGAGATTCTGCGGAGCCTGAAATCATTCAGCGATTGGTGCAGGTTTATCAGCACACACTGGGGCATCAGTTAGTCCGTGAAGCAGAAATGATGAAAATTGCACTGTCTGAACAGCATGTTGCCAGCAGCCAGCTAAAAATTGGACAAGAACATCTGGCGTTACACTGCACTGATAAAGAGCTCGCAGACGCCGTCAAAAGTAATGCCGAAAAGATTAGTCAGTTGATCAACGAAGCGCTGGTTCAGGCAGAATGCCAGCCAGATGTGATCTACATGACAGGTGGCAGTGCTCGCTCCCCAATTTTGCGGCAACTGATCGAATCACGTCTGCCGGGTGTTCCGATTGTTGCGGGTGACTATTTTGGCTCAGTGACATCCGGCCTGACCCGCTGGGCGGAGCGTTGTTTTCGATAATTTCTGACCTCAGGCCGTCAATCAATTCAGCTCATATAAGGAAATATCATGATCATCAAAAAAGTAAGACATCTCACTCTCATGGCGGCAATGACGCTGTTTACAGCATCGGTGACAGCCAACAGCGATTTTGGGCCGGTTCAAGTTAAAAGTGTCACCGTTCATGATGCGCACATGATCATTGTGGAGATTGCTGGGGATGGCGCAAAAAAACACACAGAACAATGTGATGATGGCCGCGAGAGGCAACTCATCATTAACAAAGACTCCCCTTACGAAAAAGAAATGTTTTCTGTAGCACTTGCAGCAAAAGCTTCAGGGAAGTCCATCACTGGCTGGGCCAATGGATGCCATGCATTCTGGAATTATAAAGCACCAAAGCTCACCGTCATCTCATTGGTCGATTAATCAGCAGTCCACGCTATCAACCATCATTTGCGGTCAGCTGCTGATACACAGCGGACCGCAATGCTCTCTCTGATTGAACATCTCTACTTTACCTTCACTCCAGAACAACGAGTGCAACATAACCTCTGATTGTGTACAATAACCCAAGTTATCACACGAACATTTAAGCAACAGAGGATGCCTCAATGACCTGGAATGTCTATCTCTCGGGTGAAATCCACACCGACTGGCGCGAACAAATTATCAAAGGTTGTGAAGCCAAAGACCTGAACATTGTGTTTACTTCTGCGGTTACAGACCATGACAGCAGTGATGCAGCCGGAGACGGTTTAGGTGAAGAGTCCAACAGTTTCTGGCGGGATCACAAGTCGGCGAAAGTCAATGCGATTCGGATTCAGAACCTGATTCAGCAATGCGACCTCGCCATTATCCGGTTCGGTGACAAGTACAAACAATGGAATGCTGCTTTTGATGCCGGTTACTGTGCCGCGCTGAATAAGCCCTACATCACACTGCACAGTGAAGACATCGTCCACCCCTTAAAGGAAGTGGATGCCAGCGCTCAGGCCTGGGCCACCTCCCCAGCTCAGATCGTTGAGATTCTGGACTATCTGCTCAATCAAAAGTAATACATTCGTATCCAGTGATATCAACGCAGCAGTACTTTCCAATACAGGTGCGTTGATATCCTTCATTCATCGAATCCGCTGCCCGGAGACCGCCGGATGATACAACGGCTGAACAACATTCCCTGCCGGATCGGTGCAATGAAAGCTCCGTGCACCATCACTGTGATCATGTGGCCTGTCTAACAAAGGCACACCTTGCGATTGCAGAAATTCATACCAAGCCTGCAATTCTTCTTTGCTGTCTACAATGAATCCAAAGTGATCCAACGATTGCTGCTGATTGTCCTGTGGCCCATCCGCTCTGCTCAAAGATAAGTTATCGTTCCCGCAACTCAGATAAACCAGGTTATCACTGGCCCTTCTGAGGACTTCCATCCCCAGAGTCTCGGTATAAAAACGGATACAATCTTCAAACGGATAAACGCACAGCGCAAGGTGTCGTAACCCATTCAACGGTTTTGGTCTCTGACTCATTTCGTCTCACTCCTTGTGAAATCACAAACAACATTGTATACAATGTGTGGTGATTAATTCAATTTCGGACACAACACCTCCTCAGAAAAGGATACCTTCATCATGTTTTGTATTGTGGTAAAAAATGTCGTGAAAAAAGGCTTTAAGGATCAGTATCTGGCCATTATGAAAGAAAATGCGAAAGCCTCCGTGGAAACCGAGGCAGGTTGCCTGACATTTGATGTTCTGGTGTCCCAGAACGATGATCATTGTTTCTACCTCTACGAAATCTATACCAGTGAAGCAGCACTTGCCGAACATAAGCAAACCTCCCATTATCTGGACAGCCGTCGGCACTTATCGGGGTTGGTTGAAGCTCAATCCGTCATTCGCTGTGATGCCCTGGCACAAAATCGCAGCTAAGATTGGCAGGCTCAATCTCAGCTCCCTAAACTTTTCATTACCCTGCATGAGTCATGCCTCATGTTCGTCGTTCCCGCGCAGGCGGGATCCAGCGACGTTGATGCGCCAGAGCCACGTCTGGGTGCTGTGAACGATTCTGCCGAATGGCTGAACCTTGCTGGGATTTATCTGTTCAATAAAGATTTTCGTGTGTTTGTAGCCCAGCGCTCTATGAATTCCCGCCTTCGCGGGAATGACGGTAATCTCATGAATTATATGAAATTTGTCGTTCCCGCGCAGGCGGGAACCCAGTGACGTTGATGCGCTGAAGGCTCGTCTGAGCGCTGTGAACCGTTCTACAGAATGACTGAACTTTGCTGGGATTTTATCTGTTCAATGATGTTATGAACGCGCTTTGAGCCCGGTGCTCTATGGATTCCCGCCTGCGCGGGAATGACGGTAATCGTATGAATTATATGAAATTCGTCGTTCCCGCGAAGGCGGGAACCCAGTGACGTTGATGCGCCGAAGCTTCGTCTGGGTACTGTGAACGATTCTATAGATTGACTTGAACCTTGCTGGGATTTGATTTGTTCAATGATGATTTTCGTGTGTTTGTAGCCCGGCGCTCTATGGATTCCCGCCTGCGCGGGAATGACGGTAACCATATGAATTGTATTAAATTTGTCGTTCCCGCGCAGGCGGGAACCCAGTGACGTTCATGCGCCGGAGCCTCGTCTGAGCGCTGTGAACCGTTCTACAGAATGACTGAACTTTGCTGGGATTTTATCTGTTCAATGATGTTATGAACGCGCTTTGAGCCCGGTGCTCTATGGATTCCCGCCTGCGCGGGAATGACGGTAATCGTATGAATTATATGAAATTCGTCGTTCCCGCGAAGGCGAGAACCCAGCGACGTTCATGCGCCGGAGCCTCGTCTGAGCGCTGTGAACCGTTCTACAGAATGACTGAACTTTGCTGGGATTTTATCTGTTCAATGATGTTATGAACGCGCTTTGAGCCCGGTGCTCTATGGATTCCCGCCTGCGCGGGAATGACGGTAAGACGATGAATTATATGAAATTTGTCGTTCCCGCGAAGGCGGGAACCCAGTGACGTTGATGCGCTGAAGGTTCGTCTGGGTGCTGTGAACCGTTCTACAGAATGACTGAACTTTGCTGGGATTTGATCTGTGCAATGATGTTCTGAACGCGCTTTGAGCCCGGCGCCCTATGGATTCCCGCCTGCGCGCAATGCTGATCGTTTAAGGAAAATTAAGGACTTGAACGATCCTTAATTTCGAGCAAACTATCGGTTCAACTGAAAGGAGCCTGTATGTTTGCTGCTGAATTAGAAGACTTTTCTTCAAGCTACCCACTCAAGAATGATTATTTAGAGGTGTTAAATGCTCACTTGCCCTTTGAGTGGGTCAACAATGCCTTGAGCATGACATCTCATGCTACGGTCAGGCGTCGCAAAATTCAGCCGCAAGATATCCTCAGGCTCGTGATTGGAATGTCTTTGCTTAGGCAAGAGTCTATCCATACGGTCGCTGAGCAATTAGCTTTAAATTCCAAACAGTTAGATAATGCACTGCTGTCTGCTAAAAGCTCATTAACTGAGGCTCGTAAAAGGTTGGGCGTCGAGCCCATTCAGTGGCTCTTTCATCAAAGCGCCAGTCACTGGTCAGAACAAGTTGAGGTCGATAAATGGGAAGGTCTCAGAGTTTATGCCATTGATGGTACCCAATTCCGTGTAGAAGATACGCCAGAATGCCGAGAGCATTTTGGCTCTGCAAACACGGCTTCCGAGTACCAGTCCGGCTATCCAGTAATGCAGTTGACCTGCTTAATGGATACCGCTTCGCGGTTGATCCTTAAAGCAGCAGCCGGACCTTATCGAGAGGCTGAAATCACGCAAGCATCACAGTTGGTGGATGATATCGACGATCACTCAGTCCTGCTGATGGATAAGCTCTATCATAGTGCTGAGTTGCTTCATCATATTGAAAGTCGAGGTCATGATCGCCACTGGGTGACACCATTGAAGAAAGACATCAACTTTGAAATCGTGGATAAATACACGGATAACGACTGGTTGGTGAAACGAAAGCTAAGCCCCCATGCGCGTAAACAGTCACCATCATTACCGCAAGAGTGGCACTTTCGGGTCATCCGCTATCAATTTGAAGGCTTCCCGGAACGCTTTCTCGCGACATCGTTACCGAAAAGTCAGTATGATGCCGCTAAAATTATCGAACTCTATCATCAGCGTTGGGAAATTGAACTAGGATATCGTGAAATTAAATGCACGATGCTCCGCAAAGCCATTGCCTTAAGAAGTAAGAAAATTACTTTGGTCTACCAGGAATTATACGGGCTGTTACTTGCTTATAATTTGATCCGTTACGAAATGGCTCTAGCGGCAAAGGAGGCGAAAGTTAGCCCTCTAAGAATCAGCTTTAAACTCGGTTTTAAGGTCGTTTTGTATGATTATACAGCGATATGCCAGACGAAAAACTTACAGTCGATACCAGCACGACTCAAAGATTTAACGGATACTCTGAAAGATCTGATTCTCCCCAAGCCAGACCGCCCAAATTATGAAAGGGCGGTCAAGATGAGGCCGAATAAATATCCGTTAAAAAGCAACAGAAAAAAGAAGGAATCCTCTTAACCGAACAGCATTGCGCCTGCGCGGGAATAACGGTAATCTCATGAATTATATGAAATTCGTCGTTCCCGCGAAGGCGGGAACCCAGTGACGTTGATGCGCCAGAGCCACGTCTGGACGCTGTGAACGATTCTATAGAAAGGCTGAACTTTGCTGGGATTTTATCTGTTCAATGATGTTTTGAACGCGCTTTGAGCCCGGCGCCCTATGGATTCCCGCCTGCGCGGGAATAACGGTAATCTCATGAATTATATGAAATTCGTCGTTCCCGCGAAGGCGGGAACCCAGTGACGTTCATGCGCCAGAGCCACGTCTGGGTGCTGTGAACCGTTCTACAGAATGACTGAACTTTGCTGGGATTTGATCTGTGCAATGATGTTCTGAACGCGCTTTGAGCCCGGCGCCCTATGGATTCCCGCCTGCGCGGGAATAACGGTAATCTCATGAATTATATGAAATTCGTCGTTCCCGCGAAGGCGGGAACCCAGTGACGTTGATGCGCCAGAGCCACGTCTGGACGCTGTGAACGATTCTATAGAAAGGCTGAACTTTGCTGGGATTTGATCTGTTCAATGATGATTATCGTGTATTTTTAGCCCGGCGCTCGATGGATTCCCGCCTGCACGGAAATGACGGTAATCGTATGAATTATATAAAATTTGTCGTTCCCGCGTAGGCGGGAACCCAGTGACGTTGATGCGCCGAAGCTTCGTCTGGGTACTGTGAACGATTCTATAGATTGACTTGAACCTTGCTGGGATTTGATTTGTTCAATGATGATTTTCGTGTGTTTGTAGCCCGGCGCTCTATGGATTCCCGCCTGCGCGGGAATGACGGTAAGGCGATGAATTTAAAATGATTTGTCGTTCCCGCGCAGGCGGGAACCCAGTGACGTTGATGCGCTGAAGGTTCGTCTGGGTGCTGTGAACGATTTTACAGAAAGGCTGAACTTTGCTGTGATTTTATCTGTTCCATGATGTTTTGAACGCGCTTTGAGCCCTGCGCTCTATGGATTCCCGCCTGCGCGGGAATGACGGTAATCGTATAAATTGTATGAAATTTGTTGTTCTCGCGAAGGCGGGAGCCCAGTGATGTTGATGCGCTGAAGGTTCATCTGGGTGCTGTGAACAATGCGACAGAAAGACTGAACTTTGCTGGGATTTTATCTGTTCAATGATGTTGTGAACGCGCTTTGAGCCCGGCGCCCTATGGATTCCCGCCTTCGCGGGAATGACGGTAATTGCATGAATTATATGAAATTTGTCGTTCCCGCGAAGGCGGGAACCCAGTGACGTTGATGTGCCGGAGTTTCGTCTGGGTGCTGTGAACGATTCTATAGAATGACTGAACTTCGCTGCGATTTTATCTGTTCAATGATGTTGTGAACGCGCTTTGAGCCCGGCGCTCTATGGATTCCCGCCTGCGCGAAAATTTTAGTAAGGCGATGAATTTAAAGTCATTCGTCGTTCCCGCGAAGGCGGGAACCCAGTGACGTTGATGCGCCGAAGCCACGTCTGGGTGCTGTGAACAATGCGACAGAAAGACTGAACTTTGCTGTGATTTTATCTGCTCAATGATGTTGTGAACGCGCTTTGAGCCCAACGCCCTATGGATTCCCGCCTGCGCGGGAATGACGGTAATCGTATAAATTGTATGAAATTTGTCGTTCCCGCGCAGGCGGGAACCCAGTGATGTTCATGCGCCGGAGCCTCGTCTGGGTGCTGTGAACGATTCTATAGAATGACCTGAACCCTGTTGTGATTTTATCTGTTCAATGATGATTATCGTGTGTTTTTAGCCCGGCGCCCTTTGGATTACCGCCTGCGCGGGAATTGACGGTATCAAAAGGCATTTATGGGTACGCTTTGTGCCAGCAAAGCGTATCTGGCGCGCATGAAAAAATGCTGAAATTTGCACTGAACTCAAGCGCGACATACCCGCACAATTTCAGACATGCTCGCGCTGAAACCTCATCTGAACGCTGTCGTGAATTGAGATCAACTCAACGGAGGACTTATCAATAAAGTATCTTTCACGTAAACTGTGACGACAAAAAAGCAGGGATATCTATTTTGCAGCCTTATCAACCGTCCTCACCTCAAAAGCCACGTGGACTCATGATCACATTTGCTCCCGTGATTGTGATCTTTCTCTTGATTATGGCAACCCTTCACTTTTTTGTTCTGCGTCATGTGCCAGAAAATCAAGTTCAGCCGGGTAGCCAAATCTCACAAAACACCCGCGATACATTAGTGAATCATTATATTCTCTCGCCTGACGATCAGATTGAGTTTTTTTACAGTTATGGCAGGAAGTCCGTACTGGAAGGCGGTGCAATTCTGACGGATGATCTGTTAATTCATTATGCTCAGGGAGAGAATCAACGTATCTCTGTCTTTGAGATTCATGTCGACGAACTGGATTCCGTCGAATTAATCGAAAATACCCGAATGGACAAAATTCGAATCTACCGGGTAAATGCCGTCGAATCAGGTATCTGGTTAAACATTGCTTTATCTGCAAAAGATCAAGGTGACAAAGCATTTATTCAGGCACTCCAATATAAATTATCTCAACGCAATTTAAATATTCACATTTAAATAAACCTGAACTTTAGCCGATTTATCATTAAATATGGTTTTCTTCACAACCCGAGATAATCAAAAGGTATTGATGCTTTCTTTCAAGCGCCTTCCCGCTGCAGTCGTCATTGTGTCTGCATTTCTGTGCATGAGCGCATCGGCTTACGCTGGCTGCAGTGAAATGGATGCTCAGTGCTTCATGACGACAAACGGTGAAACACAACCCCAGCGCTGTACAATCACCGTGTGTGCGAGTGCCAGCAGTTATTGGTCGTACTGGCAATTCAGCGATGGGACAACTCTTTCCCATACGTCTTCGACTGAAGAGAGCAAGATTCAAATTAATGATAAACCTGGTTTTTTAATTCCAAATAGCATTCTCAAAGAGAATCTGACCTGCTATGGCGATGAACAGATGAGCACAATCGATTGTGCAAAGGATGTATTACTTTAATCCAAATTCAATACTTCAATATCAATGCTTTCTCATCATCGGCCTTCATGATGAATTCAATCAGCCAAATTCAAATGCAAGACACTTCTTTTGGTCATCACCTCAAATTATTCCTCTGAGACTGTCAAAAATTGTCGGCCTCTGGCAAATTTTGACATTGCTGAAAAGACATTTTTCTCCGGCTTCCCCTATCATGGATTTTATCAGAAGTAAGAAAATGCAACCTGGATGCTATGTTCAAGAAAATCTTTCAAACGCTCGTCTTTTTAGTGCCTGCACTGACGTCGTTTCATACTCACGCACAATCTGTCAGCCACTCAGGAAAACGTACCGTCGACGATGTACTCGCCATTTATGGTCAACTGTCGGAACAACGCCTGAAATACCGATTCAGAAAAGCCAATGTTGCCTACCCACCCACCAAAATTGCCCTGCTTGGTCTGAAGGAAGAAAAGGCACTGGAGCTGTGGGCGATTGATCAACGGGGTGCCCGGCATTTCGTACATAGTTACCCTGTCACAGCGGCAAGTGGCAAGGCCGGTCCGAAAATGAAAGAAGGTGATCGTCAGGTGCCGGAAGGGATTTATAAAATCATCGGGCTGAATCCGAACAGCCGCTTTCATCTGTCCATGAAACTCAATTACCCGAACGATTTTGATATGAAATATGCCAATCTCGAAGGCAGAACGCGTCCGGGAACCAATATTTTCATTCATGGCAAAGCTGACTCGATTGGGTGTCTGGCTATCGGGGATACCGCCATAGAAGAATTATTTACGCTGGTCGGTAAAATCGGTAAAGGGAATGTTGATGTCGTGATTGCGCCACATGATCCAAGAAAAGCCCCTATCCGTCCGATTGCAGCGCAATCTCCGACCTGGGTTTCAGAGCTCTATGCCTCGATTGAAACGGAATTTGCAAGATTCACCTATTAAATCGCTTGAATAAGGTGGGCAGAATCAACTTTTAAATTCGTTTATCTTGTGATGCCTGCAAGCTCGTTATACTCTCTGTCAGCGATATATTCTGGAAAAAAATCAAACTGACAAGGAAAGATATGAGTCAGGCATTACGAAACCAATGCACCACTTTTGTACCGGGAAACCACCTGCCAACCCCGGCAGAAACGTTTCAGCGCATGGCAGATTGGTGCCAGGCGCACCAAATCAACCATGACGTTTATGGTGAAGGTGATTTTCTGCAGGCATTTGAAGCCAAAATCGCCGCTTTACTGGGCTATGAGGCCGCCCTGTTTGTAGTCACCGGCACCATGACCCAGCCTACCGCGCTGCAACTGGCCTGTATGGCACGCAACAACCCTGTCGTAGCCATGCATCCATCCAGCCATATTTATCTGCATGAAGGCCAGAACTATCAGCTTCAGAATCGGTTTTCGGTCTTGCCGGTTGGGAATCCTTACCAGACCTGGACGCTCGATGATCTGAAAGACTGGCCAGACGATATCGCCGCAGTTCTGTATGAATTGCCCATGCGTGAAATTGGCGGTCAGTTGCCACAATGGGATGACTTAGAAGCCATCAAAGCCCATTGCCAGCAACACAATATTCATCTGCATTTAGACGGCGCACGTCTGTGGGAAGCCAAAGCCTGGTATGGCCGCGAGTATCAGGAGATTACAGCGGGATTTCATTCAGCCTATGTCTCACTCTATAAAGGCATTGCCGGACTGGGTGGCGCCATGTTACTCGGCGATAAGTCCTTGATCGACAAAGCCCGCCGGTGGATGCGACGTCAGGGTGGCAATGTTGTTCACCGGACCCCTTACGCGGTTTCAGCCGCGATGCAATTTGATCAGCGTCTGGCGCAGATGCCTGCATTGTTCGAGCGAACCCAACAAATCTATGAGATTGTGCGCGCCTACCCGATGCTCACGCCAAACCCGGCCGCACCGCAGTCCAATTTATTCCATCTGTACCTGCCGGTCAGTGAAGTCAAAGCAACAGCAATTCGGGATCAACTGGCGAAAAACCATCAGATCTGGATTGGCTACCCGCAGCAGGCAGCCCTGCCCAACCAGTCTTTCTTCGAATGGTATGTGGGGGATCACCTGCTGAACATGCATGATGACACTTTCAGATCAGTGCTGGATCTCATTGCTGCTGAAATCGCGTAATTTTCTGGATCCATGATGCATTCAAGCCGCTGAAACCAGCGGCTTTGTGTTTCAGAAGGATTCCAGATAGTTCCGCGTCAACTGCGTCAGGCGCTGTTTTTCTTCTTCACTGATAAAACTGGCCATAATGGCATTGAAGGTGAACTGAGCAATCTCTTCCCGGCTCATTGGATGCGCATCGGCGACAGCCTGAAAGTTATCTGTCATGTATCCACCAAAATAAGCCGGATCATCCGAGTTAATGGTCACACATAACTCTTTTCGCAGGAGTTCAACGATGTTGTGATCACGCATCGATTCAAACACCTTGAGTTTCAGATTCGACAACGGACACACGGTTAAAGGCACCTGCTCCCGGATCAGCCGCGCAACCAGCGCCGGATCTTCCACACAGCGCACACCATGATCAACCCGGGTTGCCCCCAGCAAATCAAGGGTATTGTCGATGTTCTGCGATGGCCCTTCTTCCCCGGCGTGGGCGACCGTCAGAAACCCGGCTTCCAGTGCTTTCTCAAACACATCTTTGAACTTCTCCGGCGGATGGCCCAGTTCAGAAGAATCCAGCCCGACCCCAATGATTTTGTCGCGGTGTGGCATCGCCTGTTCCAACGTGCGAAATGCCGCATCCTGATCCAAATGACGTAAGAAGCACAGGATCAACTGGCTGGAAATTCCCAGCTCAGTCCGGCCTTGCTCGAGCGCACGATGGATACCATGGACCACGGTTTCAAACGCGATCCCGCGCTCGGTATGTGTCTGCGGATCAAAGAAAATCTCGGTGTGGACCACATTGTCTGCCTTGCACCGCAGCAGATAAGCCCAGGTCAGATCATAAAAATCCTGTTCATGAATCAGGACATTCGCGCCCTGATAATAAATATCCAGAAACGACTGCAGATTATGGAACTGATAAGCCGCACGCACTTCTTCTGGCGAACGGTAAGGAATGGCAATTTGATTTCTTTCGGCGAGGGCGAACATCAGCTCAGGTTCCAGCGAACCTTCTATGTGCAAATGCAGCTCTACTTTCGGCAGTCCGGCAATAAATTGATTCATGGGTTGCTCTTCATCGGGTTCTCAATACGTGGATAAGCATGATGAACAGCAATTCTGCAATGCGGGAGCAAGATGGATTCTGACTAACACAAAGAGAAAAGCCGTTCATCGACTTGACTCTTCGTAATCAGAATTTTACGGATTCTGGTAGAGACCCCCACACCCTATCAGTGGGGTTATACGAAGCTGAATCTTAACGGTTTGTGACCGTTAAGACGTACAACGCGGGCAACTTTCTCACACTTGGTGCCAGCTTGCAAGCCGGGCCATCAGATATAAATCGGCATACTGACCCGATTTAAAGGTTGCCATTTTCTTCTCACCTTCCAAGCCAAAACCAAATTTTCGGTACAGGGCAATCGCTGGTGCATTATCGGTATTCACTTCCAGTTCCAGACGCAGGACATTCAGCCAGTTATCCGATAAATCAATGGCTTCCGCCATCAGCATCGATCCCACGCCCCTGCCGTGAAATTCAGGATGAACAGCAATCGCTGTACTGGCGATATGTTTTTCTTTCGGTTTCTGGCGGGTAAACAGCGTGACATGGCCCACAGCGCGACCATCCAGATCAGCCACCAGCGTGATCAAGTCTGAAGAAGAAAACAACTGCCCGATCCGTTTACTGCCCAGATGCATAAACTGAGATGTATTTTCCAGCACACTGGAAATTGAATAGATGTCACACAGTCCATCCATGTCTTTATCTTCCATGTGCCGAATAGTAATTGCCATCTCCTGACTCCTGACTCAATCATTATGAACACTGGATTTTTCTCAGCTCATTTTCTATCACAGCCATTTACCGGCAGCTACAGAGAAACATGGGAAATGCTGCGTTGTGCCAAAGAATCGCAGTCCGGCAGCCGCAGAACAACGCTCTGTTTCTTATCGCATCAAAGCTTTGAGGAGGACATCTGATTCTCCAGATGCGTCAAAAACGCACGAATTTTCTGAGGCAGATGTTTGCGGCCTGCGTAGATGGCGTGCAGCACTAAATCTTCCGGTTCAGCTTCCAGTTCGATCAAAACCAGCCGACCCGATTCGATGGCCTCCTGACAGGCTTCCTGAGCCAACATGGCAAACCCGAATCCAGCAAGCGCCGCCCGGCTGGCCAGGGTTCCACTGTTCACTTTAAATGCAGATTTCACCGGCAGAGTCTGTTGTTTTCCATCTGCCGTTTTGAATATCCACGGCGAGCCATTCAGCGCAGTCAGCGTCGTAATACAGGGCAACTGCTGAATTTCTTGCAGCGTTTTCGGTTGTCCAACCCGCGCAATCAGTGCCGGGGACCCCACAATACAGCTTCGCTTCCGGAACACTTCTTTGGCAACCCAGCCGCTGTCTGCCAGCGCTCCCCGGTGAAAACTCAGGACAATATCAAAGCCATCCAGCAAATCTTCTTTCGGGCTCAGGCTGGTTTCACAGCAAAGGCTCAGTTGCGGATGTTTTTCACAAAAACTCACGACCGTTTCGGCCAAAACGGGTAAATCAGGCATCAGCAGTTTTAACTGCCCCGTGACGCTTTTGGCATGATCCCGGACATCCTCCAATGCATCATTCAGGGCCGTCAGTAATGGCAAGGTTGATCCATAGAGCTGATGCCCTGCCTCTGTCGGGGTCATCCGGCGAGTCGTTCTTTCGAAAAGCCGTGCGTTGATTGCCGATTCAAGTAAAGCGATATGACGACTGACATTGGACGTTGGCACCGTCAGCATCTCCGCAGCCTGCTTAAAACTTTGACAAAGATAGACAGCATGAAAAGTTTGCAGCCACTGGGTTTCGACCTGCTCTAACATCATTCACCCACTTTTCGGGATAATCAAACCAATGAAACCCAATTTATCCCTTTGAACAGGTTTATACAATCTGAGTTTTCGAACGATACTTGGACAAAACAACCATGAATTCAAATCGTATTTCCGAGCATACCGCACGTTCCAATGGCACCATGCTGACCTACCTGATCCATTTTCTGATGGCACTGGACTTATTGATCATTGTGCCACTCAGCATATTTATCCTTCAGGAAACGCACAACGACGCATCCCAGGCGGGCTACCTGTCCGGCAGCTATGCACTCTGTGCGGCACTCAGCAGCCTGTTGTTGACCCGCTCAGCTCAGTCAGAACGAAAGTGGCACCTGATTTGCCTGCTGGGTTTAGCCATTTCGACGCTTCTTTTGCCATTTTTACAGCATTTCAATGCCCTGCTCGTTGCCAGAGCCGCAGCAGGTTGCTTTGGGGGGATGCTGGCAGTGACGAATATGAACGCACTTGCACGGGTCAGTCCTCCTCAGCTGCGGAAACGACATATGGCGATGCTGATGAGTACTTTTCCACTGGCACTGACGCTGGGCGTCCCTGTCTTGCTGTGGCTGACTCACTTTTTCGGCTGGCAAAGTACGTTCTATGTGATCGGAGGACTGCTTTTCATGTGTCTGCTTTTGGTGCTGATTCGTCCCGATGCAACACATCCGCAAGATGAGCTTGATTCACATCCGGCAGATGCCCAAAAAATGCCTCCATTCGCTGTACTGCCATTCGCCTTACTGATCGCCATGACCATCCTTGGCACCTTTCTGGTGTCAACTCAGTTTCCGGTCATGCTGGTAGAACGGCTGCATCTCTCTGAAACATCACTCGCACTGAGCTATCTTGCCGGGGGGACGGGTTCTTTCCTGCTCATTCAGAGTTACAGCAGGTATCACGGGACATGCTCAGATCTGACCTGTATCGCGGTGTTGTCCGGCCTGATGGGATTATGCAGTGTCCTGGGGTTTTTTACGGACAATCCGCACCTGGCACTGGCAATGTTTGCCGGATTTATGACGGTCAGTTCAGCGCGAAGTCTGATCTTAGTCACTTCGACCCTGAGTGACTTACCAGCAGCCCTCCGGACAAAAATGGCTGGGATTCAGAATGCCGTTCAGCATCTTTCAGTCGGATTGGGGGCGATCTTCAGTAGCTTCATGATTTCGGAAGCTGCAACGCAGCCGATTGATTTCAAACAGCTTGTTGCCGTTTCGGTCATCCTGACGCTGCTCGTCCCAGCCTGTATATGGAAACATCTGAGATCATCAAAGCAACAGACCAGGCCAAATCAATGTCGCTGAGCAAGTATTACTGAACCCGGGCAATACGCTGTTTCACCCGCTGGCTGAATTGCCGGGGGTGATACAGGCAATGGCAGAAAATTCCCGGGTCATATGGGCCTGATCCGAAAAGCCTTGTGCGACAGCCAATTCCGCCAGATTGATATCAGGGGTTGTTCTGATCACGTCGATGGTGTTTCGCACCCTGAGAATACGCTGATAATGTTTCGGCGTGATACCGAGCCATTTCTGAAAATGCCGCTCGATCTGACGAGGACTGACAGGCAAAGTCCGCGACTCATCATGGGAATGCACCGCTTTCATGATCCCGGAAATCGCATCATGTGACGCTTGCTGGACATCCATTGACTGAATCAGCCAGCGGTAGATAAGGCTGATTCTACCCTGATGTCCGGTGCTATTGACCAGCTTCAACTGTAGTGCTTGTAATGCACGCGCATGTTCCGGATCGTCCTCAGCCTGAACAGTACGGTCGTAACGTTTCCCAAGAAAGCTGAACCCCATTGCAGGATGAAAACGAATCCCCGCCAGCACAGCGCCCGGGGGCAGCAATACTGCCTGCGCTTTGGGGCTGACGGATTCAAGCACCACGCCCATCGGCTGTGGCCGCTCTCCCCAAACAATTTCGCAGCCAAGGTTGAACACAATGCCTGTGCCAGCATCGCTGAACAGAAGCTTTTGCTCAGCGGCAGCCTGATTTTCAGGGACAGCAACAGACCATATCGCCTGGATATGGTCTGCAAGTTTTCCTTGTGGTTTGTAGATTCTGAAATCCATCACCCGTCCGTTTAAAAACTGCCCACTGCAGGTTGAAAAGTTTTCACCACCCGATTCCAGCTGTTCATCGCATTGATCGCCAAAGTCAGGTCGACCATGCTCTGCTCACCGAACGTGTTCAGAATTTCCTGATACTGCGTCTCAGAAATCGGTTGTGCCGCAGTGAGCGTTTCTGCAAATGCCAGTGCGACGCGTTCCTGATCAGTATACATGGGCATGTCCCGCCATGCGTTCAGTCCATAAAGTCTTTCTGGCTGTTCGCCCAGTTTGATCGCATCTTTACTGTGCATATCAATACAAAAAGCGCATTGATTGATCTGCGAAACTCTCAGCTTCACCAATTCCCAAATCGTCATCGACATCGTTGCCGATTCGCGAAACTGATGATGGAAATAGTGCTCCTGTTTCACCAGAATTTCCATCGCCTGTGGTGCCGTACTGAAATAATCTAATCGTGCTGTCATGAGGGTTCTCCTTTGTCTTTGAAACTAAAGTACCCAATCAGCCGCAGCAAAGATTGAAGATTTCCGACATGCCTGAATTATCGTGCACCTTCTTCGCGAAATAAGCGCTGCGCTTCATCCAGCATCCACTTCAGCACATCATTCCAGCCGCTGTCCCGGCGTTTCACCGCTGACAACATGAAGTCCGGCTGATACGGTAAATTCTGCGTCGACAAGGTTTTCACGGCGTACCAGTCGGCTCTGGCAACATGTTCCGGTACAAAGGCCCAGCCGATCCCGCGCATCACTAACGATGAAATGAGATAAAAGCTATCGACGTGCCAATAGCTTGGTGAAAGCGGTTTACCGATTGCATTGCCCATCCGATCCCGAATCACCAGCTGCCGATACGCAATCAACTGGCTTTCGGTTGGTGCATCAACCGAAGCCAGCGGATGATCGTCGGATACGATCAGCGACTGCCCGGTCCGGACAATCGCATACCGCTCCAGTGACAATGGCAACGGGTGATCCTGTAACACGAATCCCAGCTCAGCTCTGCCTTCATCAATCCAACGGGCAATATCTTCCTGTGAGCCATTGAGCAATGTCAGGCTTAAATTCGGAAACTGCAGCGCAAGCCCGGCATAAAGCGTTTCAAAATTTTCAATCGGCACCGCTTCATCCATCGCAATGGTCAGTTGTACGGGTTTAGATGCCGCAACCGATAACGCACGCGACTGCAAACGCTCACACTGAGAGAGCACCGACAGGGCATCATTCAAAACGGCAGTGCCATCTTCCGTGAGCACCGGATATTTTCCGGCCCGGTCAAACAGTGCAAAACCCAGATCGGCTTCAAGATTGGCAATCGCGGTGCTGATACGTGACTGTGCTTTCCCCAGTTTTCGCGCGGTTGCAGTAAAGGAGCCCGTTTGAGCCGCTGTGACAAAAGCCTCCAGCTGATCCAGGTTCCAATTGATACGTGACATGATCCCCTCACCCATCCGAAAACCGGATAGTAACTAACTTTATTCCATCTTAATCTGATAAGAGAATCATCGCCATTCTGAAATCTGCTTTCGTTCTTGTGAGGTTTATCATGGAAGCGATTCAACAAGTCACATCCATTCGCCGGACGTTTTACCGGTTTACCATTCCTGCCGTGATGGCGATGTTGGTCAACGGTTTGTATCAGATTGTGGATGGCATTTTCGTCGGTCACTATCTGGGTCAGGACGGTCTGACTGCGATGAACATGGCCTGGCCAATCATCAGTCTGTTGCTTGGCACCGGCCTGATGATTGGGATGGGTGCTGGCAGCCTGATCTCAACCTATCGCGGCAGGCAAGAGACCGGGCAAGCCCGTGCTTCACTGGGGAATGCCTTGATCGTCATTGCTTTCACCGGGCTGGCAAGCTCTGCTTTTTTACTGCAGTTCGGTCGCCCTTTGCTCGCTTTGCAAGGCGCTGCGGGCCAAACGGCAGAATATGCCACCAGCTACCTGCGGATCTTTGCCGTGTTTTCAATGATCAGTATTGCTGCCAGTGCCATGCCGTTTTTATTACGAAACGATGATTCTCCGAAATTTGCCACGGCCTTAATGGTTTTGGGCGCGGTGCTGAATACGGTGCTGGATTATGTGATGATCGGCAAGCTGGGCTGGGGACTGGCGGGCGCTGCCATCGCGACCGTGACTGCACAGGGTGTTGTCCTCTTGCTTGGGCTGAGTTATTTCCTGAGCCGGTTTTCGACACTCGGAATCCGATCGTCGGCTTGCCTGCCCGATCTGAAAAAGATGGCGGATATTCTGGCACTGGGATCGTCCAGTCTGGTGATGTATCTGTACACAGGCGTGATGGTTGCTCTGCACAACCGCCTGTTCATGGAGTACGGTTCAGCAACCCATGTCGCTGCATATGCTATCGTCGGCTATCTGATGACGCTGTATTACCTGCTGGCCGAGGGGATTTCCGAAGGGATGCAACCCCCAGTGAGTTATTTTCATGGCGAACAGGCTGCAGATAAAATCCGGCAAACCGTCTGGCTGGCATGCAAAGTCACCTGCGTTGTGGGCATCAGTTGGATCGCCCTGCTCAACTTCCTGCCGGACACGATCATTGGCTGGTTTAACCAAGGCAATGCTGCACTTCTGAGTGAAGCAACAAACGGCATCAGGCTGCATCTGTTCAGCCTGTTTCTGGATGGACTGATTGTGATCAGTTCAGTGTATTTCATGTCGGTCGGCCGGGGCGGCATGGCGCTGGTCATTTCATTGGCCAATATGCTGATTCAGTTGCCATTCCTCTGGCTGTTGCCGAAATGGCTGGGGCTGGCGGGCGTCTGGCTGGCCATGCCGCTCTCAAACATCGTACTGGCCGTCCTGGCACTGACAGCGATGTGGCGAGCGCTGCATCAGCCATCAACCCAGCTGAAATTCGTGAACGCCTGAAGCTGCGGGTCACGGGCAATCTCAGGGCTGCCCGTGACCTTTCATACATGTGCAGATTCTTTTATACATATGAGTGCACTTGGGCTTTGATGCTTGACTGAACTTTTGCGATAATCATTCTCATTATCAAGCCAAATAAAAGATGATGACTGTGATGACATGCTCGTATCCGATGGATCAACTCCCCGTAAAACCGTTACCACCAGACCTTCTTGAAGGCAAAGTCGATAACGTTTTACTCGACGCCAGTGTGAGCGCGCAGGTGTATCACCTCAAGGCCTTGAAAACCATCAAATTGCTCGATTCTACCCCCTCTGGATATTACATTTGCGCCATCGGAAACAACGCGGCATTCAGCCCCGAATATCCGCAATATCCAGCCGAATTCTTCCGCTATCGCTGTATGGCAACCATTCTGGCCTCCCAAAAAGAGGATGAAGACCTAATCCTGCCTAAAGGCGGCGATCTTCAGGCAATCCGTATCCATTTTCCGTTTGATAGCGGCCTGGCCTCGGCCCTCGTTGATAACCGGCAGGATCACAGTCTGGCGCAATACGACAAATATCTTTCCGGGTGGCAAAGTCAGATGCATGGCGAGTTGCTGCATGTCGCAAAATCTATCTGGCAGTGTCCGTTCACAGGAGATGTCCGGCAACTGTGGTTACAGGGAAAAATCAGAGAAATGCTGGCACTGATGATGATTCATCCGCGCGAGAACTCGCTTGCCTGGGAAGCGGCGACTCTGGTCGAGCAATCACCGGATCACCCCTGGACTATTACCGCACTGGCACGACAAACCGGCACCAACACTTGCTATTTAAAACAAGCTTTCCGGGATGAATTCAACATGAGTATTGCCGCCTGGATACAGCAACGACGCATTGCGCTGGCAAAAGATGCGCTGAGAACAACCCAGACCTCGATCACGGATATCGCGCTGGCGCATGGTTTTCAGTCGGTCAGCTATTTCAGTCAGGTCTTTAAACGGGAAACCGGCGTAACCCCCAAAGTATTCCGCACCCGATAGAAATTTCCGATTCTTATATTTTTATTGCTGATTTTCGCAGCACCGCCTGTCTGCGGGTTTCACAATGGCTCTTGTTTCAAAAGGAGCCTTATCATGCAACTTACCGATCATCTCACTCCCGGCCAGGCCCTGCGGGCTATGCTGAACAGCGAAAAAGTCAGAGTCATCACCTCGATTTCATTTGCATTCATCACCACACTGATTGAATTCATTCCATGGCTGATGCTGTATCTGGCCGCACAGGCACTGTTCAGCCAGCAGTCCGCCACACCTTATCTTGTGATTGCCGGAGCCGCATTTGTAATCCGTCATCTCTGTTATGGTATCGCTGTCTGGCAGGCGCATCTTGCGGCGTATCATATGATTCAGAAAGTCCGGCAGCACTTGGTTCATTCGCTTGCAACCATGCCTTCCGAAAAACTCCGCCGCTACCACAGGGCAGATTTAGAAAAGCGACTGACGGATGACTGTCAGGGACTGGAGCCGCTGATTGCGCATCATGGCACAGATATCATCAACGGTCTGCTGATGCCGGTGCTGCTGACCGGCCTTCTGTTTTATATCGACTGGCGGCTTGGGCTGATCGCCCTGCTTCCCCTGCCCGTTGCCGCACTGGTTCAGACATTGATCATGCGTCATTTTTCAACCCGGTTAGCGGGTTATCAGTCCGTAATCGATCGCATGCATGTCGCCCAGATGGATTTTCTGCAGCACATCGGGGTGATGAAATTATTTGCCGTCGATACCGATTCATTCCGCCAGCTCAGAAAAGCCCTGCGCCGTCACAACCGTGTGGTGAATTTCTACACCCGCCAACTCATCGGCGGCTGGGTCAGCTTTGTGACTGTCGCGCAGTCTTCATTCATTCTGACAGTTCCTGTGGCGCTCATGCTTTATGCTGCAGGCAGCATTTCGCTGGTCGATCTGACCATGGCGACCGCCATAACCGCAGGTGTCCTCAAACCCTGGCAGGATCTGACTCAGGTTGTCAGCCAGATTCAGAAATCCAGCCACACCCTGATCCGGTTACTCCCGCTATTCCAACATGCACAACAAACGACAGGGGTCTGCGATTCTGAACTGCGCTCTTTGTCTTGCGACAATCTGACCATCAGTCGTGACGGGCACGCCGTGCTCACCCAAGTCACCACACAGCTTCACCCCGGCGACCGTGTTCTGATTCAGGGACAGTCCGGTTCAGGGAAAAGTTCACTGCTGGAAGTGCTCTCCGGGGGCTGTTGCCGGAACATGGCGACTGGTTGATGAACCAGCAGCCCGTCAGTACCTTATCTGACGAGGCGCGTGCCCGGTATATAGCGACGGTCAGTCAGCAATCTGTATTCTTTCATGGTTCCATCTACGACAACCTCACACTGGCCATCAAGGATCAGCACCAAAATTGCGAAATGACCGAAGAAAGTATCTGGCAGTTGCTGGACAAACTCGCCCTGCATGACTGCATCAAAGCACTGCCTGAAGGTCTCCATACTCAGATGGGAGAAGCTGCCCGCCAGTTCAGTGGCGGTGAAACACAGCGCCTGTCGATTGCACGTGCATTGCTTGCGAATACCCCTGTCCTGATTCTGGATGAAGCAACGGCACACCTTGACGGCGAAATGGAACAAAAAATCCTCAATGCCATCGCTGCCTACGCTCCCAGCCAGATCCAGCTGGTGATTCATCATCGCCCGCTCAATTCCATCAGCGGTTTTCACCGCCATTGGCTGATCGAACAAGGTTCGCTACTGGAGACTTCCCATGCATGATATTCAATTCCTCATTCGCCACAGTGGTGTGAAAACGGCAGAGTTCTGGCAAGGCATGATCGGCAGAATGGCCAATGAATCCCTGTTTCTGGTGATCTGGTTTCTTGTCCTCGCACTACTGCTCGGTCACCAGACGTTTTCAGGCTGGCTCCTGATCCCAATTGCCACCGCCGTGATTGCGCTCCAGTGGTGGGTTGGCCAGACCGCAAAGAAAAGTTTCCTTGGGGCGTACCGGATATCCCATGCACTGCGCGGCCAGCTTTTGCTGGATGTGCGCCACCAGCCGTTAGCAAACCTGCTGGGACAAAGACTGGGAGAGCGCATCAAAGTGCTGACTGAAGATCTGAAGCTCTTCGAAGATATATTCAGCCATCTGGTCGCTGAACTCTTTGCGGCCACTGTGTTACCCATCGCCATGCTAGGTTGCCTGTTCTGGCTGTCCCCGCCTGTCGCCGCAACTGTCACTGTGTTTCTCCTGATGGCAGGAGCCACCCTGTATCTTGCTGAAAAACACTTCCGACAGGCCGCAATCGAAGACCGAGAAAGCCAGACGCATGTGAAAAACGATCTGCTGGAATACATCGCTTGCTTACCCATGCTGAAAAGTTTTGGTAATGCTGATCGGCTTGCCGCACCTTTAAGTCGCAAAATTGGTCACATCCGCGACTCCGGTCTGGCACTGGAATGGGCTGCCGGGGCCGGCGTGATGGCAGCCACGCTGCTGGTCGATCTCAGTATTCCGGCTGCCCTGCTTATCGGCAGTTGGCAACTGAGCGAAGGTACGCTCACGCTGAATGCCTGGCTTGCCATCGCAGCCGTATCCTTTGCCGGTACCCGGCCAATGACCCGACTGGCTATTTTCGCAACATTACTGCGTCACTTCAGCCGGTCTGCAGGATATCTGCACCAGATTGCGACAGCACCGCAACAAGCCCGAACCGGCCAGCAGCCGAAAGACATGACCATCGCGCTGAATCAGGTCTGCCTGTCGATGAATCAGACGCGTGTATTAGGGCCAGTATCTATGACCATCCATCCCGGAGAAAAAGTCGCCATCATTGGCCCCAGTGGTGCCGGAAAATCCAGCCTGTTGCATCTCATCGCAGCCTTCCATGCACCAACATCCGGCGAGATAACCATCGGTGGCCTGACCCTGGGCGACATGGGCACAAATCACCTTTACCGGCATTTGACTTATCTCACTCAGGACGTGCAATTAATGTCCGGGAGCCTGAGAGATAACCTGCTGATTGCGAACCCGAACGCAACAGACAGCGAGCTGTCACAGGTGATTCAGGATGCAGCGCTTTACGATCTGGTCGCACGGCTACCCGACGGAATCGACAGTCAGATTGGCGAGAACGGAAATCGTCTGTCCGGTGGCGAACGTCAGCGTCTGAGTATTGCACGCGCGCTGTTGCACGATGCCCGAATTGTGCTGATGGACGAAGTTACCGCCTCCCTCGATACCGAATATCAGGCACAGGTCCTGACTTCATTACATCGGCATTGTCAGGATAAAACGGTCATCACCGTCGCCCACCGGCTCGATACCATTGTGGATGCTGACCGAATCTTCTTGATGGAGAACGGACAACTCGTGCTGTCCGGACAGCATGATGTGCTGATGGAAGAAAGCGAGCGTTATCAGGCATTCTGGCAGGCAGCCTCTGCTCTGGTTTAACACCGCAGAGCATATAGCATCTTTGAAGCGGGCAATCTCATGATTGTCCGTTTTTATTTGGCGGCAGCCAGACCCGCATCCTCACAAGCAGCTTCCTGCGTATTCAGCTGCGGCCAGCGATTCAGTTGACAGACCAGATGATCCCGCCAGACTTCATCGTTCCAGGCGGCAATATGACCAGGGACGGGAGACACCCAGAGCTGCTTCGGATCATGGGCAAGCTGATAGAGGGTTTGCGCATGGCTGATATCAATGACCGGATCCTGAACACTGTGAACAAAAAGGAACGGCACATTATCAATTCGGGCAATCGCTTGTTCAGGCGCGTAATCGTCGGTAAAGAACAAGCTCAATGGATACTGAAACAGATACGTCAGCCAGAAGTTCCCCAAAGTTTCCCGCACAATTTTCTGGTGGGAACTGAATGTACTATCCACAATTAAACCCTGCGGTCGTTGTGCTGCAGGCAATTCAGCAACCATATTGATGGCGATGGAGGCACCTAAACTTTGCCCCCAGACGATGACAGGTTTCTGATCCTGCCGGGATTCTAAAACCCCCAGATAACCCGCGAGTGCATCCTGCTGAACTTTGGCAAAATCAGGGTCACCGGCTGTTCGGCCATAACCCCGATAATCAATAATCACAATTTCCCAGCCTTTTTCTGCCAGCCAGAAAACATTGGCGACATGGTAGCTCAGGTTCTGCGCATTCCCGTGCAGAAAATAAATCGTGCCCTGTTTTTCACCCTGCGCGGCAATTTGCCAGCCATGGATTAACGTACCATCCTGAGCGGTGAAAAATTTATCTTCCTTGGTAAATTTCAACACTTCTGGTGATGGAACCAGTTGTTTGGAAGGCCAGAAAAACAGACTTTCGCAGCCACTGAGACCCAAGACTGCGACCATATAAATCACTGCGATCAGAGCTTTAATCAACTGCATCACCTTTCATTGAGGGGATTAATGAGAGTGTAGATGCAATTTTATACTGTAAGAAACTTGATCCGGGCTCAGTGAAGGCAACCGCCGGATAATTTTAAAAACGTATCAACTCTGAGAGCGTTGGTTACGGAGAGCAAATGGCTTTCGACGTCTGTCAGAATTCAGCCACGACACTGAATTGACCGATGATTCGCTCATCAGCACTCAGGATTTCCCCGGTTTGAGATGCTTCGCAATAAGAGAATCCGACATCTCTCGAAGCCATTTGGCCTTTAACCTGTACATGACGCATGAGTACGTCATCATTTAACTGATGAATCTTTGAGCTCCAGGAAACATTCGTTTGATAGAGCGTGAAGTTAACAATCATAGTTCTCCTTTTATACCAATCAAAGTAAGTCAATGGTCAAAAATAGCTCAGGAAAAATGTTTGAGAACCAGGCAGATTTTTTAGATAAGTCGTCATTCTACAATCAAAAAATCTAACGCAGTTATCGAACATTTGAACAAGCTAGGATGACCAGTGATTGACTGCGATTGGTATTATATTGTCTGAACGATGGTTGGAACGGTTCAGCTGAAACCAAAAACGGTGACGGCCGGTTGAACGTGACATATATATCCTTAAATAATTAATGAAATGAACTGATGGTCTGAGCATTGCTCACCATGCAGCATCTTCTTTCAGAGAATTTGTATCAAATAAATATTGCGACAATGAGACAGTTGGGATTTAACGAATGAATCAGAAGAATATTGTGATGAAAATTGCTGAAGAGAGGGTAGAAAGGTTACAACACGAGGATTGATCGGCGCAAAGACATAAATGCTTTGCGCCGGAACAGGCTTACAGTTTTACAACGTTCGCAGCCTGAGGACCTTTCTGGCCTTGCTCAACGTCAAAAGACACTTTCTGACCTTCAGCCAGAGTTTTGAAGCCTTCTGAAGCGATTGCACGGAAGTGAACGAATACGTCAGCACCGCCGTTGTCTTGAGTGATGAAACCAAAACCTTTCTCTTCGTTAAACCACTTTACCAGACCAGTTGATTTGTTTGACATGAGATGTCCCTTACAAATTATGAATTCAAAAATAGGAATCGCAATGATGCGATGCGCTGATAGCTGAATGATTGAATGTCACGATGAAGCTAAGGGAAACACTGAGGATCACGTCAGTAATGAAGAAATTCTGAGGTTTAACTTTGACTTGTTGTTGCATGACAATATCTGAGCGACAGAGCAAAACGAATCATACGCGAGCCGCATCTGTTGTAAAGGTTTATTTTAGGGTGAACTGAAAAAACAGCCCTTTCCCCCTTTCATTCACCCCTCCATCAGCGTTGGCTCAGGATATTTCAGCCATATCAATCGGAACGGCTGAATTCAATTGGCGATGTTTCAGATACAGTCCCAACGCCAGACCCGAGACCAAGAACGCATTCAGCAGCCAAGCCGCAGTCACAGACCATTGAACTGTGAGCACAGACAAAATCATTCCTGCCACCATACCCCCTGCATTCAAACTGAACGATAGGGATGAAACTGCCGCACTTCTGAAGCTGGGGCGGATATGCAAGTGTAATTCTGCCGCGATCACCGGGCGTGATAAAAACACGGCAGATAGCAGCAACCAGCAAGCGATGATCAAATACCTCACATGATTCACAACCGACAGCCCAACCAGTGACAATCCCACCAACAAGGACAGAAGCAGTAAACAGACAGGCGCACTGGCTTTCGTCAGCATCCGTCGGCAGAGGTGCCCGAGGATAGCTGCAACCAGATAATTTGATGCCAGAATCAAACCAATCCAGGACAAGACTGCTCCCCCGCCCTGCAATGTACTGAGGACGGGTTGCCAATAGATACTGTGATTTGCGAGTGTGTACCCGAACAAAAACTGCCAGCAAAGCAACACCACAATTTTGCCTGAACAAAAGGTCTTCAGTCGTGCGATGCCATTGCGTTGAATAGGATTCGGCCCAACATATTCCCTATCGACCCTCAGCTGCTGATAATTTTCACCTTCATGAAAACTGGCAAAACTCAGCAGAAATGCGGCAAAGTGAATCAGCAAACTCAGGAGAAGCGCTGCTTTGTAAGGGTTTGCTTCAAATACCTCCGCGACAGGCGTCTGGGGGACAAAACTCGTCAAACCGCCCCCAATTGCAGCCCCTAAACCCAATCCGGTCAGAATCCAGACATTCGCTTGGGACAAGGCTGATTTTGTCGTGTCGGATATCAACATCAGATCCCGCTGATTGACGAACCAGGCTTCCAGACACCCGGAACCCAGAGCTCTGCCGATCCCGCCGACCGCAGATGCCAGAAGCATCACCTCTGCACTGGGTGCCAAGACCAGCAAGCCAAAATTCAGCATGTCAAAGCCTTTGGCAATGCGATAAGTCCGTAAATGACCGATGCGGTCAGCAAGTATCCCACTGGGGACTTCCAGCACGACCATCACGACAAAAAACACCGTAAAAAACCAGCCGATTTGTGGCAGTGTCAGACCTTCAGCTAAACAATAAAGGCCCGAAACAGCCATAAAAACGCCTGCCGCGCTGCTATCAAGTGCCATCTGAAAAGCATATCGGGTGTCAAGATTCACTGGAATTACCTATCGTTATGTCATTAGAACCAGTGTAAATTGAGCAAAACATCAATGATAATTCATTCAAACGGATTTATTTATAGATAGATGTCAATGAAGATGGATAAATCATTTGCGCTGCTGCATTATTTTCAGGCAGTCGCTGAGTACAACAGTTTTTCCAGAGCAGCGAACAAGCTGAATGTTTCGCAGTCTACGGTGAGTGCACAGATCAAAAAGCTGGAGAGCCAGCTTGGCTGTTCACTGTTTGAACGTGAAAATAAGCATCACTTCAAACTCAGCCGGGAAGGGATGAAACTGCTGGCTGAGTGTCAGACCAGCCTGAATGGCCTGCGACACTGCATGTTGTCACTCAGCCAGACTGAAACACTCACCGGCCCGGTGAATCTGGCCTGTTCAGTGGCACTGGCACATCAGCTGCTGTTACCCGTGATTGATCAACTGATGACGACTTACCCGAATCTGGTGATCAACCTGGTCGAAACCAGCCGCGAGAAGGCCTTCTTTGAAGATGATCTGGATATTGCCCTCAATTTCTCCCAGCCTGACCCGTCTTTTTATTACCAGCGGGTCGCCGATATCAACAAAATCATTGCGGCCAGCCCGGATTACCTGGCCCGATACGGCACGCCGGAGTCTCTGGCTGATCTGACCGAGCACCGATTGCTGATCCAATCACAGGGAAAAATGGACTGGCCCAACATCTATGCGCAGCAAAGTAAATTCTCTCTGCCGGTCCTCAGTCAGTATTTTGATAACAACCTGACGAAGCGCCACGCAACACAACGAAGCATGGGGCTGGCGGTTTTACCTGTTTATCTCTGCACCGGTACTCAGGGGCTTGTGCCTGTGCTACCACACTTATCTGCGCGTCTATCTGAGTCCCTGTTCATTATGTGCTCACGCAAAAAGGCCCGTCAGCCCGGCATGATTGAATTGATTGTCGAAATTGCAGAGCTGGTCCGCGAATCCATCTACACCAGCAGCCAGACTTTCGAGAGCAATTTTGCTCATCGCGCAGATTCAGCGAGCCTCGGCCACTCACAACAGATTCTTGAAAACTGATCGCCGGATCGTCAAATACACACGCATTCCGGCCTAAACTTGTGATACATCTTTTTTGGGGGCAGGTCATGACAACAGGACTGTTTATATTCAGCGACGATCTGCAACTGCACGATAACCCGGCCCTGCAACAAACGGCTGCGCAGGTCGATCACCTGCTGTGCCTGTACTACCTGCCACGACAGACTCAGGACAATTTCCAGAGCCAGATTTCACAGTGGAGTGCGCAACGTCAAGCCGTGCTTGAAAGAGCGGAATACTGTCTGGCAAATCTGGACAAGCTCTGATCAGCCCCGCCTGTCCAGTTCATCACATTGCGCTTTCAGCCAGCGACCCAGTGTGATGATGGAGGACTGTTTCGCCCGTGATTTCTTATAGACAAAGTAAAAGCTGTCCCCGTGGGCAGCTCATGCATCGGAATGCGAACGAAGTGCTGCTGGCGGTCAATATCATTCATCAGGTAATCATTCAGAAAGGTAATCCCCTGATCATAGCGCGCTGCTTCCGCAGCCAGCAGCATATGGCTGAACAACTGAAAGCGTGCCGTTTCCGGCAATTCAAAACCACCCAACTGACACCAGCGGTGCCAGTCTTCACCATGTTTGGCATGTTTAAAAATCGAGCGGGTGGTTAACAAGGGGTGCTCCCACAAAGCTTGCGGCAAGGGTTTGTCGCGCATTTGATGCCAGAGTTTATGACTGCACACCGGATACAACTGCTCGTGATACAACAGCTCTGAAACAAAATGACTGCGTTTGGGTGGGGAAACAGTAATAAAGCAATCGGCCAGCTCATCACTGAAATTGGGGTCATTGCTGACCATATTCAGCGTGAGCTCAATTTCCGGATGCAACTGACGCAGATTATCCAGTCGCGGAATCAGCCATTTTACGGCCAGCGAACTGTACAATGCCAAACGGATCTTGCCGCTTTCCCCTTCCCTGATTTGCTGGCTGGCCTGAGCAATATCCCCCAGCGCATGGCTGACCTGCTCATAATATCGCTCGCCAACCGGCGTCAGTGAGAGTTGCCTGCCCTGTCGCTGAAACAACTCTTCTCCGAGATAATCTTCAAGCAAACGCACCTGATGACTGACCGCACTTTGCGTCACGCTCAGAAATTCCGCAGCACGCGAAAAACTGTTCAAACGGGCGACCGCTTCAAAGTAATGGACAGCCCGGAGGGTGGCAGCTTCATTATCGAAAAAACTCATACCAAAAAAATTTATATCATTATACTTCATCACTCTGGCTGGTTTATGCTTCGGATCACAGTTTGTTGTCGTCTTGATTTCTCTCTCAGAACAAAAATAAGGAGCGGCTTATGCCTCAAATGTCTGTTGGTTTTGCCATGATGCTGCTGGTGGTTGGCAACCTCATTGCTGTCTGCTCCGATGCCATGATTAAATCTCTGGGCGAAGACACGGCCATTTTTCAGTTTGTCTTTTTTCGTCAGCTGACCTCAGTGCTGATTCTGGCTCCGTTTTGTTTCACAACCAAACGCGCTGACTTTTTCGCCGGTTTCAAATGGCATGCGCTGCGCGGTCACATCTGGCTGCTGGGCATGGTCTTCATGGTCATTTCCATCACCAGTCTGCCTCTGGCGACCGCAAATGCGATTTTCTACGCAGCGCCGCTGATCATGCTGCCGCTAGCCATGATTCTGTTTCAGGAAAAGCTGTCGAAATACTCAGTCGGTGCTGCCGTCATTGGCTTTATGGGCGTGCTGGTGATCATCCGTCCGACCGAAATTAACTGGGCTGCCATTGCCGCGTTAGTTGTTGCATTCACACTGGCATGGAATAACCTGCTGGTCCGCAAATTGCCAAGACATCAGACCGTGGCACAGACCCTGATGCTGACCAATCTGGCAGGTATGCCGGCTGCCCTGGCGCTGGCTGTCTGGGAAGGCCAGCCCTGGGACTTTACGCCGTTCTGGACTGCTGCCGGTTCCAGCGCCTTTATCCTGATTTACGCAGGGGCCTGCGTGCTGGCCTACCGTGCGGCCGAATCGAATAAAATCGCCAGTGCTGAGTACAGCGGCCTGATTGGTGCCGTGGTTCTGGGTATGGTCTGGTTCAACGAAATCCCTGATCTGCCGATGATTCTGGGAACCGTGATGATTATTCTGCCGCTGGTCTGGCTGGCGCAGAAAGAAAAAAGAGCAAAGAAGAAAGCAGCTGCTTACCAACAGAATCCAACCGTCAGCGCTGAACCAGTTGAAGAAAGCTGATTCTTTCAGCTTCCCTGTCAGCATGAAATCCGCCGGGCAAATTTCAATTGCCCGGCTAAAACCTGCCACTCAGGCAGAACCTCATACAAAAGGTGTTCAAGAACAGCGACCTGTTTTCAGGCACTGCGCCCAGTCTTCCCGGCCCTGAGCCCTGGCAGCAGACACAGCACGGTCGACATCATAGTCGACCCGGTGAAATGAAACATCCCACTGTCCATGAATGCCTTCTTCGATCAAGGCATACGACGCCTGAGGCGTGTAGTTTTGCATCGCGTGCGGAAAAGGCAATTCATCCAGATAAGCCTGCAACCCCACGCTGCCCGGATTGATCACCCGTTGCCCGGTCGATACCTGAATGCAGCGTGGGATGTGGGTATGTCCGCACAAAATCAATCCTGAAGTTACCCCACCCAACGCCCCGATAATCTCCACGTCGGATTTCACCTGAGGTGAACCCGAGCGAATATCTTCCAGCAGATAAACCAAATCATCGGTTGGTGTGCCATGACAGGCATAAAGATCCGCTTCAATCTGCAGGTCAAACGGGAGTTGCTTCAACCATTCAACCGGCTCCTCCCCTAAGTCTTCCAGAATGAACTGCAGAGTTGGATTCGCCGCGATTTCTGCCTGAGTGGACGCGTAAATTTGACGGTCCTGATTCCCCGAAATCGTGATCACATCGTGAGCTTTCAGAAAGTCGAACGTCGCCCGTGGTGCAATCGGGCCATACAGAATATCTCCCAGATTGACCAATCGCGTCGCCCCTTTCCAGGTTGCATCCTCAACCACAGCTTCCAACGCAAACACATTGCTGTGAATATCCGATAACACTGCATATTTTTCCAAGACTCCCTCCTTGTGACTTCAACCCGAAAACAGACTGGACAAGATTCCAGCCTGAAGCACAACCAAACCGATTACTGAATACCACTCTGTACATAATAAAAAACACCGGCAAACAATCCGGCAAGGACCAACAAGGTGATGACAAACTTAATCCAGAACCCTTTCATAACTATCCCTATGACATCAATTTCTCTGCCAACCTTACCTGATCAGCATCAGAATTCTTATCGTTTCTTCACAGATTGTGCAATCTGATCAACCGTATCGGAGATCTCCGCTAAAGCCTGTGTTGAACCCACGGCAATCAGCCGGAAATAAGCGCCATTCGGCTCAAACCCCGTATATTGAATGATGGTTCTGTCCTGATTGACCGCTTCGACACGAAACCCTTCCAGCCCCGCGAAGTGAACGGGTTTTACCTGGATCGTCGCTGCCTTTTCAAAGCCAGCCACCCGATTGACGAGTCGCTCAGAGAAAAGTTTCGGATCATCCATTGCGGTTGCAGTCAGAGACCGCCCTACAGAAATCAATGGTTTTTTACCGGATTGGTCGACCCCCGTAAAGGATGTCAGGATGGCGGTGGAGCCTGTCATCACATCGGCCAGATGAAATGGCGGCAACACCTGGAACGAGAAATCTAACGCGGCAGCTTTTTCTGCAGCACTTAAAGCATCCCCCATCGTCACAGAAGCAATAGAAGCGACAATACTTTGCTCACTGAAACGCTCGATCGGGACAATATTGTAGGTCAGCAACACCCCGGACTGTCCCGGCACCAGTACCATATACTTCCCGACATCAACACCATTCACCCGTTGTACACCCACAAGCACTGATCGCTCTTTCCCCTGATGATTCACTTTCAGCAGACGCTTCACGTCGATGCCTTGGGGTGCAAACGCTTTTTTTGCCAGCGCCAGATCAGCAAAAACCTCGGTCAACTGCGTAAATGACGCAGAAGGGATTTCAGCCAGCAAGATACTGGCGTTTGTTCCCGGATAGGCAAACCCGGAAAACTGTTGTGCCACAACAAATCCATCCGGCGGGCTCATCGTCACCGCAGTGCCGGGCACCTGTACTGGTGATTGCCGGGCATGGGCGATCCCGGTGAAGAAACAGGAAGACAAACTCAGCATCAATACGGCGGACCAGCATCTTTTTTTCAAGGGAACATCCTTCGGTTGGAATTTCGGTTCGTTTCAGACAAAACAACGATTGTAGAAAATCGATCATGACCCCGCCTGAACAGACGTCAAATTCTGCTATTGATACCAAAACACGATATAAAAACTGAACACAGGCTGTCTGATGACTTTTTCCTTTCCGTCCGGTGAAATTTTATGAGACCGCTCTGGGTCAAGAACAAGCCACATTCATTCACCTGAGAGATGATCCATGACAGATTCAACACAATCACCCGCCCCCAAAAGCTGGCTTTCGTGCTCCTCAGCCTCAGAGTCAGTATTGCGCTGGTCTTTTTCGTTTGGGCGCTGGACAAATTACTGGCTCCGGAACATACACAAAAGGTCTTTTCCCATTTCTACGGACTTGAGATATCAACGCCATTGGCGATGCTTCTCGGTGTCTTACAGCTTCTGTTTGTCCTCGCATTTCTTTGTGGCTTCGCAAAGAAGATCACTTATTTACTCGTGATGCTGATGCATGCAGGCTCTACTTTGGCTTCTATGGCAAAATACTTTGATCCCCTGAATAACCTGCTTTTCTTTACAGCATGGCCAATGCTGGCCGCTTGTGTTGCGCTGTATGTACTCAGAGATTTTGACCGACTGACATTACCAATCGGAAAGAGGACATCCTGACAATTTGAATGAGGTGAATAACACCCTGCTTGCTGAATAAAAAACGGGGCTCTGGGAGCCCCCGTTTCAGAATCTGATTAAGTTCATTCATGGGTACATCCCATCCATAGAAAATCAAAGAAAGTTATTGGTATATCCTGGGTAAGGAGTCCACAAGAAAGGGGTTTCTTTCATTAAAACCTCTTCTACTCTGATATACTCATTTGATTCACCTTCAGCGAAAAAATCCGTCGTATAAATACAATCTTTCCGCATCTTTTCTTTTATAATTTTTTCAACGGTTTTAGTCAGTTCACCATCGCACCATATATTCATATAGTATTGAATCATGAACATTTTCTTTTTGGAGAAAATAGTGTTCTGCTTAAATTCACAATAGATAGCAATGGCTTCCCAAGGCAGAGCCATCTCAATTGGTTTTTTCTCCTTCATCATTGCAGGTAGCGCGAAAATTCCAAGCGCACCGGCTCCAGCACCGGCAAAAATAGTTGGGCCACCATAAAACAATAAAAACAAAACAATCGGGACACAAACAATCATGATCACCTTAAAGGCACCTTGCCGGAATCGTTTTCCTCTTTTGTATCCTCGAAAGTAAATTCCCGTGTCAGTGATTTTATAATGATGTTTCTCTGGATAACAAGTCAACAGGACAATCAATAACATTATCGACAAGTACCCTCCTCCCAGGATCATCCAAACATCCTCATCCCCCAAATAAATATAAACGGCTAGAGTTATCATGAAAAACAAAGAAAACATGAAGAACAAACCAAACCATAAACCTTTTTCCCAAACAGTTTTCTCCCACTCAACAAGCGGAGATTCATTCTTGATGACTTCAATATAATGATCCATGAAAGCAACAAGGCGGGATGAGTCATTCACATGCGAAGAGTCATCCAGAGTTTCCTGTCGAATTTTTTCATACTGACGCTGATAAATTAATCGGCTCATCCACATATCTCTGTATCAAGTAAGATAATATTCAAATGCACGGTATATTTCTGAAAGCAAAACCCGATAAGATATGACAATTTGAATGAGGTGAATAACACCCTGCTTGCTGAATAAAAACGGGGCTCTGGGAGCACCCGTTTCAGAATCTGATTGCGTTCATTCATGGGTACATTCCATCCATAATAGAAAATCAAAGAAAGGTATTGGTATATCCTGGGTAAGGAGTCCACAAGAAAGGGGTTTCTTTCATTAAAACCTCTTCTACTCTAATATACTCATTTGATTCACCTTCCGCGAAAAAATCCGTCGTATAAATACAATCTTTCCGCATCTTTTCTTTTATAATTTTTTCAACAGTTTTAGTCAGCTCACCATCGCACCATATATTCATATAGTATTGAATCATGAACATTTTCTTTTTGGAGAAAATAGTGTTCTGCTTAAATTCACCATAGATAGCAATGGCTTCCCAAGGCAGAGCCATCTCAATTGGTTTTTTCTCCTTCATCATTGCAGGTAGCGCGAAAATTCCAAGCGCACCTGCTCCAGCACCGGCAAAAATAGTTGGGCCACCATAAAACAATAAAAACAAAAAAATCGGGACACAAACAATCATGATCATCTTAAAGGCACCTTGCCGGAATCGTTTCCCTCTTTTGTATCCTCGAAAGTAAATTCCCGTGTCAGTGATTTTATAATCATGCTTCTCCGGGTAGCAGATTAACAGCGAAATCAATAAAATCATCGACAAGAAACCTCCCCCCAGCATAATCCCAACTTCTTCATCACCCAAATAAATATAAACGGTTAAAGTTACCATGAAGAAAAAAGAAAACATGAAGAACAAACCAAACCATAACCCCTTTTCCCAGACAGTTTTCTCCCATTCAACAAGCGGAGATTCATTCTTGATGACTTCAATGTAACGATCCATGAAAGCAACAAGGCGGGATGAGTCATTCACATGGGAAGAGTCATCCAGAGTTTCCTGTCGAATTTTTTCATACTGACGCTGATAAATTAATCGGCTCATCCACATATCTCTGTATCAAGTAAATAATATTCAAGTGCACGGTATATTCCTGAGAGCAAAAGCTGATAAGACATGACAATCAATCGACTAAAAATGGTACTTCTTTCCGACCGATATCCATTAACTGATTAAATTCTTCCGAGCGTAAATCTACAGAATAATCGCGCATATAAATTAAATGATTCATTGTATGAGCATCCAGTATTTGTTTTACCTGATCAAAATTTGATTTATCACAAATCAAATCCAACATAAACTGAATATTAAATCCTTTCTCACTCGAAAAAAAGCCAAATTCATCATTCACATAAATGCAAAAAATCGCCTCCCACGGTAAAGCCATTTCTACAGGATCTTTTTCCCTGAATACACCCGCAATTGAGAAAACACCTAATGCACCAGCTCCAGCGCCCGCAAAAGCCATTGGTCCCATCATCAAGAATAACAGGATCACAGTTGGAATTGAGATCAAAAGAAAAAACCTGATTGTTCTCTGGCGAACCTTTTTTCCTCTCCGATAGAATCGAATGTAAATCCCTGTTGTTGTCATCTTATGTTGGTATCTCTCAGGATATAAAACGATTAACATCAAGAACGAAATGATTGAAATCAAGCCTATTCCTAAAATCATTCCCACATCTTTATTGTGTTCATCTCCAAAAAAATATATTGCATATGAGATAAAAACAGAGCATAAAATAACAAATGCAAATATACCTCGCAATCCTCCTTCCCATTTATCTCTTTCCCATGCGAGTAATGGATTTTCCTTCTTGATTATATCACAGTATATTTTCATAAATTCAGCCAAACGCTCTTCATTCGTAGCAATAGTCGAGTCGTTTATTATTGAATCACGAATATTTTGGTAGCATTGATGTGTGAAATGATGGCTCAACGATGAATACTCCTGTCCGTAAACACTTGCTTTAATAGATTAAAGCTCAATCTTTGTACGTGTTCGATATAATCCAATCAAACTTGAACTTCATTATATTCCGAAATGTAAAATGGCAGTTCTTTCTCAAGAATTCCTTTTGATTTTTTACATGCCTGACAACTATAATCATAACCCATGACATCTGGTTCAAGTTCAACAGCAAGTAGATTAACCTAAATCTGAGAAAAACATGACTTGTAATGACGAGTCAAAATCACGAAATCACCTGTCATTTCAACTGAAATGAAACACTGGGGAAAAGATCACAAAATTTGAATTCTGGCGGGAATCTCATGGAGAGAAACCAGCTTACGATATTCGCAGCTGGTTTCGTCTTTTGCGGGCGGATTACTCGGCTGACTCGCTCAGCAAAGTATCAATTACCTGAATCAAGCTTTCCGTATTTTGAGCACCAGAGACAAGGTACTTTTCATTAAAAATAAATGCAGGCACCGCACTAACGCCCTGTTCAATCCAGGCTTGTTCTTCTTCACGAATCACACCGCTGAATTTGTCGTTTTTCAGGACCTGTTCGGCTTCTTCGGCGTCTAATCCGGCGCGTTCGACAGCGCTGAACAGCACTTCAAGCGCGTTCACATTCTCTTGCTCGGTGAAATAAGCTTCAAACAGCGCGAGTTTCAGATCGGTCTGCCGGCCATAAAGGGCTGACCAATGCAGGAGCTGATGCGCTCTGAAGGTATTATAAATCCGGGAAAGCGGCGTGAATTGGAATCGAATATTCAGGGCTTCTCCAAGTTCAACAATCCGGGCTCGGTTCTCGGCACTCTGTTCCGGCGTCATCTGATACTTTTCTTCCAGATGTTCGCTCAGTAACTGGCCGTCCGCAGACATATCCGGATTCAATTCGAACGGATGCCACCGGATAGTAAATTGCACTTTGCCCTGATAGGTATTCATCGCCTGTTCAAGGCGCTGATAGCCAATGTAGCACCAGGGACAAACCACATCGGAAACGATATCAATCGTCAGCTGCTTCTGTGTAGACATGCGCTTTCTCTCTTCACTTCGTTGGACAGATTTTTAGTCTCTGACCAACAGAAATCAAACCAAAAGCCGGAAAAGTGTGAGCTTATAGTGCAGGTTCGGCCAAAACAGACGTATCCCAGTAGACGTAGATTGATTCATGGGTGAGTTCAAAAATCACCCCTTTCTTGCCTAAATCGCCGCGGAGTGACACCGGGCGGTTTTGCCCGTCCCGGTATTTGCCGGGCTGATTTCGGGACGGGTGAAAATCGTATTGAACTCCATCGCCTCTCCGAATGCTGACATAGCCGTGATACTCCGACAGCACACAAAGATATTGTCCGATCGGTTGCTTTGCGCCACGGGGATAGATATCGCAACGGGCATCTGTTGTCTCTGCAAACACAGGCTGAGTGCCGGTGACGCTCAGTCCCAGCACAATCCATACCAATGCAAACCACCTGAACATTTTCCCCTCCGCGACGCCCGTCTATCCACGAAGTTGGTCCCGCTAAGAGTGTAGCAGACCCACTCAGGCGTTCATGTTGCGAATCAATTCAGTGGTGTCTTTGATCAACTGATTGGCTTCCTGGTCTCGTTTTTGGATCAACGCGAGAAAGAGTAAATCCGTCAGCGTATTTTGCGCTGTTCTTGAGGAAATGGCGGAACTGCGAAGCTGAGTTTCCTCTGCCAGCGTATCTAAACTCCAGTCGGCAAGCTCACGAAGCGGACTCTGCTGGAGTGAAGTGAAGGCGATCACCTTCGCCCCTTTGGCTTTCGCCGTCTGAGCAGCGAGCAACACTTCTTTCCGGCGGCCACTGTAAGAAATCACGATCTGAACATCCCCGGCTTTGAGGGTTTGTGATACAGAGATCTGAACATGGCTGTCCTGCTCGGCAATCACCGGGATGCCAATTTTCAGCAGCTTGTACCCTAAATCTTTCGCCACCAGTGCAGACCCCCCGATCCCGACCAATTGGATTTTTCCTGCTGCATCCATCGCTTCGACGACTTTTGCCAGCACTGCAAAATCGATGGCGTGCGTGGTTTCGACAATCGAGTTTTGTTTTTCCTGCGCCAGCTTTTGAGCCATGATTTCCAGCGAGTCCTCTCGGGTGATCTGATTATGTAATCCTTGCTGTTCAGTGCCCGGTCCCATGGCTTTCTTTCTGCCCAGCTCTTCGCTCACTGCAAGTTTAAAGGCCGTAAATCCTTTAAAACCAATCTTTTGTGTGAACTTAACGATACTGGACTGGCTGACCTCGGCTTGCTGAGCCAGTTGCTGCGATGACAGAGAAATCACCTGATCTGGATCCTGAAGAATAAAGGTAGCGATTTTCTGTTCACTGGGTGAGAACGCATCACGATAGTGGTCAATTTTAGCAAGCGTGGTCATGCAGTCTGGGCTCCGAAACTCAGGCAATTGAAAGGGGTAAGACAAACCTCAGTATCCCTGATTATTCCAATCTATCCAATAAATTATTCCGCTTGAACCTCTGGCAGGTCGTATTGAATTTTTTATTCCAAAAATGACACAAATGATGAATAATCAAATATGTGATCCATCGCAATCCTCGAGAATAATTTATTCCTTATGATAGCACTCAGACACAGAACTTGAAGGCCACACCATGAAAATTGATTTAAACGCCATGATCACTGAAAGCCGTAATCCTGCAAGTCAGGCCATTGATACGCTCTCGACACTGGACATGCTCAAAGTGATCAACGAAGAAGATAAAAAAGTTGCGCTGGCTGTCGAAAGTATCTTGCCTCAGGTTGCTGAAGCGGTTGATGCCATCGCCAGTGCTTTTCTTCGGGGCGGACGTTTAATTTATACTGGCGCCGGTACGTCCGGCCGTCTGGGGATTCTGGATGCGAGTGAATGCCCGCCAACTTTTGGCAGCGACCCGTCTCAGGTTGTCGGTCTGATTGCTGGCGGTCAGGAAGCAATCTTCCGCGCTGTTGAAAATGCTGAAGATAATCAAATGCTTGGCGAAGAAGATCTGAAACATCTGAACTTTTCTGCAAATGATGTGCTGATCGGAATCGCCGCCAGTGGCCGGACACCTTACGTCATCGGCGCAATGACCTACGCCAAATCGATTGGTGCAACCGTGGGTTGCATCAGCTGTAACCCGGACAGTGTGATGTCTCAGTTGGCCGATATCGCGATGACGCCGGTCGTCGGCCCGGAAGTCGTGACCGGCTCTTCACGCATGAAAGCAGGGACAGCGCAAAAGTTTGTCCTGAACATGCTCACGACGGGTGCAATGATCCGAACCGGTAAAGTGTACGGCAACCTGATGGTGGATGTAGAAGCCACCAATGCCAAACTGGTTGAGCGCCAGAAGAACATTGTGACCGCAGCCACCGGGGCCAGCCGTGAAGCCGCAGAGTCGGCACTCAATGCCTGTGGTGGCCACTGTAAAACAGCCATTGTGATGATTCTGACCGGCTCAAACGCGCAAGAAGCGCAGGCACTTCTGGTCAGCAGCAGCGGCTTCACCCGCCAAGCAATTCAAAACGCTCAATAACACTTTTAAAAAAACAACCGAAGGCCACAGATGCTCCCCCGTCAGTGGCCGACTTATGATTCTAATAACGTGTAAAAGATAGGGAATCCAATGGCTAAAATAACCGACGCGATGATCAGCGAGATCATCGGCGCAATTGGTGGCAAATCCAATGTCGCCAATTGCGGCCACTGTATGACCCGGCTCCGGCTGGGATTACATAACGATGGACTGGCAAACCGGGAAACCATCAAACGCATCGCTGGTGTGATGGGTATTGTCGAAAGCGACGATCAACTGCAGATCGTTTTGGGTCCGGGCAAAGCGCAGACCGCAGCTGAGATGATGAATCTTCAGCTGGCTGCCACCGCAGAGAGCATCGCGGCAGCTGAGCCTCAGCACGACAATCTAAAAGACATCGCCTCTGCACAGAAACAGGAAATGAAGAAAAAGCAGACCAGCGCAGTCCATCGCTTCCTGACCAAATTTGCCACCATTTTTACCCCTTTGATTCCGGGCTTTATCGCTGCCGGGATGCTGCTGGGTGTGGCGACGCTGCTGGATCAGAGTTTGGTTCAGCCTGTCGAACATCCCAATGCAACGCTGGTCGATCTGATTGGGTTTCTGAAAGTCTTCAGCAAAGGCTTGTTCAGTTTCCTGAGTATTCTGATCGGTTATAACGCTCAGAAGGCTTTTGGCGGTTCCGGCGTCAATGGCGCAATCATTGCCTCGTTGTTCGTGCTGGGGTACAACCCGGATGCCACCAGCGGCGTTTATGCCGGTATCCATGACTTTTTCGGCCATGCCATTGATCCGCGAGGCAATATCATTGGGGTATTGATCGCCTGTATTCTCGGTGCTTCGGTCGAACGTCAGGTGCGTCGCTTCATTCCGGATAATCTGGATATGATCCTCACCTCTTCCATCACGCTGGTGTTCATGGCGACCGTGACTTTTGTGGTCATCATGCCGATTGGTGTGTACCTGTACGACGGTATGTCCTGGCTGTTCCTGCACCTGAACGGGAATCCGATTGGCAGTGCCATTCTTGCCGGACTGTTTTTAATCTCTGTAATGTTCGGTATCCATCAGGGGTTTGTACCGGTTTACTTCGCACTCATGGACGCTCAGGGCTTTAACTCCCTATTTCCGATTCTGGCGATGGCTGGCGGCGGCCAGGTCGGTGCTGCCATGGCGCTCTATATGAAAGCCAAAAAAGATGCCGTGCTGAGAACTCAGGTTAAAGGCGCCATTATTCCTGGGATTCTCGGGATTGGTGAACCATTGATCTATGGGGTGACTTTACCGCGCGTGAAGCCTTTTATTACGGCATGTATCGGGGGTGCAATCGGCGGCTTCTTCATTGGACTGGTCGCCTTTATGGGCCTGCCCATTGGTCTCAATACCGTATTTGGGCCATCAGGCGTGGTGTCATTGCCACTGATGACCTCCGCCAGCGGTGTATTTGCCGGCATGGCGGTTTATGCAGCAGGTCTTGTCGTCTCTTATGTGGCAGGCTTTCTGGTCACCTGGTTCTTCGGCACAAAAAATGTCGATTTAAGTTAACCGCGAATCACTGTTTTCGCCCACAGAACGCACTCAACGGGTGCGTTCTTGTTTGCTTACATCACTCTCTCTTCAGCGATCTGCGCAATTTTGCTCGGCGGCAAACCAAAGTATCGCTTAAACTCCCGGCTGAACTGAGCCGGACTTTCGTAGCCAACTCTCGTTGCCGCAACACTGGCCGTCAGCCCATCCTGAACCATGAACTGCTTGGCATTGTTCAACCGGATTTTCTTAATGTATTGCAGTGGCGGGTCAGTCACGACTTGCTTAAAAGCGCGATGGAAAGCCGACACACTCATCCCCGCCATCTCCGCCAGCTCCTCAATCGTCAGTTTCTCCGCATAATGCGACTGAACATGCTCGATCACACCGGAAACCCTTGCTAATGCTGTGCCTTGCTTCACGTATTGCGCCAGCAAAGTCCGCTGCTCTCCCTGCAAAAGACGGTAAAAGAATTCCCGCAAAATCTGAGGGCCGAGCATGTGCGCATCCAACGGATCATGCAGCACTGCCAGCAAGCGTTCTATACATTGTTCCAGCTGTGGCGTGATTGGCGAGGCTGCGACCCCTTTACTCTGTGCCTGCAAAGCAAAATAGTCCGGACCTAATTGCGCCTCCATCTCATCAACCAGCTGGCGGATCATGCTGTGCTCAAAGCCGATATCAATCCCAATCAGCGGCGCCTCTTCAGACGCAAAGGTCTCACACGCGATCGGATAAGGTGCTGAGACAATCAGGCAATGTTTGGTGTCGTACTCAAAACGATAGTCATTCAGATGTCCGACTTTATTTCCCTGAAAGATCACCACCACACCCTGCTGATACATCTGCGGTGTGACATGGTGATATTGTGTAATTTTAAACAGATTGATCGACTTTAATGCTGTCTCAACCTTACCTTGCCTGTCTTTCAATCCAAGGTGGTCACACAGTGAAGCCGCCAGTGCCAGAGATTTTTTCATCTGATTTTCCTCTTTTGGTGATGATGGCTTACACATTCGGAAAAACCAAGGGGTGCACAGTCTAAAGCAGGAATTGACAAGAATTAAGCAGAATCGTGTATTACTGATCATCCACATGTCACCTACACTGAGCATCAGCATAATTCTTCAAGCCAATCTGGAGCGCAATGATGAACCCATTCAGCTATCACAATCCGACCCGCATTCATTTCGGTGAAGGTCAAATTGCCGCGATCACCGCTGAAATTCCAAAAGACAGTAAAGTGCTTGTACTGTACGGGGGCGGTTCCATTAAACAGAACGGCGTTTATGAGCAGGTCACTCAGGCTTTATCTGACCATCAGTGGGCCGAGTTTTCCGGGATTGAGCCAAATCCTCAGTACGATACCCTGATGAAGGCCGTCGAAAAAATTCAGACCGAAGGATTTGACTACCTGCTTGCGGTCGGCGGTGGTTCTGTCATCGACGGCACTAAATTTATTGCAGCGGCCGCCTGCTTCAAAGGTCAGGACCCTTGGGATATTCTGGCAAAGCATGCCCCAGTTGAAACTGCGCTGCCCATCGGTTGTATTCTGACCCTGCCCGCCACAGGTTCTGAAAGCAATAAAGGTGCCGTGGTTTCACGGGGGAAAGACAAACTGAGCTTCATGACCGCAAAAGTGCAACCTGCATTTGCCGTCTTGGATCCGGCCACAACACTCAGCCTGTCTCCGCGTCAAATCAGTAACGGTGTTGTCGATGCATTCGTGCATGTCATGGAGCAGTACCTGACCTTTCCTGTGGACGCCAAAGTCCAGGATAGATTCGCCGAAGGCTTGCTGCTGACACTGATCGAAGAAGGCCCGAAAGCGCTGGAAAATCCAAATGATCTGACCGTTCGAGCCAACATTATGTGGTCTGCAACACAAGCCCTAAACGGCCTGATTGGCGTGGGCGTCCCGCAAGACTGGGCAACGCACATGATTGGTCACGAGCTCACCGGGAACTACGGCATTGATCATGCCCGGACGCTGAGTATTGTTTTGCCGGCAGTGATGAAAGCGCGTCGTCAGGATAAGGAAGCGAAACTGCTGCAATATGCAGAGCGCGTATTCGGCCTGACAGAAGGCAGTGCAGACACCCGGATTGATGCAGCCATTGCTCAAACGGAAGCTTTCTTCACAGCCATGGATGTTCCCGTTCGCCTGACAGATGCCGGATTAACTGAATCTGATATTCAGGTTCTGGTCAGCAGTCTGGAGAAACATGGCATGACCGCACTGGGCGAACATGGCCGCATAGCGATTGCAGACAGTGAAATGATTCTGAATACCGCTTTGGCACATTGAACAATCCTTCCCCTTCGTATTTCAACCGCCTCCCGGGGCGGTTTTTCTGATCCGACCACAATTTTTTTCGAAGAAAGTCACAAGGCTTGTCTTGATCTCCATGCAGAAGCGACTATTATGACGATTGGTCAACTTTGACTAATCGTCAATTTTCTGATGATTTACCCTTAAGGTAATCGTGTTAAACTTACAAGACAGGAGTTGCAATGTATTCACGCAACTGACAGCCAATAGTTGGAAGTTATGTTCGGGTTGAACTGTAATAAAGAACGATGCGCCCTCTTCTCTGGAGAGCGAGTGCCAAAAACAAAAAAACAGCAGGCGATTGCAGACCGCGATCAAGAGCTGATTATGCTTGCAAAAGATCTGGTGAACAAAGAAGGCTTTGCGAACCTGACCATGGACAAGCTTGCAGCCATGAGTCCTTACTCAAAAGGAACGGTGTATAACCACTTTTGCAGTAAAGAGGATGTCATTGTTGCGCTGTGCACTCATGCCATTAAAGAAGAAATGGCTTTGTTTAATCGGGTATTGGGGATGGAAGGGACCAGCCGGGAAATTTTATTGGCTGTCCATGTCGCATACCATATTTTTGCCCGACTTGAACCGATTCTTTCAACCTGTCTGTTGACGGCAAAGACCCCCTGGGTCATCGATAAAGCCTCAACAACGCGCGTGGAAATATTGAACCAGCTTGAAGAGCAAATGATTGATAACGCAGATGCAATCGTTAATCACGCACTGGACGAAGGAAGCCTGACCATGTCAGCCGCCGTCAGTACGGATGCCGTTGTATTTGCAAATTGGTCGCTTGCGCTGGGTTCCAATGCACTCATCATGAATGCAACCAACAGTCGATGTATTCACCGTCTTCAGGATCCGTTCACTGTCCTGAACAACGTGAACATGCTGCTGGATGGAATGAACTGGAAACCACTGTCGAGTGAAAAGGACTATAAGCGCTTGTGGAAACACATTGAGCAGACCTTTTTTGCAGAAGAGATCTCACTTTTGTCACAACTTGGTCGATAGTTTGCTTGATTAACCCGCTTTATGCGGGTTAATTTCACACCATAGTTGACGATTAGTCATAAAAACTGTTTACTCTCCTTCTTGCATATTTAGGAAGTAAACTGTTACAGGGAAATGACACTCTAATTCAGTAACCTGTAAGTTGTTTAGAACACCAACCAGTTGAAAAACTGGTTTTTAAACGCCAATTTTTGACGAAACGTCACCAATGGAGAGTGTGATGAAAGACAGTCTATATGCATTGCCAATCAAACGAGCCTATCTCGTGATGGCAACGATGATCGCCTTGATCGTCGCAGCGACAATTGGGGCCAAGAACCTCTATTTCCGCGGCGATTACAACATTTTTTTCGACGGAAATAACCCGCAACTTCAGGCATTCAACACCATCCAGGCCACCTTCAGTAAAACCGACAACATCAGTTTTGTGGTTGCGCCAAAGAATGGCAATGTCTTTACCTCTGAAACACTCACTCTGATTCGTCAACTGACTGATGAAAGCTGGCAAATTCCTTTTTCAAGCCGGGTCGATTCAATATCAAATTATCAGCACACCGAAGCCATCGACGACGATTTGCTGGTTGAAGATTTACTTCTGGCAGATTATCCACTGACTGCAGAACGCATTCAGAAAGTCAAAGCTGTTGCACTCAATGAACCCTTGCTGCGAGATGCCTTAATCTCAGCTCAGGGTGATGTGGCTGTGGTGAATGTGACTTTACAAATGCCAAAAGTTGACGAAACGACAGAAATGACTACGGTCACGGATGCAACACAGGCATTGATCGACAACTATCGCGCCGAATACCCAGAGGTCGATTTTTATCAGGCCGGTATCGTGGCAATGAACCGTACCTTCATGGATATGGCGCAAAAAGACAGCAGCACGCTGGTGCCTGTGATGTTGCTGATTGTACTCGTATTTCTGGTCTTCATGCTGCGGACAGTCACCGCGGTACTGGCGACATTGCTTGTCATTATCGGTTCAGTCATGGCCACAATGGGTCTCTCCGGATGGGCAGGCATGTTCCTCAACACAGCCACTGTCAATGTGCCGACTCTGGTGCTGACGCTGGCGGTTGCAGACTGTGTGCATGTGATTGCGACCCTGCGCCAGGGGATGCAACGGGGCATGACCAAGCACGAAGCCATTTTCTACAGTACCCGGCTCAATACCATGCCGATTCTGATTACCTCTGTGACGACAGCGTTGGGATTCCTGATGATGAATGCATCCGACTCCCCCATCCTGCGTGATTTAGGAAATCTGGCCGCACTGGGCATCATGCTCGCTTGTGTGTTGTCCCTGACGTTATTACCCGCGCTGCTGGCAAAACTGCCCATGCGTGCACCTGCTGTTCAGCCTGAAGGACAAACCACCTGGACAGATACGCTGGGTAATCTGGTTGTGAACCACCGGAAAGTCATTCTACCTTTCTCTGTCCTCATGCTTGTAGGCTCCGTCTTCCTGCTGCCGAAAAACGTCGTCAATGATGAACCAGTCAAATATTTCGCAACGGACAGTTCATTCCGACAAGCGGCCGACTTTATGGCAGACAATATCAGTGGCATGACCACTGTCAGCATTGCCATTGATTCCGGCCAGCCACAAGGCATTGCCGACCCGCAATTTTTGCTGATTCTGCGCGACTTTACAGACTGGTTACGGATACAACCCGAAACGGATCACGTCGCCAGCTTGAGTGACACGTTCAAACGCCTGAATATGAACATGCACGGCGACGATGAAAGCTGGTACCGCATGCCGCAGGACCGTGAACTAGCCGCGCAGTACCTGCTGCTTTATGAAATGTCACTGCCCTACGGACTGGATCTGAACAATCAGCTCAACGTTGATAAATCCTCTGTCAAGCTGACACTCACGACCAAAAATATCGGCAGTAAAGAACTGGTTGCGCTGGAAACACGGATCAATGACTGGTTTGCCACTTATGCACCGGGCTATCAGATTATGGCTTCCAGTCCGAACCTGATGTTTGCTCACATCGGTGAAACGAACATGGCAAGTATGTTGAGCACGCTGCCAGTTACATTGGTTCTCATTTCTGTGCTGATGATTTTCGCGCTGCGTTCACTTCGCCTGGGGCTGATCAGTTTAATTCCGAATATTGCGCCCGCAGTCTTTGGTTTTGGTCTCTGGTCGCTGTGGTCCGGTGAAATCAACTTGGGGTTATCTGTCGTTGTCACGCTCACCCTGGGTATCGTCGTCGACGACGCTGTGCACTTCCTCAGTAAATACCAGATTGCCCGGAAAGAAGGCCGCAATGCCGAAGCTGCCGTTCGTTATGCCTTCAGTACTGTCGGCCGGGCCCTGTGGATCACCACTGTGGTTCTGGTTGCCGGTTTTCTGGTCCTTGCAAGCTCGAGCTTCAGACTGAACAGCGATATGGGGCAACTCAGCGCACTGATTATTTTCATCGCACTGGTCGTGGACTTCCTGTTACTGCCAACCATGCTGATGCTATTTGACCGTAAGCCTGTGGCACAGAACAGTCCTCAAGCCACAGCGCCAGATACGAATCATCCGATTACCCAATAATTTTCCCGAATTTTTAGGAGAACGATCATGACAAATCAAACTGCTCGAATGACGCAATGGCTGGCCTCGATTGGCATGCTTGCCACGCTGGGAATGGCAGTGATCCCTGCCGTTTGCCACGCAGGCAATGAACAGGGCATGGAGATTGCCAAAGAGCGTAAAGCGCGTGACACCGGCTGGGGAGACAGTATCGCAGATATGACGATGCTATTATCCAACGCTCAGGGTGAAAGCAGTACCCGAAAGATGCGTATTAAAACGCTGGAGGTCGTCGATGACGGTGACAAGGGACTGACCATCTTTGATGAACCAAGAGATGTTCAGGGAACAGCTTTCCTCAACTTTGCCCACACCACCAAACCCGACGATCAATGGCTTTATCTGCCCGCGTTAAAACGCGTGAAACGCATTGCATCACGCAACAAATCCGGTCCGTTCATGGGCAGCGAATTTGCTTATGAAGATCTCAGTTCATTCGAGCTTGAAAAGTATGAATTTACCTATCTGGGAGATGAAAGCGTTGCCAGTCAGGCTGCATTTAAAGTAAAGCAAATTCCGACTGATGCGTACTCAGGCTACACCAAGCAACTGGTCTGGGTCGACAAGGCACATTACCGCCCACTCAAAATTGAATTTTATGACCGTAAAGACAGCTTACTCAAAACGCTGAATTTCGACGATTACGAACAGTATTCTGGAAAATACTGGCGCGCTCATAAAATGACAATGACAAATCATCAAACCGGCAAGTCGACTGTGCTGACCACGCACGAACTGACTTTCAACAATGGGCTTGATGAAGGTGACTTCAACAAGGCCAGCCTGAAACGCGCCAAATAATTTCCTGAACAGGAGCAAGTATGACTTCTCGTCTCGCTGTACTGCCCCTGTTTCTGGCTGCCTCTGTCGAGGCAGCTGGTTTCAGTGGCCAAATCAATTTAGAACAACGTCAATTCATTCATGATGGCCTGCAAGGACAGGATAAAAGCCAGACCTCCCTCGTGATTGAGCCAGAGTGGTATACCGAATTTCAGGACGGAGACGCCCGTCTCACCATCCAGCCGTTCCTGCGACTCGATAGCATGGACGATGAACGGACCCATGCCGATATTCGTGAATTGATGTATCTGCAACTCATTCAGGATTACGAACTTCGGGTCGGGGTTGGCAAAGTTTTTTGGGGGGTCACCGAATCCATCCATTTGGTGGATGTGATCAACCAGACCGACAATGTCGAATCTGTAGACGGTGAACAAAAATTGGGACAGCCAATGATCAACCTGACCGCAGTCAAGGATTGGGGAAACGTCAGTGGTTTTATTTTGCCCTACTTTCGGGAACGGACTTTTGCCGGAAGCGACGGACGCCTTCGGACACCCCTTCCGGTCAATGGCCATGCCCGTTATGAGTCTTCTGCCGAACAGACACATGTTGACTGGTCGCTGCGATACAGCAACTATTTTGGTGACTGGGACGTGGGGGCAAGCTTTTTCAAAGGCACCAACCGAGATCCCTACTTTCTGCCAGGCACCGCAAGCCTGACGCCATATTACGCCCAGATGGAACAAAGCAGTGTTGATATTCAGGGCATTTTCGGTTCCTGGTTACTGAAATTAGAAGCGCTCTATCGGGACAGCCTGGAGAATCACTCTGCAGCCGTCACCGGCTTTGAATATACCATTGTGGGGGTATTTGATACTTACTGGGATTTAGGACTGATCGCTGAGTACCAATATGACTCCCGCGACCTCAGCCTGAATCAGAATGATCTGTTTTTGGGTACACGTTTTGCCTTCAATGACATTGACGGCACTGAGATTCTCTTTGGAATCAATCAGGATTTGGATCACAGTCAGGAATCAACCGGCAGAATTGAAGCATCCGCCCGAATCAACAATAACTGGAAATGGCGTGCGAATGCCTGGTGGTTTAACACAGATAAACTGGATAGCCCCCTGTATTTTGTCCGAAAAGATGATTTCATCGAGGTCGCTCTGGAATACTATTTCTGAATGAACACAATCACTTGATATCTTCCTTGCCGGAGCATCCCTGTCTCCGGTATTTTTCATTCAGATTCACAGTGCCTCGTCAGACTGTGGCCACTTCATCCGGTCACAATAAGATGCGTATGCTTCCCTGAATTGGCGAGCCCGTATTTTCGCCAGACTGGAATACCATTTCCACGCCGCTTTTCATGGCATATCAGGCAACATTGACTGATAAATAAAATATTAAAATCCTGTTTATATTAGGCATGCTACGAGTGAAGATGCGCCCCCATCTCTAGGAGATTCGATATACTGATAGAGAATACAATTGCAACCAACATCAGCGAGAATATGCAGCGATGCAATGAACCACTGTTTTTAACAACATTGACACTTGGAGAGAGATCACAAGTCCGATAAATAACCACACCCCCAACAGCTCAGGAATCGATCAGAAAGCATCTGGTATCCATACTTTAGGTAAGTGTATTCAGCATGAACATATATAGATAAAATCATTAATAGAACATATCGACATGAAATGTGAGTGTTTCAGCAGATTAGCAGCATCATTTAGCTTTCACTAAAAATGTGCTGGCTCTTCGAAAAATATCTTTTAAGCATTATTTGCTGCTATATGTTTTCTTAGGGTATATATCAACAAGGACTGTGACATGTTCGGTTTATCCAAGAAGAACAACGTCTCTCTTGAAGAGTACGAAGCGATAAAAAAACAGTGTCTGGAAACAAATCAACATCTCAATGCCATCCACGACTCCTTCGCGACCATTGAATTCTTTCCTGATGGAAAAATCATGACTGCCAATCACCATTTCCTCAAGACCATGGGCTATGATTTAACTGAAATTCAAGGCCACCATCACCAGATGTTTTGCTCCAGCGAAACCCGCAACAGCCCTGAATATCAACGTTTCTGGCAGCAGCTTGCGACAGGGAAACAATCTAAAGGGCTCTTCCAGCGTCTTAAAAAGAATGGTCAGGAAATCTGGCTTGAGGCCAGTTATTGTCCGGTAAAAAGTGATGATGGCCAAGTTTATAAGGTACTGAAAATTGCAGCGGATATCACGGAACGTGTTGCTGCTCACCATGAAAATACCAGCCAGATGCAGGCCGTCTCGCGTTCCATGGCCGTTATTGAGTTCGATCTCGAAGGAAGAATTCTGACGGCCAATGAGAATTTCCTGAATACAGTTGGATACTCGCTCGAAGAAATCAAAGGGAAGCATCACCGGCTATTTGTGACCGCTGAACATTCAAAATCTCAGGAATATCGTGATTTCTGGTCTCAACTCAATCAGGGCCAATTCCTTGGCGGAAAATTTGAGCGCGTCAATCGTCAGGGCGACCCTTTGTGGCTTGAAGCCACCTACAACCCGATCTTTGATGCCAATGGAAAGCTCTATAAAGTCATCAAATTTGCGACTGACATTACTCAGAACGTCCTGCTGGGACATCAAAACAGCCAGTTGGCCTACGACCTTTCGGTGAAAACGAGCCAACTCTCTGCAGAGGGCAGTCATTCCGGCAATCTGGCCATCGAACAAATGACCCATATGGTTGAAGCCTTGAATATGACGTCAGACGTGATCGCTCAGCTTGAAGAACAATCCAAAACCATTACCAGCATGGTCGATACCATCTCAGGCATCGCCAATCAGACCAACCTGCTGGCACTGAACGCCGCCATTGAAGCAGCCCGGGCAGGTGAGCAAGGCCGGGGGTTCGCTGTGGTTGCAGATGAGGTACGTCAGCTCGCATTTCGTACAAATGAATCCACCGATAAAATCGACAACCTTGTGAAACAAAACAGTCAGTTTACCGTACAGGCAGTCACTTCGATGTCGGATATCATTTCACATGCGCACAGCAGTATGGAAAAGGTGAAAGAAGCCAGCCAGGCGATTCATGAGATCGAAGCCAGCATGAATGAAGTTGTTGATGCGGTTCGCAAAATGTCTGAAGCAAGCTGAAGCAGCTCACTCAACAAATCATCGTCGGCTTCGCGGCAACTGCGTGAAGCCGACGCAAACCCAAATCAGATCATGATTTCTCCGGCTTCATCAGGCGTTTCGGATAATCAAAGAAAATCACCTCTGATGTTTCAGGCCCGAGGTTTTTCCATTGATCCGTATGAATAGCAAAAACCGCCACCCCACACGTCGGCATATTCTCAATCTTCAGCCCAAAGCGCCCGACCAATTCATTAATCGCCGGGTTATGACAAACCACCATCAAACGATCAATCTCATCCGAAACCGACTGAATGATTTCTGCAACTTCATGAGCAGAATCGGTATAAAGGCCGACCGTGGTTGCCAGCTCGGTTGGATGCGGGTGCAGCCCCTGTTCAAAAAACTGAGCGGTCTGAAAGGCCCGTTCCGCCGTACTGGACAATATTCGCTGCGGCATCGCCAGCCAGGCGCCGAAGCGTTTTGCCATCTCCTCAGCGTTTTTAAGACCTCGTTCATTCAACGGACGGTCATGGTCATCTAAATCCGGGTTATCCCAGGACGATTTTGCATGACGAACCACAAACAGTAATTTCATAAAGCAAAGCCTCCCTTTTCTTCATCATTGACCACACCACATGCACAAAGCGATCAGCGGGCAGACCGGACTGCTCTTTCCAATCGCATGGCAGCTTGCTTCGGGTCCGCTTTTTTACTGTGGAAGAAATCCGTGACCACATCAAAAATTGCAGCCTGCACATAGCTGCTATTCGCCAGTCCCTGCGACAGACTGGGCACGAGCTGATGGTGTTCTGCATTCGCCTGAAACGCTTGTGCCGATGCTTGAGCGCAGCGATCAAACTCTGTTAAAGGCACATCGTTGCGCACCGGAATCGACCCCTTCGCCAGGTTGAACTGACGTTGGAACTCTGGCGTCAGAATCGTGTACGCCATTTGTGCCTGCGATTCCAGATTCATGGTGGCGTCGTGTTTAAAGAACGCAAAACTATCAATATTGTAGGTAAAAAATCCTTGTGTGCCTGGCGCAGGCAAGCAAAGTACATCCACACCCGGTACTTTGCCCATCGCGGTGAACTCACCTTTCGCCCAGTCCCCCATAAATTGCATGGCCGCTTCACCATCCACAACCATGGCACTGGCATCACTCCATTCCATGGCTTTGGTTCTGACGTCAACATAAGGACGAATCGCGTCAAACTGGCGGAACACTTCAACCATTTTGGCACTGCTCAGCAGGCCGGAATCCAAATCCACGAAGGCGCTCCGATAATCTTCAGGCCCCAGAACCGCTAACGCGATGGACTCAAATAAAGTCACTTCCTGCCAGGGGTCGCTGCCTAAAGCAATCGGCACAATACCCGCCTGTTTCAGCTTTTCGGCCGCTGCAAAAAACGAAGCCAGAGAGTCTGGCAACTCAGCGCCTGCTTTTTTCAGTAAGGCTGGGTTGACCCAAAGCCAGTTCACACGGTGAATATTGACGGGTACGGCGACATAGTGCCCCTGATATTTCATGATCTGACTGATCACGGGTGGCAATAACTGATCCCAATGTTGCTTTTGAGCGACCGGATCTAACTGGGTGAGAAAACCCAGCATCGCCCATTCCTGCAAATCTTCGCCTTTCAATTGAGCCGCTGTCGGTGGGTTTCCGGACACTGCACGACTTTTCAGGACAGTCATCGCACTTTCCCCGCCACCACCCGCAATGGCAAAGTTTCGCCAGGCAATGCCTTGTTGCTCTAAGCTGTCTTGCAACACTCTGGCAGCTTTCATCTCGCCTTTTGATGTCCACCAGTGCAGCACTTCAACGTCCCGCTTGGGTTCCGTCACGGCTGCACTCACCTTTGAAGACATGACCAGCACTGTCGCCATCACAACGATTGAAGACAGATGTATCCAGCAATTTTTGCTTGCAGAACCTTGTTTCATCATGAGTTTCTGAACCAATTGAATTTGGATGCCATGGTACTGAACGACTTTAGTCCATGAGCCGGGGTAACGTCAGGGTGACTTCCAGTCCGCCTTGCTTCAGATTACGGATGGTTATTTCACCGCCATGGGCGTGTAAAATATTCCGGGCGATACCCAACCCTAAGCCATGACCTTCATCATCCTTGGCCAGCCTGACGTATGGCTCAAAGACTGAGTCCATCTTCTCATCCGGAATGCCGGGCCCCTGGTCCCAGATTCGAATCACGACCGCATCACTGGAGTCGTCCACATCAAGCCAGACGGTCTGCCCATATTTCACACCGTTTTCAATCAGATTACTCAGACAACGCTTCAGCGCGAGCGGCTTGCCCGCGACAGGGGCAATCTCAACCTCAGGCAAATGCACCCGGATCTGCTCGCGGTTATGGCTTTCCGAAATACTGCGCAGCATCTCAGAAAGATCAACCTGCACCAGATTCTCATGCAAATCGGTATCCCGAACCGTCTGAAGCGCGCCTTTCACCATCATTTCCAGCTCATCTAAGTCTTTATTGAACTTATCGATTTTGCTGTCATCTTCCAGTAATTCCGCCCGAAGCCGCAACCGGGTAATGGGCGTTTTCAAATCATGAGAAATCGAAGAGAACAAATGTTCCCTGTCATCAATATACCGGCGTAAACGCTGCTGCATCCGATTGAACGCCCGGGTTGCGGTGACCAGCTCACTGGCACCTTCTTCTTTGAGCTGCGGCTGATAAATATCCATGCTGAGCGCATTGGCAGCGTCTGCCAATTGCCTGAGCGGCTTGGTCTGACGCCGGATCATGGTGTAGGTAAACAGCAATAACAAGGCCGTTATAAACAGTAAGAACATCACTTGCTGCCCGGTAATGATTTCATCTTCCAGCGACGTGTAAGGCGGCGGTAATAATGCGGCAATGTAGAGCCACTCCCCTTCCGCCAATTCCAGCTGAACAACCAGAATCGGTGGATTCAGTGGCTCCAGACTCAAAGTGTAATGAGCCCAGGAACGGGGCAGATCGCTCAGGAGAATGTCATTACTCAACACATGCAGTGTTTCCGGGCGAGAAAATTCCACCCGGATGACATCCAGCCGCGGCAATTTATCGTGCAACACAGTTTCAATCGCCTGCACGGCTGTGTTTTTCATGCGGGAAACAGGAATCGGATCAATCCGGATTTCTTCTTCATTAAATGATACGAAAAACCGCGTTCCCCCCATGTTCCGGATCTGATCCAGCACGATATGACGATATTGCAGTGGCAGGGACTCAAAAAAATTGACGGTCGATGCGAACATGGTAGCCATACTGGCCGCTGCAGAATCCAGCCCTTCCAGGTCTCGACGTTTGGATTGTCCGTACCAGATGAGCGTTGCAATCATCTGGGCCAGAAAAACGGCCAGCAATGTAAACCACAGGGTCCGGGCCATCAGCGAAGTTGGCCACCATTTCTTCCAGTTCATCATCCTTCCACCGGCACAGGCTCAGTCCTTGGTTTCATAACTGACATCAGCATTAAACAAATAACCGTTGCCGCGCACTGTCTTGATCAGGCGCTGCTGGCGGCCTTTATCCCCCAGACGCTGACGCAAGCGGCTCAGCTGAACATCCACGGCTCGCTCCGAAGGCTGGGCATCCCGTCCCCGCGTTGCATAGAAAATGGTATCGCGATCAAGGACTTCATTCGGCCGGCTTAAAAACAACAGGAGTAATGCGTAGTCACTGTTGGTCATTTCATAACTGCGCTGGGTTTGAATATCCTGCAGCATTTGTGATGCCGTATCCAACCGCCACCGGTCAAACAAAAAGGCTTTCGGGAGTGCCTGTTGGCTGATGTCCGGCTGAGGACCAGACGACTTCACGCGCCGCATCACCGCTTTCATACGTGCCATCAATTGCCGGGGACTGAACGGTTTAGCAATGTAGTCATCTGCTCCCAGTTCCAACCCCACAATCTGATCCATCTCGTCAGACACTGCAGTGAGCATAATAATTGGCACATCAGACGTTTTACGGACATGCTGACAAAGTTCGAAACCATCTTCACCGGGCAACATGATATCCAGCAAAATTAAATCCGGTTCACTGATGGTCATTTCTCGCTTCATGGCGACGCCGTCCTCAGCCGTCACAACCTGAAAACCTTGTTTGGTCAGATATTCCTCTAACAGTTCGCGAATCTCCTGATCATCATCGACAACCAGTACCAGCTTGTTCGCAATCATTCTGCATTCCTCAATTCAATCCATGCCATGACAGCATGCAATGCTTATTCCGCTCAGGCCTTAAGATACCAGACTCCAGCACAAAACGCTTGAGGTTCAGTGTAACGCGCAAGTAACAGCTGTTGAGCACAGCGCTGCATAAGCGATTGTCTTGCTTCATATTATCGATGATGACTTGACACAGAATTGACAGATAATTCGTACAATCCTTACACTTTTTGTGGTCAATGCTACATTTTTATGAAGCAAGCCGTAATAGGATATTGCATCGACCTGCTCATTCAAAAAATCATCTGTCATCGTTGCCGATCCCAATGACCTGCACACAACCCCGGACGATTGAGCTCGCCATGCCTGTATCAGTGCCGCACAAGGAAAGGAATCACCATGACCATTAAACAATATAAAGGCTCCGCCGGTGGCTGGGGCGCACTCGCCAGTACTACCCGTCATTTGGTGAAAAGCGAAAACGTCACCCGGAATATCCGTAACCTGTTGAAAACAAATCAGGATCATGGCTTTGACTGTCCGGGTTGCGCCTGGGGAGAATCCGAAGAACCCGGCCGTTTTCGTTTTTGTGAGAACGGTGCGAAAGCCGTGAACTGGGAAGCCACCAGTCGTCGGGTCACGCCTGAATTCTTTGCTCAGTATCCGGTGGGCTGGCTACAACAGCAGAGCGATTATTTTCTTGAATATCAGGGACGTCTGAGCCACCCGGTTCGTTATAACGCGCAAACCGACCACTATGAAGCCATTTCATGGGACGATGCTTTCGCCCTGATTGCCGACCATCTGAACACGCTGGAAAGCCCGGATCAGGCCGAGTTTTATACTTCAGGCCGAGCCAGTAACGAAGCTGCGTTTCTGTACCAGCTCTTTGCCCGCGCTTATGGCACCAACAATTTTCCTGACTGCTCGAATATGTGCCATGAAGCCAGTGGTGTGGCACTGAAGCAAAGTATTGGCGTGGGGAAAGGAACCGTCCGGATTGAAGACTTTGATCAGGCTGATGCCATTTTTGTCTTTGGCCAGAATCCCGGCACCAACCATCCACGTATGCTGGACACCTTGCGTAAAGCAGCACGTCGCGGTGCTGCAATTGTGACGATGAATCCCCTGAAAGAGCGTGGCCTGGAACGCTTCACCAACCCGCAATCTCCTGCTGAAATGCTGACAGGCGGCGCAACCCGAATCAGTAGTCATTATTTCACGCCCAAACTGGGCGGCGATATGGCTGTGGTTCGCGGCATGGTGAAATCACTGCTCGAAACCGACAAAACCGAAATGCTGGCGGGTCGCCCGTCGATTTTCGATCAGGACTTTATCCAGGCGCATACCACGGGCATGACGCAGTATCTGACTGAAGTGGAACAGACCGACTGGTCCGCCATTGTTGAGCAATCCGGGCTCAGCCAGGATGATATCGAATATGCTGCGAACCTTTACCGGCAGTCCGAGCGGGTCATCATCACTTGGGCGATGGGTCTGACGCAGCATAAGCACTCCGTGAACACCATCCAGGAAATTACCAACCTTCAGTTGCTGTTTGGACAATTCGGCAAACCCGGCGCGGGGGTTTGTCCCGTTCGGGGTCACAGTAATGTGCAGGGTGACCGAACGATGGGGATCAACGAAAAACCGGCCCCTGCCTTTAATCAGGCGATCGAAGCAACCTTTGGCTTTTCACCGCCGACACAGCATGGCCACAACACCGTTCATGCGATCAAGGCCATGCTCGCAGGTGAGAGCAAAGTATTCATTGGGCTGGGCGGCAATTTTGCGTCGGCGACGCCGGATACACGGTTAACGCAGCAAGCCCTGTCGAACTGCAATCTCACGGTGAACATCGCCACCAAACTGAACCGGACGCACCTGATCACCGGCAAAGACAGCCTGATCCTGCCTTGCCTGGGCAGGACAGATATCGACCTGCAAAAAAATGGCCCGCAATCGGTCACGGTTGAAGACTCCTTCAGCATGGTGCACGCTTCCGGAGGGGTTGTTGAAAGTGATACCGGTGAAATGCGTTCAGAGCCTGCCATCATCGCCGGTATAGCTCAGGCAACACTCGGCAAACAGCCCGTGGACTGGTTAAAGCTGACAGAAGACTACGATCGGATTCGTGAGCTGATTGCAGATGTCATTCCGGGATTTTCAGACATGAACCAGAAGCTCAAGCAACCCGGCGGATTTTATCTGGGCAACAGTGCTGCTGAACGGATCTGGCATACGGATTCACGTAAAGCCGAATTCAAGACACACCCGCTGCCGGAACATCTGCTGGCTGCCAACCTCCGGCAACTCAGTGAAGATCCCGTGTTTGTACTGCAGACCGTTCGCTCTCACGACCAGTACAACACCACCATTTATGGGTTTGAAGACAGATACCGCGGTATTTCCGGCGAGCGAAAAGTGCTCATGATGAACCCGGCCGATATTGAAGCACTGGGCCTGAATGTGGGTGACCGGGTTGATGTCACCTCATTGGCTGCGGATGGCATTGAACGTCAGGTCAAAGGATTCAAACTCATTGGTTACGATATCCCCGCTGGTAATCTGGCGGCTTACTTCCCGGAAACCAATCCACTGGTTGCACTGGACAGTAAAGGCGATCTGAGTGATACACCCATTTCAAAAGCCATTCCCGTTATCCTGAAAGCCAGTCAGATTCACGATGAAAGGATTGATCTGGCGTCCTACTGACTCAGACGAATGAACAAAATAAAGCCGGGAATCACACCTGTGCGACCCGGCTTTTCATTGACAGCTTATTCCGGGGGAAGGGAACAAACCGTTCACCGCATAAGCTTTCGCAAAAATTCTGCTTCAGCCTGACCACGCGACGTTGCGTTACTGCGACGCAACCAATACTGCATTCATTTCAGTCTTGATGTTGTCGGACTGAGTGCCGAAGATGGCTTGCAGATTATCACCAACCACCAGCACTTCCCGGGCACCCAACTGCTTGATTTTAGGAATATCGGCTTTCCCCATATCACGCAGACTCACACGAAGGCGGGTAATGCAGGCATCCACATGCTTGATATTGCCTTTACCGCCCAAAGCCTGAATCAGATTCTCGGCCAGTTCCGTGCCAATTTCAGACAAGTTGCTGACAGATTCCGCATCTTGCTCACGCCCCGGCGTCATCAGGTTCAGCTTCGCAATCAGTACCCTGAAAATGGTGTAGTACATCAGCGCCCAAAGCGGACCAATCACGATGAACAACCAGGCATTTTGCGACAGCGGGAAGTAGATCAGGAAGTCAATCGCGCCATGGGCAAACGTGACACTGTGATGGATATCGAATGTGGTCACCAGTGCAAAGCCGATGCCAGTCAGAATACAGTGGATCACATACAGCACAGGGGCGGCAAACAGGAACGAGAATTCCATAGGTTCAGTGATACCGGTCAGCCAGGATGTCAACGCAGCAGAAGCCATAATACCGCCGACCAGCGCACGTTTTTCCGGGCGTGCTGAGTGATAAATGGCCAGACCGACGGCAGGCAGTGCCCACATCGAATAGAGATAGCCACCTGCCAGATTCCCTGCGGTTGGGTCACCGGCCAGATAACGCTGAATCTCACCTTTGATCACCTTCCCGGTTTCCGGATCCACATACTCACCCACTTCAAAGAAGAATGGGACGTTCCAGATATGGTGCAGACCAAAAGGAATAAGCGAACGCTCAACAAAACCATAAATCCCGAAGGCCGTTGTCGGGCTCTGATACGCAGCCCAGTGCGAGAAACTATCGATGGCATTCCCAATCGGCGGCCAGACATAGCTCAGGAAGATCCCCAGGAAAATTGCGGTGATCCCGGTAATGATGGGTACAAAACGCTTACCGGCAAAAAATCCCAGATATTCAGGTAAACGAATATTATGGAAGCGGTTAAACAGATAGGCAGCCACCGCACCAATCATAATGCCGCCGAATACCCCAGTATTCAGGCTTGGGATACCCAAAATCGTTGCAGGCTCAATGCCATGCAGTTTCGCCATCACGCCCATAGTCGCCGTCATGATGGCAAAACCAACCGTCGCTGCCAATCCGGCGGCTCCGTCATTATCCGACAGGCCTAACGCAACACCGATGGCAAAAATTAAAGCGAGGTTTCCAAAAACGGCATCGCCGGACATCGCCATAATGTCAGACACTAAATCCGGCATCCAAGAGAAATTCGCGGAACCTATCCCTAATAATAAGCCGGCCACCGGCAATACGGCGACAGGCAGCATCAGCGACCGGCCAATCCGTTGTAATAATCCAAACGCACTACTGATCATGTTCAATTCCTTGTGTAATGAAATATAACCCGCCTCTAAATTAAAGAATTAACAGACCGGATAGGTTAAAAAAGCGAATGATTTTGTAAGTGCTTTGTTACACATATAAATTGCAGCGTGGATGAAAAATAAGCTATATAGCACTGATTACCTTGCTGCGGTTTTGCTTCAACGATGTAACAAAGCCGCAAAATCTGGTGCCTCAATCAAATATCTGAAAAGAATTGAGAGCACTCCAAGCATTGGCGCTTCAAAAACATCACAAAACACAATAACAATGCTCTGACGTACGAACTGGTATGAGGAATCAAGGGATATGAAAACCATACTCATTGTGGACGATAATCAGGAACTTCGGGATGCACTCACCGAATACTTGGGCCGTTCGGAATTTAAAGTTCTCACTGCATGTGACGGGGAAGAAATGTGGGAGCATTTGCATCGCACAGAACCACACCTGATTATTCTGGATATTATGCTGCCGGGCGATGACGGACTGACCTTATGCAGCCAGATCCGAAAACGCTCGAATGTGCCAATCATTATGCTGACCGCAGTCACCGATGAAGTCGACCGGATCGCCGGGCTTGAAATCGGCGCCGATGATTACATCACCAAAACCTTCAGCCCGAGAGAATTACTGGCCCGGATCAAGGCCCTGCTCCGACGCACACAAGTGCCGCAGGATGACCCGGTTGCCCCCCATCAGTTACGCTTTTCCGGCTGGACCTGTGATCTGCTCAAACGCCGCTTGCTCAGTCCCGACGGCGAGGTCGTTCAGTTGTCTGGGGCAGATTTTAATCTCATTAGCCTGATGCTGGATAAACCGAATCAGCTGCTCAGCCGCGATGATATTGCCCGGTGTATCTGGGGGCGGGATGCCGATCCCTTTGAACGGGGCATTGATGTACAAATCAGCCGGCTGAGAAAACATTTACATGATGATGAGCGTACCCTGATTCTGACCGTCAGAAATAAAGGGTATATGCTTGCCAGCGATGTTGTCTCCTGAAGCTGCGGGGCGATATGAGGTTGAGCAGCGTTCAGTCACTTTTCTCCTCGATTACTTTTCGCATCGGGGCAACACTGCTGATCGTGATTATTATTGCGGAACTGATTGCTGGACTCATCTGGTACCAATCCAATGCCAGCAAAGAGGTGGATAACCTGAAAAAAACCATGGAAAGTCTGATGTCGAATGCAGCGGACACCTACAACTATTTCCATGCGCTGCCCGTGAACTACCGATACCTGATCCTCAACCAGATTCGTGAAATGGGCGGGACACGATTTTTTATTTCGATTAACCAACGCCTGCTGCCCACAACGCCCCTGGCTCAGAACAGCCGGACAGACATCCTGCTGTCAACCGCCAGCCAGATACTCCACCAGAAAATCCGTAAAACAAACCAAATTCATGTTGCCCTGAGCAAGCGCCAGGATCTGCGGGTATTTAACTCCGGCATTAAACTGGATGCTCTGCCTGAAATCTGGGCCAGTTACAGCCTTGCTTTGGGCGATATGGATTTGCCCATTGTGGTCATGCAAGTGCAGATGTCCGACAACGAATGGTTTTATCTGGCTGCAACACTGCCTGTCCCCTTTTCAACCTTGTCCCCTCAGTTCATCGATCAGAAGCAACTGATATTCCTAGGGATATCCTCCCTGTTACTCGTGTTGTGCACTGTTTGGCTGCTACGCCAGGAAATCCGGCCAATTCGGCGACTGGCCAAAGCAGCGACGTTGATGGGCGGACAGCTCTATGTGGAAGAAGTCGCCGAAGAAGGCAGTCTTGAAGCGAGAGCTGCCGTGCGCGCATTCAATAAAATGAATCGCAGAGTCCGTTCCTATATCCGTGATCGGGAAATGCTGTTTGGTGCGATATCTCACGATCTGAAAACGCCCCTTGCCTGCCTGAAGCTGCGGACGGAAATGCTGGACGATGAGCAGGCCAAAGCACGGTTCGAGAAGATACTTGATGAATTTGACCTGATGCTCAAAGGTGCCCTGCAATGTATCCGGGATACCGATATCCATGAAGAGCCTGAATGGATAGATATCACGCAAGTGCTTGAACAATGCGCCAGTTACTACAATCGAAATGAGCATACGGTGACCTTTTCGGCCGACACGCCCATGTTGTATCTGGGTAAACCTCTCGCGATTAAACGCTGCCTCTACAACATTGTTGATAATGCAGTGAAATATGGAGAAAAAGTCGATATTTCAATGAGAAGTACTGAGATAGACATTCAGATCCAATTCCGTGACTACGGACCAGGGCTGGATAAAAAGTGGGCCGAAAAAGTCTTCGAACCTTATTTTCGGGTTAACCCACAAGATGAACTGGGCTCTGGACTGGGCCTGACCATTTCCCGCAGTATTGCACGCAGCCACGGGGGTGATTTAACGCTGCATAATCATCCTGAGCAAGGCCTGGTTGTTGATATCCGACTGACGAGCGACACATGAAACCATTTTTTCTCTTGTGCCTGCTGATTTGCTTCTCTTCTGGCAAGGCCACAGCAAACAACAATGCACCAACTTCCGATCCCAAAGAGATTGAATTTCTGCATTGGTGGACTTCCAAAGGTGAAGTTGCAGCCTTTAATCTGGTGAAAGATGCGCTGTTACAGGCTGGTGTCAGCCTCTTGGATCAACCGATCCCGGGTGGCGGCGGTGATACGGCGATGTCGATTCTTCAGGCTCGGGCGATTGCAGGTACCCCCCGGATATTGTTCAACTGGAAGGCCCTTCGATTCAATCCTGGGCAGCGCTTGGCTTTCTGCATGAACTTGAACAGGTCGCCAAAGATGAAAACTGGCATGACAACCTTCTGCCCGTGGCACAGCAGGTGAATCAGTACCAGCAACGCTATGTTGCGATTCCCATTGCCATCCACCGCCTGAACTGGATGTGGATCAACCAAAAAGTCCTGCGACAATACGGTCTTGCCGTGCCCGAAAGTTGGGATGCCCTCATTGATGTGTTCGAGCGTCTGAAAAAAAACGGCGTTGAACCGCTGGCACTTGGGAAGGATCAATGGCAGGTTGCTTTGTTATTTGAAAATCTGGCGTTTGGATACGGGGGCGCAGACTATTACCAGCGTGCATTCATCCAGATGGATCCTGCCGTCCTGAACAGCGATACCACGCACGAGATCCTCCATCGCTTCCGAGCGATCAGCCGTTTAGTCAAACCAGGCATGTCGCACATGCGTTGGGATGAAGGAACACAGCTTTTAATTGAAGGCGAACGTGCCTTTCAGATTTCCGGGGACTGGGTATTGGGAGATCTGCTGGCCAGTCATGCGAAAGTGCCCACGGATATAGCCTGCTACCCGGCGCCTGCCGAACACCCGGGGTTTATTTACAATATGGACAGTTTCGCATTGTTTAACAGCCCGCGAACGGATGAACAAACCGCGGCAGTTGTCAGCAAAACCCTGTCTTCCCCTGAATTTCTGAAGGCCTTCAATCGCGTCAAAGGGGCACTGCCTGCCAGAAGTGATATCAAACTGAATGGCTTCAACAGTTGTTCAATCAATGCCAAGAAAGATATGGAAACCGCAACGAAAACCGGGCAAATGATCCCCAGTATTGTGGACTCCATGGCGGTCAGCCCGATTGCTCAGCAAGCCACATCCAGTGAGATTTACCGATATTTCAATGATGAGACCATGAAGCCCGACGATTTTATTCTGCACCTGCAGAATATCCCGCGCGGAGAATAAAAAACAAAGGGGGATAAAAACCACAATGAATCGGTTCATCCCCTTTTTCTGCTTGGCACCGTCGGACTTTCAACGGCACAGCAGGTTCAAAAAATAAACGGATGGCTCCGGTTTTCTTTTTTGACCGCCAACACACTGTAAGTATGCCAGCGCTTCTGTTTCCCCAGCACCGTTGACCCCATTTCATTCCGCTCAGACAATTCAATGATTTCAAAATCGTGAAAAAGCGCCTGAATTTCATCTCGGGTAAACGCATTGATGACCTGATGATGCCCTGTCGCCCAGTCGTCCTCAACACCCATGAAATCCCCGGCAAATACCCCCCGGTTCACCAGACAATCAGTCATATGTGCCCAGGTATCCTGAAACACATCGGGTAAGGAAAAATACAAACTGTTACTGGCATACACAATGCCAGCCGCCGGGTAATCAAAATGCTCAAAGCTGCTTTGCATCAACTCGACCTGCGGGTTCTCTGAAAAGCGCTGTCTGCACAGTGCAATCGCATCCGCGTTGATATCAAAACCATGTACCCGATAACCAAGATTGCTGAAAAATTGAATATCACTGCCTGTCCCGCAGCCGCAATCCACCACGATCTCCACACCACTTTGGTTTATTTCGAAGGCTCTCTCAGCTAATTGGTTGTGATTACGCCCCAACGCTCGCTCATAATACCGACGCCAGAGTTCTTCGCGATTATCCATGAATTTCTGTGATCTCCCTGTCTATCCAAGTGCACTTCATTTCAATTCACTGAGCAGCCATCACCCGTTGACATGCATCGAAAAATGAAATTTTCATATCTGTCAATTATTCAGCATTTGAAGTGCAACAACAAGCATATTGTTTTGAAAATATGACTCTTTGGTTCCAGTTGTTTACTCCTTCATCACCAGAGATCAGCCTGCCCGGCAATCACATCGAAATCCGCCTTCCAATCGTGTTTGTTTTGGTACTTTCATGCTACATTGGCCGCCAGTGAATGAGAGAAGGCAACGTTTTTTACATGATTACGGAATGGTTCAACGCACATCAAATTGATGTTCAGCGATTGATTGATTTGGGCGAAGCCCTCGGCCTGATTGCCGCAATTTCTATTGTGATTCATCTGGTGCTGCATCGTGGGGTCATTCTGTGGCTCAACCGTTTTACCGGCCATAGTGAAACACGCTGGCATCAGGCAGTTTTCGGAAAAAAACTGTTCAGCCGCTTCGCACTTTTGATTCAGGGGATTGTCATTGCCATTCAGGCACAGCTCTGGCTTTCTGACGACAGCGCCGTTTACGAAATTCTTCAGACATTCACCTCGTTATGGATTGTGCTCTACAGCTTGCTGACTCTTTATGCCGTGCTTGGCGTGATTGAAGTTCTGCTCGGACGGACCCAGGCTGGCCGGAATATGCCTTTACGCGGCATTTCCCAGAGCCTGAAGATAATCTTCTTTGTGGTCGCAGCGCTGCTGAGCACTTCGATTTTGATTGGTAAATCACCGGTGATTCTGCTGAGTGGTTTGGGGGCCATGACGGCGATCATCATGCTGGTGTTTAAAGATCCAATTCTGGGTCTGGTCGCCGGAATACAGCTCTCTGCAAATAAAATGCTAAGTGTCGGCGACTGGCTGGAGATGCCAAAATACGGTGCCGATGGCGATGTGATTGATATCAGCCTGACCACAGTAAAAGTTCAGAACTGGGATAAAACCATCACGACAATTCCAACTTATGCGCTGATATCTGACTCCTTCAAAAACTGGAAAGGCATGCAGCAATCCGGCGGGCGCAGAATTAAACGCAGCATGCTGATTGATGCAACCAGCGTCAGTTTTCTGTCCGAATCCGATATTCGCTACTTGCAAAAAGCGCAATTGCTTGAGCCTTACATGAAAGGCAAAGTCGAAGAAATCAGCAAGTATAACGCTCAGAGTCAAACGGATTTAGCCTGCCGGATCAATGGCCGTCGCCTGACAAATCTGGGGAGTTTCCGGGCTTATCTGGAGCGTTACCTGCGTCATCACCCGCATATTCACCAGCAAATGACATTGATGGTACGCCAGTTACCCCCAACACATGACGGGATAGCGCTCGAACTCTATTGTTTCACCAATACAACCATCTGGGTGGAATATGAACGGATTCAGTCTGATATTTTTGACCATCTGTTTGCAGTATTGCCAGAATTTGGATTACGGGTGTCGCAAGCCCCGACCGGGCACGATTTCCGTGAATGGCGATCCGCAGCTCAGTCACAAGTTCAAAACCCGGAAGCGGTTACCAATGAATACAAGCCATCCGGGCTCATGAACATCAACTAACTGAAGAGATACGCCGTTTCGCCAATTGATCAGACAGCCACATCTTGGATGTGGCTGTTTCGTTTGGGTTGTGACCTCAGCATGGTCCGAGCCTCATTAACCAATCCAGCGTTCACATTTCCGGCAAACTTTTTCCAGCAGAACAGCCCCAACAACAGGCAAACAATAATACATGCTATTCAATACAATGCTGTAGACATGCTTCTCTTTCGGGCCAGCCAGCAAAAACCATTGCATCTGACGATCAAGACCAAGATATGCCACAACGAGGACAGACAACACTGGCACATGCTTCAACTGTAACCTGAGCGCCAGTGCGATGGACACCATGAACGCTGCAATTGTGGTCGTATGATACGTTACACGCCCTACGGCCAATTGAAATACAAAGGCCAGAACAATCATCATGCCAAGATAGATGATCGACTTCTTCAAGCCTGATTTGATCCCATTCATGTTACTCCAAAGTTTTCTCACCAAAGATCTATCAATAGATGGCGCTCTGTTCGGCCGATTTCTTAAATACGTTTTATCAAACTGGGACAGGCACATGTTCAAAGAAGTTTTATCTAACCGGGACAGGCACCTTACTCAATCATGCGTCTGTCCCAATTGAGGGAAAAGCAGAACACTGTGCCTGTCCCCACTTTATGTCTCTTCGTATGTATCCATTGATGCTCCCCCATATCGGGACAGACACATTAAGCTCGCCTCTTGGGACCCCGGTATTCACCATTGAGCAGAGCACCTGCATGATTTTTTATACAAAACCAGATCATGATAAATTGGCTGGCCTCAGCATTGTTTTACAAACAATGTTTCATTGTTCACGACAATAATCATGGAGGAGATAGTGCTTAAACGTTTGTATATTATTTTCATCGTTATTTTCATCAGCCCTGATCAAACGCTTGCTTCAAATGGTGCATGGTTGTTTGCACACAGAGCCAACAGCCCCGCTGCGGTGAATCACGCCATTGACGACCATTTAAATGCGATAGAAGTGGATATATCGCTCGCCAAAAACATACCCGCCCACCGCCGCTGTACGCGAGATTTATGGTGCGCTTATCATCGGGGAGATACGACAGCCTATAACTTATCGGATGTTCTCGAGACAGCCCGTACAGGGACAGGCGCTTCAGGGATAAACAACAGCCAGATTGGTGCTGTCTGGCTGGATGTAAAAACCGACAATGCAGCCCACGCAGATTATCAGGCGCTGACTCACATTGTGTTTGATACATTAGGTACCGGTGACAATACCCTCCGAAAATACTGGGGTGTCTGGCCAGCCAGTCAGTTAAATACGGCTTATACGCAAGTTGTCAGAAATGAAATTGTTCAAAGAAACCTGCAAAAAGAAAGCACATTTATTATTGAAGCAGACAGCAACCAGGATACCAATCTCGCGGCTCAGCAATGTCAAACCTGGGGTCTGCAATGTGGGTTATCTGCCGGGAATCCATTTCTGGGGGATCTCGGCACCCACACTGGCCCTTCCTGGGATATGAATAATCTGAATTACCTCAGCGGTGATATTTCTCACAAGTCACATATCAATTCGATCTTCTTATGGACCTTTAACTGGAACGGCCTTTTTGAGGACGACATGATCCGGTTGCTTTTTGGTCACAGAAGTCACTGGGAATATCTGGCCGGATTTAACTGGCAATGCGGGCAAGAAGGCAATGGCATCATCATTGGCGCGATAAATTCCGTCTATCCTGCTGATTTTTGTACCGAAGCCGATGGCAATGATGCCTGCTCCATCGCTACAGAAGCAATTTTCGCAGGCCCTCTCACTCTGGGAGACCGTTATACCGATTTGAGTCAACCCAGAAATCAGTATGCAAGCTCAAATCCCCTGACATGTAACGTGTACTACTCAACGGATTCATCCACCTCCGCAGACATACACTAACGGCACTAACGGGACAGACACAGTTTCTCTTCTGTGACTGTCCCGCTAAAAACCTTCAGCGAAGGCGAATAATCATGCCTGTCCCCTGACGTTATGATGTCCGAAAATGACCGGTATTGAAACATGAAGACGTTCGCGAGAATCGCGCCTCACTGAGTAACTCATCGGCAAGCGGACGAATGTGCGGCGCCATAGAAAAAGCTGACTTCGCCAATTGTTGCCAGAAGTCGGCTGGACATTCCTGTGCTCCATTATTCACCAGCCCTAACAGCGTAAAATACTGATGTTGTTCAGACTCTGAGAATACATTACCCAAATAGAGATCTTTACCTTGGTCAGACAAATACCGATATCGCATCCCCAGCCAGATACTCGGTGGAATATCCTGCTCAGCATGTAGCCGCTCACGCACCAGATCCATACACAGTTTGGTCAGTTCCGGCGACTGACGCAGCGGCAAACCTTCAATCTGCTCAAGATTCAAGTCCAGCAACACTGCTTTTTGTATCAGCTTTAGAAAAGTACATTCATTTAAGAATTTCACCGGGTAAGCATTTTTCAGTGCCAGCGCCGAGAAAAGGTCGAGATTCGAGGTATTCACGGTCTCCACCGCAATGGGATTCAACTCATGATTTGCTGCCAGCCAGTCTAAAGCCCGAACCGTGACAATCTTTTCACTGACATCAAACTGACGGTAAATTGAAAGCATTAATTCAGGCCAGTTCACCGCTGGGACAATGCTTCTGAGCGTCAGCAGCAAGAGTAACCGGGCAGCCTGATCCACCTGCCAGTGCGTCCCTTCCGGCTGATATCTGAGTGCTTCTTCACCCAGCTTTCGTTGTGCCATCGCACTGGTGAGCAACAGGGTATTCACTGCCAGCTCGAGCGTGCGGCAATCCAGGATTTTGTCTCTGCCGACCTGAAGCCAGGTGCGAGATGCCGGATCCAGCATGACATTTAATTCACTTTGTAATGCGTCCGGAGAAAAATGGCTGAGTGGCGTATCAAAACGTCGGGAATACATAATTGCTCTCTCACTGTCAGGTGGCCTGCATCCGGTTATGACCCTTCATGCTGACTGGCATCAAGCGCCACGACAAAGAATTACGCAGCAGAGGCTGGCCCACCATCGACGATTCCGTCGCGAGGATTTCCATAAGGAATATTTAATATTGTTTGAGTTGAATATAGCTGTCCCTTCAGAGAATAAAGACTAATCTCTGACTTGGGCCTGATAGAAAGGTTTATTTTGTGATTTCTTTCGTTTCTCATAATGTAATTGACATAAATATCACTTGCATTTCAGTGAGCGAGATTCAGTTTCAGCTCAGAACGTACATTGGGTTCTAACCCGCCGCCACCATACTCAAATTCCAGCAAGTCACTTCCATGGCTCACATCCAGATTCCCTCATATACGATGCTGTTGTTTTGTGAACCAACATCTTAGTTTCATATTCAACTCAATGCATTTTTATTGCTTGTTGGTATAACGCGTTTCTTTACTCCACGCAAATCAACAGGTTGCTTATATGAACAATTTACAATCCGGTTTCAGACACTCAGCACTGGCACTGCTTGTTGCGGCTGGTCTCTATGCGAACAACGCATCTGCAGCTCCTGCCTGCGAAATTGAAGCTTTACTGGCTTCTCCAACCCCTGTCACGGACATTGAGCAGGCGGATTTGGATTGTCGGAATGCATGGTTCTCAGCGCCACCAGAAACACTGAATACCCTGTTCAGTGAGAACAGCCTGTTGAATATTCAGCAACAGTTAATGCTTCAGATCCAAGGGTATCAGGGTGGAGCAGAGCAAGCTGCTGTGATTGAAAATCTGGGCGAATTCGTCCGGGCCGCCTATTACGTGCGATACCCGAACAAAGCACAGTACGGGGATTTTTCCGACTCACTGGATATCGCACTTGCCGGGACAATCAACGCGTTTCTGGCCTCCCCTTACGCTGCGCAAAGCGGCAGAGAACAAGTCGCAGCTCTGAAAAGCATGACGGTGATGGTCGACAACATCCGCCAGTTGCCGCTGACCATGGCAAATCAGCTGCAACTGATGCATCAGTTCACACCGGAAACGGCACAGGATCTTCAATTCGTTGATGCACTCAATAATTTGTTCCGCGCAATGAGCGGCCACATTAGCCTGGATACTTTTTATGATGATCTGGCACAACATCCGGAATATCTGACGCAGTTACATCAATTCGTTTTGGATAACGAATGGGCGCTCGGCACTGAAGCTGAATTCATTGTAACCAATGCCGCACGAGAGATGGGCCGCCTGTTAGTCTCGCCGCACCAAAGCACTCGTCAGCAGGTGTTGTCGATCCTTGAATCTCTGCTGCAGCGTTATCCGCTGGGTGGGAAGAGCAACAAAATGTGGGTTGGCATTGCAGAAATGATCAACTATTTTGCGCCCGACAAAGCAGAATCACTCGGCGTGAAAGACGCAAAGGCAAAGCTTGAAGCCATGGTGATGCCCTTCCGCTACAACTGCGAAGGTCCTGCGATCGTCCGTGCGCAACAGATGACACAGGCTCAGGCAGCTGACGTCTGCGCGGTCCTTGCCGACAAAGAAGCAGATTTTCATCAGGTTGTGAATTCCGGTTATCAGCCGGTTACAGACGATCTGAATGATACGGTTGAAGTTGTTGTTTTTGATAACAATGCAGATTACGTCAGTTATTCCAATTTCCTATTTGGCAATACCACCAACAACGGCGGTCAGTATCTGGAAGGAAATCCGGCAGACCCGCAAAACCAGGCCAGATTCGTGGCATACCGCAATGAATATGCCGAAGGCTATAGCATTTTGAATCTGGAACATGAATATGTGCATTATCTGGATGGCCGCTTCAATCTGTACGGCGATTTCAATGACGTTCTGAGTCCGGGTCACACGGTGTGGTGGCTGGAAGGATTTGCGGAGTACATGCACTACAAACAAGGCTACACAGCCGCTGTCGAACTGGCCCGGGAGCAGACATACTCTCTGTCTGAAGTCTTGTCGACAACATATGATCACGATCTGAACAGAGTTTACCGCTGGGGCTATCTGGCCGTGCGTTTCCTGATGGAAAACCATCCTGACGAAGTCAATACTCTGCTGTCTGCTGGTCGTCAGGGAGATTACACCCAATGGACCCAAACGGCCAAAACACTGGGAAATACATACGGGGTTGCGTTCAACCAATGGCTGCTGACCGTTGAATCCACGCAAGAACCGGGTGAACCTGCGCCGGATCCGCAGCCAACGCCTGATGAAGCAACGCCACTGAGCCTGAACTCCCCAGTCACGCTGGCAGGCGAAGCCTACAGTGAGCACCTGTACTACGTTGATATTCCGGCAAAAACACGGGAATTTTCTATGCGTATTACCGGTGACGGTGATGCCGATCTCTACGCCAGCTTTGGCCGTATCGCCCATTACTACGACTTCGACTTTACCGCTTTCGCGCCGGGCAGCAACGAAACCCTCGACTTCACACCACAAGCGGATGGATTCATTAAACCGGGTCGCTATTACCTGAGCGTGACTGGCCGGGAAGCATTCAGCCAAGTGTCCCTGACGGCATCTGCAGAGGTGGCTGCCGACAATCCAACGCCTCCGGGAACACAGCCCGCTGATGATCTGACGCCCATTGTGCTGACTGCGGATCAGCCGCAAACAATACAAGTTTCAGCACAGCGTTATCTGGCGATTCACGTGCCAAATGCCGGACAGTCCGTGCGTGTCTGGGTGACACCGACATCCGACAACCAGCCGGGAAATACCAATTTGTATGCAGCTCAGGCGCATTGGCCAACGGAGACACTATACGACGCGGCCTCCACCTACGCGGGCCATCAGGAGTTTATCGAACTGAAATCCGAGCAATCCGGTTATGTCCATTTCATGTTGAGTCATACCGGCGAATCAGCAAACGTTGAGATTTATGCCACGGTCTATTAATTAATGGCATAAAGCGGCTGGCTTCAGTCTCTGTCGCCAGGCAGTCTTCCGACTGGCGCAGTTCGTATCATTCCCCCTGATTGTTCTGCGCCTTTTTTATGTCAGACACTTCCTTCGGTTTCAATCACCAAAATTCGCGCCTCACCTTTCGGATGTGCGACATGCTCCGTGCCCACCGCAGCATAAAAGATATCCCCGACACCCAAGATCACAGACCGCTCCACACCGGCTTCGCGGTAAAACATTTCCACTTCACCATCGAGCACGACAAAGACTTCCTCACCATCATTGATATGCCATTTGTAGGGTTGATCCGTCCAATGCAAGCGGGTCGTGATCCCTTTCATATTGGCGATATCCAATGCTCCCCATGCCCGATGGGCGGTAAATTCCTGACTGCGAATCACTTTCATCCTGAATCCTTTCTGTTTCAATGTTGTCGTGTCTGGTCGCTGCCAGATGCGAAAGCTGCCAGCGCCTCATCCGAAAAGCGGTAATATTCTTTCTCTGTGACTTGCGTGGCGCCAATGGATTGATAAAAGCGCCCGGCACTAGGGTTTGTGCGCTCTGCGGTCCAGTCCAGACGGTGACATCCCTTCGTGAAAGCATACTTTGCCAGGTACCGCATCAGTGCCTGTCCCACTTTCTGACCCCGTGCGCTGGCTGCAACGAATAAATCCTTCATATACATCTGGCCGGACAACTTGGGGATGGATACAGGATGCTATAAGTCGCAAACCCGACAATCACGCCGCCTGTATAAGCCGCAACAACGCGGACGCCTGAATGATCTGCAAAAAGTGAATCGGTCAGATAGGCTTCAATTTCAGACTGAGAGGCTGCCTGATCAGCAAAATAATACGCCTCTAACTCAAGAAAAATATCCACCAGCCGGGCACGCTCTGCGCGTGTCACCGGCTCAATATCAATCATTTTTCCCTGAGCAACACCAGGCTGGCACTGCATCAGAATTTCTTGTTCTGTTTCACCGACGTTGTAAAAACCAAGCCGCTCATACAAATGCTTTGCCGGATTCATTTTCAGTACGCTCAGCGCGACACGGTCACCTTTTACAGATGCTCGCTCAATCAACTGACCAATCAGAGTGCGGCCTATCTGACGATTTTGATACTGGGGTAAGATCTGAATTTGATGCAGAGACCACTGCCGTTGCTCATACGAATAACTGACTTTCAGCAGTCCCGCATTCTGACCATCGACTTCAATCACCTGTGCATGTTCAAACTGATACAAAATCCGCTCCAACGAAGCTTCTCTGTCAGCCGGCACGCCAGCCTGCTCCAGATAAGTCTTCATCGTCAGATCACGCAGCGTGAATAAAAAAGCCAGGTCTGCCAGAGTGGCATGTCGAAGAGAAACCTGTTGTGCTTCCGTATTGGCTGTCATAGTTCCATCCTGAATACTGTGTCGTTCCTGACAAACGCAGACATATCATAAAGTTAGATCGCATTGTTGGATAGCTTATTTCTTATGCCAATCTTGTTCTGATTTTTCGAACAAGACAAAAGATAAATTGATATGGATTGTGATTTAAATCACATTTAATCTCTACACCATCAATACGGTTCATCCTTTCCACATCACACGTTTATTTTGGAGTAAGCATGATGAAAACATTCCTACCTGCGCTGGTACTGAGTACACTGACTCTTTCCGCATCCGCTTTTGCTGAACTCACTGTTGATGTATCTCCACAAAGAGGTGGCGCTTGGGTTCAGGTTCAAAAAGATGGCGTGCCACAGGCCAATGTTGATGTGACTGTCCCAAGTCAGAAATCACACTACACCACGGATCAAAACGGCAGAGCTTTTGTCTACAGCCATCGTGAAGCAGCACATACCCTGACCATCAATATTTCCGAAGAAGGGGGTCAGTCGTTTGCGGTACAGCGTCTGATTCCTTCCAGCCGCTGAGTTAAAATTCGCTCCGGGGTGCCGATTGGCGCCCTGAAGCATCCCACTCGCACATTACTCATGATCTTCCATACTGAAAGCATTCAAGGCTTTCAAACAAGGTGGTTTTCATGAGCAATACTTTCAAAGACGCAGAGCAACACTGCGATTCCAGTGGGGCCTGCGGCGCAATCATTCAGATCCTGACCCCGAAAGAAAAAGATCTGGGTGGATTTTCAGTACGTCGCTTATTACCCACCATTCAACAAAAAATGGTCGGTCCCTGGATCTTCTTTGATCATATGGGACCGGCACACTTCCCGGCCGGTGAAGGCATCAATGTCCGCCCCCATCCCCACATCGGTATTGCTACTGTCACCTATTTGTTTGACGGGGAGATTCTTCACCGTGACTCCTTAGGGCATCTGCAGCCTATCAAACCCGGCGATATCAACCTGATGATCTCTGGCCGTGGCATCGTTCATTCAGAGCGTGAACGCTATGACGTCACAGCAAAAGCACATACCTTGCACGGCCTTCAACTCTGGCTGGCTCTGCCCGTTCCGGATGAGGAATGCGAACCGGCGTTTCATCATTATCCGGCAGATACGATTCCTGCACTTCAAGTTGAAGGTGTAGCCGTGCGTGTGATGATGGGCACAGCCTATGGTGTGACCGCGCCAGTCAAAACTTTTGCGGACACTTTATATGTAGAAGCAGAACTTCAACCCGGCCAACGCCTGACACTCCCCATGGCCGATGAACGAGCGCTATACATTGCTCAAGGCCAGGTCAGCGCAAAAGACTCCGTCCTACCTGAACACAGCATGGCTATTTTCTCACCGCATGAAGGCATTGAAATTGAAGCAAAAGAACCTTCCCGAATCGCCATCATCGGAGGCGAAAACATCGGCCCCCGCTTCATCGAGTGGAACTTCGTCTCCAGCCGGAAAGAGCGGATTGAGCAAGCCAAAGAAGATTGGCGCAATCAGCAATTCCCGATAGTACCCGGTGATGAAACGGAGTTTATTCCACTGCCGGAATAAGTCTTTTCTTATCAGGACAGGCGCACTTATTACCGCGCTCAATTACTGGGACAGTCACCTCAATACAAGCTTGATGTGTCTGCCCCAACATCACTCTTATTTTTTACCTTGCTTCTGCGGTTTACTGCTTGTTTTATATGGTTTCGGAGCTTCAACTATTGTTGTATCTGTTAAGGTTTTCAGGTAAGCCACGATTGCGGCTTCTTGGTGAGCCGTTAAACCCAAATCCCCCGTTACGCCGCCAATGGTCAGCAAAGGGGCATTAGGTATTTCAGGTTCAGGCCAACAGTTGTTGGCAAGGGCGTCTTTTTCAGTCACGATGCCATCCGGACATCGGACAACACCAAACAAGGCTGCAGTCTCACCAGCAACATCTGAGGTATTGTAGAAATGCACAATACTCTCCAGACTCTTAAACCAGCCATTGTGAGCATATGCTTTGGTAAATCCTTTTCCAGGCCGCAAATCAACATTACGTAATGTTGGCGTTTTGTGGGCACCTACAAATGCATTCTGAACAGAGAATGGAGGAAAAGGTAAATCATTTGCATCTGGATTTAGGCCCAAATTTATCAGTGTTGAATGCAAACCAATATCCGGCAATGGAGAACCAGGAAGCTCATAATTTCTGGGAACGCCAATCGCGTGATAACTGTCATCTGTATAGCGTTCCAACGGATGAGTACCATTCGCACCATTGCTGTTATGGCAAATGGAACATCTTGCCGGGCCATAGAACAAATCATGTCCCTCATTTTCAAGGTCAGTCAAACCATTCAATGGGAATTGCTGATTATCGTCTTCCGCAAGCGCTATATCCCGTTTTGAGTTAAAGCGATTATTATCTTCAGACATTTGCCATGCCGCTAAAGCAACAGCAAAACGTGCAAATGCTGTGGCCGATTCCGCTTCAGACTGACATGTTAAATCCACACCCCATGCTAAATAATACAGTTCTTTCCCCCATGCAGTGGACTCAACCTGACTACAAACATCCTCCTTACTCTTGTGGTTTTGTTCTACAGGATTCAGAAAAGGACTGGCAAAAGCCTGATCGGCAAGAGGACCAAGATATTTCGTGTAAAACCCTTTTTTCTGTCCGCTGGCATCGTTTGCATTAAAAATCAAATTTGTGTTTTGAACAATATCTCCATTTGCACGACCATTCCAGAAAGCACCTCCACAGGGAAAAATTCCACATGGCCCCAGCCTTGCAAGTTGGAGTGATTTCAGACCTTTCGCTTCATTTTCATGTATAAAACTGACATATTGATTGGTCGGCGGTTTCAGTCCTCCTGCATTTTTTAGTGTTGTTTTTTCCTCGCCCTCAGCCAAGTCTTTTGGCCTTAAATGCGGCCTGGCACCAGTTACTGCCACCTGATGCAGGTTAACACCCGAGACATTATATGTCCCACCAGTATTCGGAGCATGGCAAGTCGCACAGGACATCCGGCTCGGATCAGAAATATTCTCAAAAAATAATCTTTTTCCTAACGCCTCGATTGGTTGCAAATGATATTCATTATCACCCCTTTAGATTGCGAGTTAAATGAAAAAAACGCCGACATTATCAGAACTGATACCCCTATTATTTTCGCTGGTTTTAAAAACGCACTGATACTCTCAAGGGGTTTACTTTTTGATGCTTGCATGGCCATAAGTTAACCTCTTCTTTTTCCCACGCACATATCAACCACCTACCAAGCTGGGTAGCCTTTGGAGAATAGAAATTGATTAACCAACTATAACTTAAGTTTATAAATCCAATTTTCTCAAAAAGGAGAAATTCATTGTAATCAAAAATATAGGCAATAAATTCTCAATTCTTAAAAATAAAACACAAAAAAGCACCATCACAAATACAACTTCCGCTTATAGCACCCACTTATCATTAAAATTAACATTTCAATCAAAAAAACCACAATGAATTATTGATTCTAACCATTAACCTTATTAAAAATTAACCTCAATAAAAAACAGCATTCACACAATTACCATTCATACTACTTTTTCAATTCACTTGAAAATTATTGTGTTTAATAAAATGGTTTTATAGGCTGAAGAAATTCTAGATTCAGATAAGTCCTCTTGTAGGGACAGTCACTTCAATACAACCCAGCTTGATGTGTTTGTCCCAACAACCTCCCTCAAAAAAGTGCAACAATCTAAGCGGTTGCACCATCGGTGTACACTCATCTCGATTCGCACAGGCCATCTTGATAAATTTCCAATTAATTCATTGAAATTCAATAGAAAAATAAAAATAAGACATAGGGTCACATTTGGCCTCTGTCTTGCCTTCCTATGTAGAAGGGACTGATTTTATGGTGCCTGTCCCAGTTATGATTTGAAAACTAAACAAGGGGCAGTCCGCAAAATTCTCAGGCGGGATAACGCAAATGATTCGCATGTGCTATTTGTTAAATAAATCCTTTCAGAATCCCTAAAATCAAATCACTTCAGATATTCAGGAGCGTCAATCCACGTGATCTTAAGCAGGGACGAGCACGATTCCCCACGACATGTTTCGGGGACAGACACAGTTATGAACAAGGACTATGAACAAGGACAGGCACACAAAACCTTCCTCGCTGATTCCCGGTGAACTCCGCACAGCCGCAGGAGAAATCACCCTGAACCAGGGCCGGGAAACCTGCAGCATCACGGTGGCTAATCTCGGTGACCGACCTGTTCAGATAGGCTCTCACTACCACTTTTACGAAGTAAATGAATCGCTTCAGTTCGATCGGGAGAAGGCCCGGGGGTCCGGCTGAATATTGCTGCCGGTACCGCCGTAAGATTTGAACCCGGTCAGAGCTGTACGGTAGAGCTGGTGGCTTTTGCCGGCGACCGGAAAGTCTTTAGGTTTCAGGGCAAAATCATGGGACCACTCGACTTGCCTCAGGAAAAAGAAAATCAGGGAGATGTATAAAGATGGCAACAATGTCCAGACAAGCTTATGGCGAAATGTTCGGCCCGACGACAGGCGATAAGCTGCGTCTGGCAGATACAGAACTCTGGCTGGAAGTCGAACGGGATTTCATGGTGTACGGTGACGAGGTGAAATTTGGCGGAGGCAAAGTAATTCGCGATGGTATGGGCCAGCGGCCATCACCACGCGTACGAAGGCGAGTTCTGAACAATCTCACTCCCATCACGAATAACGTCTACAACCCAATTGAAAAGGAACTTCACATGAGCCCACTACAAACTTATCAACGCTTGACTATCGCTGCTACTTCATCGCTGCTTACCTTCCCCACTCTGGCTCACGTTGGTCACGGTCAGGAAGCCGGTGTCATCGCAAGTTCATTCATGGCAGGCGTCTCTCACCCATTGACCGGACTGGACCACCTCGCGATGCTGCTCGGTGTCGGATTTCTTTCTGCACTGACGCCGGGTCTGAAAAAACAGTTGTCACTCATGGTGAGTGCCTTGTCGAGTATTTTGCTTGGCTTAGTGTTTGGCGTTTTAACCGGTGGATTTTCAGGGATGGAAGCGTTGATTCTGGGATCCGTATTTATCGTCGCCGCAGCACTGGGACTTAAGGCATCGAGACGCAACCACCTCGCGAATATCGGAACCCTGCTCTCTCTCAGTCTGCTGCTGGCTCATGGGTGGGCTCACGGGGCTGAAGCACCGGCGGCAGCGGTTCTGGCTTTTGCACCCGGCATGCTGGTGAGTGCAACCGCACTACTGATCACGGGCAATCTGATCGGGCGTGCTGTTCCGGCGCGCTGGCTGAGCCCTTTACTGGCTTTCAGTGGCGTCATGCTTGCTCTGGCTTCTTAATGATGGACACACCACAGCTGAATTCCGTCTGTTTCAGCTCATCAGCCCTTCCCTGCCAATTGATGCATTCACCTATTCACAAGGGCTGGAATGGGCCGTTGATCACGGCTGGGTCCGTGACAAAGCATCGCTCGCTGACTGGCTCAGAAACATACTCAATCAAAGCTTGACCCCGCTCGAACTCCCCGCATTAAGACGGCTCTATCAAGCCTGGGAAACAGGAGATCTGGACGCCGTCCGAGACTGGAAACAATGGCTGTATGCCTGTCGTGAAACGAACGAAAAACAGCAACGAGGCAGAGCAACAGCCACGCTGCTGGCGCAACTGGGTGTTTCTTTACCGGGACAGGCACATGAAGCACCTCCGGGACAGTCATCTCATGTCACAGTCATCTCATGTCAATCTTTCCGCGGGTTGTTGGGACGAGGGCTGTTGGGACAGACACTTTAGCAATTATCGCGACCGGCTTATCAGGACAGGCATTTCAAGATTCGTCATTGAACTGGCCGATGTCTCAAATTCAATCACATTCAAACTTCTTCATTACATTTCTTTGGGAAATACCGCTATTTCTCGACACCCCCTGATTCCGCAGAGAGCGCAAGCCGGATACTGTACATTCATCCAGCAAAAGTGAGTAAGATTCATGACCAGAGCAAGAAACCAGCAAATCTGCCTTGATGCAACGGAGTATTATCATTGCGTGTCACGCTGCGTCCGCCGCGCATTTCTTTGTGGCTTTGATGAGGATACAGGGGTCAGCTATGAGCACCGTCGAGGGTGGGTCGAAGAAAGATTATTTGCTCTGACTCAAGTCTTTTGCATCGATATTTGTGCCTATGCCATCATGAGTAATCATTATCACCTTGTTCTTCATGTCAACAGACAACAAGCTTCAGCATTATCTGATCTTGAGGTCATCGACCGATGGATAACCTTTCATCTCCCGCCAGTCTTGATTCAGAAGTACTTACGTGGAGAAATTAATTCTACGGCTGAAAGAGCTTCTGCACTCAAAATCATCAATCTATGGCGTGAACGACTCTATTCAATCAGTTGGATGATGAAATTACTCAATCAATTTATCGCGACTGAAGCAAACAAAGAGGATGCCTGTTCTGGACATTTCTGGGAAGGCCGCTTCAAAAGTCAGGCATTACTCGATGACAAAGCACTCATTGCCGCGATGGCTTACGTCGACCTGAATCCTGTTCGTGCGGGCATTTCAGACACACCCGAATCGTCTGATTTCACATCCATTCAATCCAGAATCAATGCCGATCAAGGGAAAAAAGAAACACCAAAACTCTATCCATTGATCGGGGATATACAAGCACAAGACGGGATTCCCATTCGGCTCGTCGATTACATTCAACTGGTTGAATGGACTGGCCGTCGGTTCCGGGAACAGAAACAAGGACAAATTCACCCAAACCAGCCACCCATTCTGGAGCGGTTGGCATTATGTTCTGATACCTGGATACACGCAGCGCTCCATCTCAGTCAGGCATCACTTGCGGGCGAAGCGTCCACGATAAAACGAAACCTTCATCATTTCGGCAGGAAAAGAATGACTGGTTTTCGGTTTTCACAACCGAGGTAGCGCATCCCAAGCAGGATGATCTGTCCCCAAATGAAGTAGCAGGAAATCGATCAGCACCCTGACTTTCGCAGGTAAATGTTTACGTTCCGGAAACATCGCATAAATCGCGTGTACGGGTAAGGCATAATCTGTCATGACAGGCACTAACTTCCCGGCAGCCAAATCCGGGCCCACGATAAAGGTCGGCATCTGACAGATGCCTGTCCCGTGCAGCAAAGCTTCACGCAGCGCTTCACTGTTATTCACGCGATAATTTCCCTGAGGCTGGACACTTTCTATCCCTGTGGGCCCATCAAATCGCCATTCAGCACCACCTCGGAAAAAGCTGTAATACAGACAATTATGGTGACGCAGATCTGCCGGAGATTGAGGCATGCCATGCTGTGCAATGTATTCAGGAGAAGCACACAATACACTACGGCATGGGGCGATCTTGCGGGCGATCAAACTTGATTCCGGAATATGACCAATTCGAATGGCTAGATCGAAACCGCCCTCAACCATATCGACCATGGCATCTTCCATCGACAAATCGAGCCTGATTTCCGGGTACGCTTTCAAAAATTCAGGGATTAACGGAGCAACATGTAGCCGCCCAAACGTCATGGGGACAGTCACTTTTAACTGTCCGCTGGGTTGTTTTTGCTGCTGAGCGAGCCTGTCTTCCCCCTCTTGCGCTTTCATGACAGCAGCCTGAGCACAGGCGTAATACTGCTCCCCTGCTTCAGTCAGGCGCAAACTGCGAGTCGTGCGATGCAGTAATCGGGTCCCGAGAGACAATTCCAATTGAGCAATACGCTTGCTCACAGCAGATTTTGTAATACCCTGATGTTGTGCAGCAGCGGAAAAACTGCCCTGCTCCACAACACAAACAAACACAGGGATTGCACTAAAAGTATCTAACTGAAGCATATTGTGTAGTATTCCTCAACAAAGAGTTATTCAAACCAAGGATTATAAACCTGAAGAATACAGTATACAGTAAGCACATCAATGAAAATTACTGAACGGTGTACATTAATGACGCACGCATCTTCTATTCTGGCCGTCTCTGGCGGGGGCCTGCTAACCCTAATGATTCTTCTGAACAGCCTACTGGCCAATACAGTTCACCGCTCACTGCATCCTGGATAGCGCATGGGGTCGGCGCAGGTTTCGCGGGGCTTGTCTTGCTCTGCAAATATGCGCACCGTCGTGCCCATGTCCCAAAGACCCGGGGCAACACCCCGCTATGGGCTTATCTGGGCGGGATTCCCGGAGCGTTCACAGTGGTACTTGCTGCAATCACCGTGAATAGTCCGCTTGGAATCGCAGGCTCGCTTGCTCTCATGCTCATGGGACAGACACTAATCAAGATGTTCTGCAATCTGGCAGGTGTAGCACTCATTCTACTGGGCATCTTTCTCAACAAGACTCAGCAGGATAAGCCATAAAGCAGCAGAGAAACTGCGCCTGTCCCCATAGGATCTACAGTGCCTGTCCCCCTAAAAAAATGTCCCGCTAAAATTAATCCGCTGGCGCAGGCACAACATCGGCTTTTCGCTGCCAGGTCAGGGTTGCCAACAACATCCCAATCAGCATCCCAATCAGGACAGTCGCCATCCCCGCAAGCTGTGTGGCTTCTGGTGTCTGTCCCGGTAAATTCTTTGATATATAGTATTAATTTTTCATCAAAAAGTATCATTGATCATAAATTGAATAATAATTTCTATTTAATCGAGCCCAACTATTTTTTTATGTTAAATTCATATTTCAACCTTGATAACTATCTATTGTGTAATTTCATTTTAAGAACAAGTGGAAAGTAAACCAAAAGCCTAACCTTTAAATGACCAAAATAACCAGGTTTCATTTATGGATGAGAGAGCATGAGTAACATGGATTTCAAAGTAAAGTTAAATATTACAAGACCAAATGATGAGTCAACCTCCTACGAGATCAAAAGAGCCCCCTTTGAAAGTGATCGAGGGAGAATCATTAACTCTGCAGCAATTCGTCGCTTACAGCAAAAAACACAAGTATTCCCACTAGAGCGTAACGCTGCGGTTCGAAGCCGGCTGACACATTCTCTGGAAGTGCAACAAGTCGGACGATTTATTGTCCAACAAGTAGGGTTTTGGCTTGACAGAAACGATATAATCAACAAAGAAGAACTTCAATTATTACTTCCTCTGATGGAATCAGTTGTTGAAATGGCGTGCTTAATGCACGATATTGGTAACCCTCCATTTGGTCATTTTGGTGAAAAAGCAATAGCCGATTGGTTTCAATCGAATGTCGAGGAAATAATTCAAGAGGAAAATAAAACACCAGAAGAGCTGGTCGACATATTAAGAAAAGATATCTCCAACTTTGAAGGAAATGCACAAGCAATACGCCTCATTCATTCTTTACTGAAACTTAACCTTACTTATAGTCAGTCTGCAGCAATATTAAAATACACCCGCCCAGCTTATGAAAGTGATGAATCAAATAATAATGCTAACAATCTAAGAAAAAAACCTGGTTTTTATCTATCAGAACAGCATTTCATCGAGAAAATGCAAATCATATTGGAAATGGAGCCTGGATGCCGCCATCCACTCTGTTACATTATGGAAGCTGCAGATGACATATCATACTGTCTTGCTGACATAGAAGATGCTGTTGAGAAAAAAATACTAACGGTTCCTGCGTTAAAGGAACTCATAATCAATGCGTATCGAAACCTCGGAAGTAATCCTGAAGCTGAGGAACATTATTACTTTGGGAGTAAGATCAGCTTAACAAGAATACTTGATAGAGCATTCCAAAAATATACTGACGAAGATATAGATAAAAACAATCAATTTTTCATTGAACTACGAGTTTACCTGCACCAAATTTTAGTGAACTATGCCGCCAGACAGTTTCATGAAAATCTAGAGTCTGTTTACCATGGCACTTATAATAGTGGCTTACTGAACAAAGGAAGCTCTGCACATAGTTTGTCTGAAGCGTTCAAATCTGTTGCTATCCAAGAAGTATTTAGTCACCCTGAAGTTGAAATGCAAGAAATCAGAGGCCACCGTATCATCCAAGGTCTTTTAGACATTTACAAACCATTGCTCCTTTTAAGTGAAAATGATTTTTCACAGCTAATCAATAATAAAAGAGATGCAATTAAAAAGTTCCCACTTGAGTCAAGATTACTAAATAAATTATCAGGAAAACATATCAGAGCATATCACTCAGCAATGGAAGAAAGAAAAAGTGATAGTCCAACTTTATATATATCCGCTTGGGAAAAATATTATCGCTGTCGACTTTTACAAGATTATATAAGCGGTATGACCGATCAATTTTCCTACGATGAATATAAGCGGATGACTGTTCGAGACTGAACCTCAAGTCTTGCTCATAGAAGCGCCCCTCAGCGAGGGGCGTTCAGATTTATTCTTTTTCTTCCTGTGCGAATTCTTCACTGGCTTTCTGCCAGGCATGGCTCAGATTGTCATAAGCATCAGAGAATCCTGATTTCACATGTTCCCAGGCTCCCGCAGAACTGCTTTTCATACTTCCGTACCACTCAGCCAGTTCCACCCGCTGCTCCTGGAGCGATTTCAGTGTTTTTCTCGATTTTTCACGCGCCGCCTGGTCCATGTTGTCCCAGTTTTTTTCAATATTATTTTGCAGTTCGTCGATATTTTTATCCAAGCTGTTCAGGCCCTCCTGAGTCGCTTTGACCGCCTCATCTTTCTGATCTGCTGAATATTTCTTCAGGGATTCCAGCAGTTCCTGTGTGTCCTGGCTCACTTGCTCTGCTGAGGTCGTCGCGTCTTCTTTTTCATGATGGGCGGCACTCACAGTAAGGGGCGTCAAGCCGAGTACAGTAAACAAAGTAAAAACAAGGGTATAACGCTGAATTATACGAACTTTCATAGTTCCTCCAAGTCTGGATTGATCATGAAGCATCCGCATCTAAATATGGCTGACATTCAATCACACTGTGTTCAAACAATGTCAACATTGCCCCTGACTGGCGATTCAGTGCGGATGTTCCATACTTGATACCAATGTCTTCAACAATGAAAAACAATTAGTTATGGAAGAAAATAACACAACCTTACTGAATTTGCGCACCATCGAACCGTCAGACTACAAACAACTCGCCGCACTGGAGGATCTGGTATTTCCGGATGTCGGCGGTGCCTGGCCCAAGTCAACCATCATGGGATTAATTAACAATTTCCCGGATGGCCAGATTTGTATCGAAGACAAAGGAAAAATTATCGCAGCGGCCCTGACCATTCAAGTGAGCTATAACCGATATTCTCTGAATCACACCTATCTGGATATCGTGGACAGCAATCAGGTGGCCTGCCACAATCCGAACGGAGATGCCCTGTATGGTCTGGACGTCTTTGTTCATCCGGACTACCGCGGCTTACGACTGGGCAGACGCCTCTATGAAGCACGAAAAGAGCTGTGCCGGGCGAATAATCTGAAGGCGATTCTGGCAGGCGGGCGCATTCCCGGCTATCACAAGTATGCGTCCGAGATGCCCGTCTCCGAGTACATTGCCAAGGTGAAACGACGGGAGATTCACGATCCGATTCTTTCATTTCAACTATCGAATGACTTTGACGTCAAACGCCTGATGAACCGATATCTGCCTGAAGACGCAAAATCGAAAGGCTATGCCACCCTGCTCGAATGGGACAATATCTTTTATGAAGAAGATTTGTCCGTGCATCAGACCGAAAAAACGCTGATCCGCCTGGGGATCATCCAATGGCACATGCGCCGGGTCGTTTCGGTAGAAGATCTGATGAATCAGGCTGAGTTCTTTGTCTCTTCGCTGTCGAAATATCAGTCTGACTTTGCTTTATTTCCGGAATTTTTTAATGCGCCGCTCATGGGTCTGGCGCGCGACAAAGACTCAGTGGAAGCCATTCGCTACCTGAGTCAGTTTACGGATGAAATCCGGCATCGTTTTTCGCAACTGGCCGTAACCTATAACATCAATATCATTGCGGGCAGCATGCCCTATCTGAAAGACGACAAGCTCTACAATGTGTCTTACCTGCTCCACCGCGATGGTGACATTGACGAGCAGTACAAGATTCACATTACACCCCACGAAGTCCGGGACTGGGTGATCGACGGCGGCGATAAGGTCAAAGTCTTCGAAACCGATGCAGGCCGAATTGGGATCCTGATTTGTTACGATGTTGAATTCCCGGAATTAGGCCGGTTACTGGCCGACGAAGGGGTTCAGATTCTGTTTGTTCCTTTCTGGACGGATACCAAAAACGGCTATCTGCGCGTGCGCATCTGTGCCCAAGCCCGTGCGATCGAAAACGAATGTTACGTCGCCCTGGGAGGCAGTGTGGGTAATTTACCCCGGGTTGATAACGTCGACATTCAATATGCCCAGTCGGCAGTTTTTTCACCCTCAGACGTTTATTTTCCGCATGACGCCATTATTACGGAGGCCAATGCCAACACGGAGATGATCATTTTTGCGGATGTGGATTTATCAAAACTGAAACTGTTGCATAACCAGGGCTCAGTCACTAATCTAAAGCATCGTCGGCTTGACCTTTACAAAATGAAGCCTAAAAAGCCCAAGAAAAAGAAACATTAACCCCTTTGCAAAGGACAGCAACATGCATCGTATTCTTCGTCAGACAGCGCTTACTTTGACAGCGCTGTCTGCTTTTTCTGTGTCAGCCCAGCAAACGGTCAAACCGGGTCTTTCCGGGGATGTCAGCATCAATCTCGGCTGGTTTAAAAATGACTCCAAACTCAGTACCGAGCAATCTTCAGTGCTCAATTCGCTGAATGATCCCGGGAAAGATGAAGAAAAAACACTGCCGGTCCCCATGTGGAATTTACAATTGGGACTGTCCCCTTCGACTGCACTTTACTTTAAATCTGCGCTCGGCGGCATGGCCAGCAGCTTTTATCTGCAAGCGGGGGTGACTCAATCTCTGCATGATGGTTCGGCCATTGGTCTCGGCTTCATTCCCGGGTTCTTTGAAAATGAAGTCTGGGATGACCCGTTTCAAACGGGCTCCCCCCGCCAGGAAACGAAACGCACCATTCGCGGCTTTGTCTTCGACTATGACAACATTGCAGGCAGTCAGGTTTCGCTCGAACTGGCCGGTGGTAAGCGCCGGATTGACGATGAACGCAGTGGCGCAGGCTACGACACCGAGGCACAAAGTGCTCTGAAACGCGAAGGGGACTTGTACTATGCAGCCCTCAGCCAGACGCTGCCCTTCAGCCGGGATTTTAGCCTGGACTGGCAACTGCATTATTTAGGGGATGACGCACAAGGAGGAGCGCTCGCAAATCAGCGATATGGCGCGGAACTGACGGCGAAGCAACGCTATCACCGCTACATCTTCATGCTGGGTGCGAGTGGCGCCAGAATCGATTACGACGAACGTCATCCAATCTTTCAGCAGGTGCGTGAAGACAATCGGTATGGCGTCTCGATCACCCTGATTTATCTGGCTCCGTTCCAATGGCAGAACGTCAGTGCGATTGCCCGGGCCGGATATGACACGTTGTCGTCAAATATTGATTTTTACGATGAAAATCAAAGCCTGTACAGCATCGGGCTGGCGTATCGGTTCTGACTTCATTCAAGACCGTCAGATAAGACTGAAATGTTGAAGACCGGGGGCAATCCCCCGGCGGTTCAATTATGAACGGAAAAATAACCGGCTGAATTTCTCTTTCGTATTTGCCCAGTTCATCTTGTCCTGAATATCATTCAAGGTCGTCAGCTCATTACGGTAAGCCACAGCGATTGGCCATCGCTGCCCGTTGATCTCTAACACCAGAGAAGGAAAGCCAGAAACACCCAGAGCAGCGGTGAACGCCAGATTGTCTTCCAGTAGCGCCTGCACCGCCGGACTGGCCAGATCCCGTGCAAATCGATCCGTATCTAAATTCAGTTCACCGGCGAGCAAACAATGCGTTTCCGTATCGGAAGGATTCATGGCGCGAAGATAATAAGCCTTTTGCAACGCAGCCGTCATGGCATCCCCCTGCCCCTGACATTCAGCCGCCAGCACGGCTCTGCAAGCCGGATACGTTGAACGACGCGGACGGCATGTCGCCCAGAAATCATGATTGAACGTGGTGCCCAACTGACCTTCAATACGCTTCCAGGTGAGTTGCAGCATTTGCTGCATCTCTTCTGGCATCGGCTGATCACTGTCCGGGGCCAACCCGCCAAGTACAGAACGCACTTCAATCGTTTCCGGCAATTTGGCTTTCAACCGTGCGAATGCGGGCTGATATCCCCAGCACCAACTGCACATCGGATCGTGGACATAATAAAGAATTGCAGCCATTGTGCCTCCCGACATTTAAAAAGGGCAAACTCCTTTTATAAACGAACATTCCGGTAAAGCAAACATAAATCTGATAGAAAAAAGCCCGGGATATCAGGTTCATCCGTTCGTCTGCATCTGGCGAAGCTTCGCGGTCTGATGCGCAAACAGGTGTGCGGCCTCCTGCTCTGTCACCGCCAATTTGAATTGCGTTTTCAGCAATTGATACAGCATTGTGCTGTCTTCAATGGCCACGGATTTGTCTGAAAGATGCTGGTCATCGTATTCAAAATAGGTCAGATTACGGATCAGCATTCTGCGTTCAGCCACAATTCTGGAAACAACCAGATGATTCACAAAAGCCGCATCAGGCGACTGAGCGCTGTAGAAATGTGCAATCTGGCAGTCCGATTCCACATATTCGGCAAAATCGAACCGGTACAAAGTCTGAGCCGTCTCATCATGACGGGCAATCACCATGAACCCGCCCCGGCCATCCGGCTCGACATGATACGCATAGCGAAGTGAATCTTGTGCTTCCCCAGTTTCCAGCGCGATAATACGACGCGGGGTCATGACCCCGAATCCGCCATCGATCAGATACTGTTTTCCGTCCAACTGAAGTAAGGTCAGGCGATGAGAGCGTCCATTGTCCGGATTGCCATTCAGCATCACCCTGCCAATCAGAGGGCGAACTTCAAAGCCCAGATGTTTCAGCGCCAGAAAAATGACTTTATTATGTTCGAAACAGTAACCACCACTGCGTTCTGACACCAGCCGGTCAAACAAGGCTTCCGGTTCCAGGCTCAAATCACGGCTCAGGATGACATTCACACTTGAAAACGGATAACGTGCCAGATGAGCCGTTTGCAGGGACTGAACCCACGTCAGAGAATGCTGAGGTTCAGCCAGATCAAGAGATTGCAGGTACGCTTGTATATATTTGTCCATCGTTTCAGCCTTCAGAAAGTATGCGATGGCGCTAAGATAAAACCTCAGGTTAACCTGAGGTCAATCGTTTTTTTCAACACTTCATCCGTTACGATAGCGGTGACTTAACCCATCTCAGAACGCTCAGTCACAGTGTCCGCGTCGGCGCTTTCCTTTGTGCTTCAACGGCCTGTGGCACGCTTTGCTCAATCAGCGGTCTTTTCTTCTCATCAATCCGTTCACTGAACTGATTCAGCAAGATACCGAGTTTCGGACTGATCCGCATCTGGCAAAAAGGCCGCTCCGGATTTCGGTAAAAGTAGTTCTGAATTTCCTCACGGGAAGGCTCAAAGGTGTCGAATCTCAGCGCCTGGGTCAAAATTGGTTGTTCGAATTCAGCCTGAAGGGCTTTCAGGCACAATTGAGAGGCATGTTGCTGATCCGGACTGAACGCATAAACTGCGGAACGATACCGGTGTCGTAATGCGTGATTAGACGTACAGCTATGGGTGTATAAATGAATTTGAATCAGCGTGAACAAATCAATCCGTGCCGGATCAAAACGCAGCAGAATCCCTTCAGATAATTCCGCGTGGCCCTGAGCGGCAAGCCAGCCCTGTTCGACTTCACAAACACCGGATAATGAACGGAAAATCGCTTCCGTGCACCAGTGACAGCTTCCCCCGAATCCTATGGTCTCCATCGCCCGCCTCTCCAATTTATCCGTGTAAAGAGTTTGACCTGTCACACCCTTGATTGGTTTCAAACAGAGAGAAGGAAATTTCACACAAACAAAAAATCCCCGGTTTTCGTTGTAAAAACCAGGGATTACTGACGTTTAGCAGAGAAAAGTGCGATTAACGCTGCTCACGCTGCTGTTTTTTACGGGCCAGTTTTTCCTGACGACGTGCTTCGATGATCGTTTTTGCATCACCACCAACGTGCTGCTCACCTCGGGTTTCAGCAAGCTGAACCTGCTTCTCACGCTCACGGAAACGCGCTTTTTGCTCATCCGTATGCTTCTCAAAACATTTCGGACAGCTGACACCTTTCTCGAAGCGTTCACTCTGCATATCTTGCTCGGTAATTGGCAGGCGGCAAGCATTACACAGCGCGTAATTACCTTTTTCAAGCGCGTGATTCACCGTGACTCGGCCATCAAAGACATAGCACTCACCTTCCCACAGACTGTCTTCTGCCGGTACTTCTTCCAGATATTTCAGAATGCCACCTTCCAGATGGTACACTTCTTCAAACCCCTGCTCTTTCAGGTAAGCTGTTGATTTTTCGCAACGAATACCACCGGTACAGAACATCGCAACTTTTTTGTGCTTGGCCGGATCCATTTCTTCTTTCACGTAATCCGGGAATTCACGGAATGTTTCTGTTTTCGGATTGACCGCATGTTTGAAAGTCCCGACTTCAATCTCATAGTCGTTTCGGGTATCCACGACGAACACCTCAGGATCAGAGATCAGCGCATTCCAGTCCTTCGGTTTCACATAGGAGCCCACCACATGACGGGGGTCGATGCCTTCTACTCCCATGGTGACGATCTCTTTTTTCAGTTTCACCTTGGAGCGGTTGAACGGCTGGTTTTCATCAAACGATTCTTTATAGACGATATCTGCCAGACGCTCATCTTTCCGGAACCAGGCCAGCAGCGCATCAATATTTTCACGCTTGGCTGCAACCGTGCCATTGATACCTTCTTTCGCCAGCAGCAGGGTGCCTCGAATTTCTTTTTCTTCCATCAACTGCTGCAAAGGCTGGCGCAGCGCTTCAAAATTTTCCAGTGTAACAAATTTGTACAGTGCGCAGACAACGTATTGGGACATCGTTTTTCCTCAGTGCGGGCTGGATCGTAAATCCAGAGCATTGTGTTCAATCAGGCAGCAAAGCGCAGCCTGTCGTAAAGCGCGGCATTATAACCAAGACTTTCGCTTATAAACACTTATAAATAACATGGTTAATATTTCTTTTCATCGCTGGTCTAATCTAAAGCAGAATATCAATGCAACCCGCTTGAAATTCCCTCACCTGCACTCTATCTATAGACAGTACCCAAATCTTGGAGGTCTTTATGCTGACATGGGAAACCGTTCTGAAATATGCAGCCAGTGAAAACCCGGAACCAACACGCCGGGTGGAGAAAAGTGATGCTGAATGGCGCCAGCAATTAAGCGAGGATGCCTATTATGTCACGCGTCAGAAAGGCACAGAACGCCCTTTTGGATCTGACATGTGCGAATTGTTTGAACCTGGTGAATATGCCTGCATCTGTTGTGACAACATGCTGTTCGATGCCAGTGAAAAATTCGACTCTGGCTCAGGCTGGCCTTCATTTACACAGCCCGTGACACCCAATGCGATTCACTACCATCTGGATACGTCCCACGGCATGCAGCGTATCGAAACCACATGTTCGGTGTGTGATGCACACTTAGGGCACGTTTTTCCGGACGGCCCGGCGCCCAGTGGCTTAAGATACTGCATGAATGCCGTCGCACTGAAGAAAATGGGCTGATCTGCATCTGAAATCAGCCCCCCAAGTAATCTCTGATTGCTTGGGTACTTTTGAGGTTTATTTAAATTTATTCCAAGCCGACTGAAACGCCTTTTTCATTGAAGTGAATGCTTCTTCAGCCCCTTGGCGCAGTTCCTCCCAGGCCTCTTCACTCGCGTGTTTCACTTCTTCCAGTTTCTGATTTGCTTCGGTTTTCTTTTGCTTCAGATGGCTAATTTCGTCCCGGTATTTTTCTTTCATTTCCGCACTGGATTGCTGCGCTTTCGCTTCCAGCTTGTCAATTTCTGCATTGAGTTCTTTCATTTGAGCATTGAGTTTTTCAACAAAAGCTTTTCTGTCCATTTCAGGCTCCATCCAATTGTTTCACGTGCGAATTTGTCCCATAAGCATAGTTGCTGAATGCGCTCTGAGCGCAAAAGGTTGCAGCAGATGGCGACAAGCGTTATAACGCACTAAAGCACGTCTCAGGAGGCAAGGATGAAAATTGCACAATTAGGCAACCCGGTCTTACGTCAGCAAGCCAAAACACTGAGCACTTCACAATGGCAATCCTATGGGCC